>JAIMAN010000086.1 GCA_023511915.1 Armatimonadota bacterium
TGTTTGAGAGCAACTGGTTGCGTTCGCATCGGTGTTTGCGTGAGCGTGTGGATGGTCTTTCGGATGGGTGTCGTTATGGGCGTAGGAGTCCTGCGATGGCGATAGGTTTGACCGACCATATTGGGAGTTGGGAGGAGTTTCTGACCTATAGGCATTATCACTACCAGAAGGGGTGACTACCCGATCCGCGTTGGTCGGGTATAATTTAGCCACGCTAAATACAGAGGCTGACGATGTGGCTGAAGGCGATCCCAACGGAGCTTTCGGAGAACGAGTTTCGCACGGTTGAGTTGAACGGGCAGCGCGTGCTGATTGGGCGCGCGTCCAAAGGGTATTTTGCGGTGGTGGATGTGTGTTCGCACCAGAAGCTGCCCCTCTCGGATGCGGACGGCGTACCTGGGCACATTCATCGCGACCTGCTGGAGTGCCCCCATCACGGGGCGAAGTTCGACCCCTACACGGGTCAGGCGAAGGGGCTGCCCGCTGTGCGCCCCATCCGCGCCCTGCAGGTCAAAGAGGAGGACGGCTTCGTGTGGGTCTATCTGGAGTAGGAGGCGAATGCTATGACAACGACATTTACGCTTGATGCACGCGAGATTCGCAGGCAGTTCCCGTTTTTCCAGCCGCACTCTGAGATGCGGAGCGTGGTCTACTTGGACAACGCGGCGACCACGCAGAAACCCTACGCTGTGATTGAGGCGGTGAGCAACTTCTGGGCGCACCACAACGCGAATGTGCATCGCGGGGGGCATGGCGCGGGCGCAAAGGCGTCCGAGCTGTACGAGGCGGCGCGGGCGCGCGTAGCGCAGTTCCTCAACGCCCGCGAACCTGCCGAAATCGTCTTCACGCGCGGCACGACCGAAGCCATCAACCTCGTCGCCAGCAGCTGGGGCGAGGCGTTCGTCAAGGCGGGCGACGAGATCATCGTCACCGAGATGGAGCATCACGCGAACCTCCTGCCGTGGATGCGCCTCGCCGAGAAGCAGGGCGCGCATCTCAAAGTGTGGCGCATCACCGACGACGGCAGGCTGAACTTGGACGACTTGGAGCGGCTACTGACCGAGCGCACGCGCCTCGTGGCGGTGTCGCACATCTCGAATGTGCTGGGCACGGTGAACCCTGTAGCGGCGATTTGCCAGCGGGCGCACGCGGCGGGCGCGCTGTGCCTGGTGGACGCCGCGCAGAGCGTCGCCCACTTGCCCGTCGATGTGCGAGCCACCGACTGCGACTTCCTCGCCTTCTCGGGACACAAGGCTTACGGACCGACGGGGATTGGTGTGCTGTACGCCAAGCGCGCGCTGCTGGAGGCGACGCCGCCCTACCATGTCGGCGGCGGAATGGTGCAAATCGTGCGCTGGGATCGCTTGGTGTGGGCGGAGCCGCCCGCCAAGTTCGAAGCGGGCACGCCACCCATCGGCGAAGCCGTCGGGCTGCACGCTGCGCTGGACTTTATCGACGCTATCGGGCGCGACGCCATCGAGCGGTACGAGCGCGAGTTGACTGCCTATGCCCTCGAACGCCTGCAGGAGGTGCCCGACCTGCGTCTGCACGGTCCCATCCCCGACCGCGCGGGCATCTTCGCCTTCTCGCTGGGCGAGATTCACCCGCACGACATCGCGACCGTGCTGGACACGCGCGATGTGGCGATTCGGTCGGGGTTGCACTGTGCGCATCCGTTGGGCGAGCGGCTGGGTGGAGCGACTGCACGCGCCAGCCTCGCCATCTACAACGACACGCAGCACATCGACGCGCTGATTGACGCGCTGCACGAGGCGCGGCGCATCTTCGGACGCGTCTAACGGGGGCAACCGATGACCACACTCAACGAGCTGTATCAGGAGATTATTCTGGATCACTACCGCCAGCCGCGCGGCAGGGGCGAACTGGAGCCGCCCAAAATCACCCAAGAGGGCTTCAACCCCTCCTGCGGCGACGAGGTTATCCTCGACCTGCGCGCTCGCGACGGGCGCATCGAGGACATCCGCTTTCGCGGGCGCGGCTGCTCGATTAGCCAAGCGTCCGCCTCAATGCTCACCGAAGCGATGCAAGGCAAGACGCTGGACGAGGCGCGCGCGCTGATCCAGCAGGTGCTTGCGCTCGTCAAGGGCGAAGCGGAGGGCGACCTCGACACGCTGGGCGACATCGCCGCGCTCGCGGGCGTGCGCCACTTCCCCGTGCGCGTCAAGTGCGCCACCCTCGCCTGGCACGCCCTCGACGAAGCGCTCGAGCAGCTCGGCTGACCTTACTCCAGCGTGGTCTGAATCGCCCGCATCACCCGCGCCAAGTCGGGCAGCACCGCATACTCCAACTCGGGGCAGAACGGGATATGCACATCGTAGCGGGCGACCAGCTGCGGCGGCGACAACAGCAGGTTGAACCGCTCAGGGACGCTGGTCATCTCCGTGATAATCGCCTGCCCGAAGCCGCAGGTGCGGTTGTCCTCGTGAATCACCACCAGCCTGCCCGTCTTCGCCAGCGACCGCTCAACGGTCTCCCAGTCGAACGGAACCAGCGTGCGCGGGTCGATAATCTCCAGCGAGACGCCCTGCTGCGCGAACTGCTCGGCGGCTTGGAACGCCAACTCCAGCGTGTTGCCCCACGCGACGACGGTGACATCCGTCCCTTCGCGGCGGAGGGCTGCCTTGCCGAACGGGATGGCGCGATACGCCTGCACGGGCATGCGCACGCGAAAGATATGCTTGGGAATCAGCAGTAGCGTCGGGTCATCGTCTTGAATCGCCGCCCAGAACAGCCCCGCGATGTCTTCGGGCGTGCTGGGGATGGCGACGCGGATGCCTGGCGTGTGCGCCCACCAGCCGTCGTTGCTCTGGCTGTGCCACATCCCGCCTGCGGGCAGGTACGCCCCATACGGCGAGTAAATCACCAGCGGGCACTTCCACTCGCCCTTGCTACGCCAGCGCAGGGTGGCGATTTGCGAGACCAGTTGGTGGAAGCCCGGCGTGATGAAGTCGATGAACTGAATCTCGAACACGGGGCGGTAGCCCATCGCTGCCAGCCCGACCGCCGTGCCCACAATCGTCGCTTCCGCCAGCGGCGAGTTGCGCACGCGCTCAGGGTACTTGCTGCTCAGCCCCTTGGTGAAGCCGAACACGCCGCCTTTGGGGTCTTCGATGTCCTCGCCGAACACGACGATGGCGTCGAAGGTCTCCATCGCGGCGTGGAAGGTGCGGTTGAACGCAGCGACCATCGTAGTCGGCTCGCTCTCCACCTCCAGCGGCAGGGGCTGGTAGTGCGCAGACGGCTCGCCGTACAGGTGATCCAGCACATGCGCGGGGTCAGGCAGCGGGACGCGCTCCACCTCTTGGTAAATCGCGTCCACCTCGCGCGTGATGTCCGCCTGCATCTGCTCGAACTGTTCCTGCGTCAGCGCGCCCTCGGCGATGAGTTGCTCGGCAAGCAGGCGGATGGGGTCGCGCTCGAACATCGCTTCGATTTCGTCGGCGGGGCGGTACACGCGGTGGTCGTCCGCGCTGGTGTGCGAACTCAGGCGGTCAATCTCGCACCACAGGATGGTCGGTCCGCCGCCTGCGCGCGCCTTGCGGATTGCCTCGCCCGCTTTTTCGTACACCTCGTCGGCGCGCCGCCCGTTCACGAACACCACCCACCGCTCGTCGAACACCTGCAGGCGCATCGGCAGCATGTTCCGTGTGGGCGTGCTGATGCCGTACTGGTTGTCCTCCACGACGAACACGATGGGCAGGCTCTCTTGGATGGCATGGCACACCGCTTCGTAGAATTCGCCCTGTCGGGTCGCAGCGTCGCCGATGCTGCAGACCACCACGCGGTCGTCGCCCGCGAGTTTGACGCCCCACGCGGTTCCCACGGCGGGCAGGCACTGCGCGCCTGTGGGGGTCGCCACCGAGAACACATTCAGCGCACGCGACGAGTAGTGCGCAGGCATATTGCGCCCGTCGGAACTGGAGCCTGCCCGCGCCATAAAGTCAAGCGCAATCTCGCGCGTGGTCATCCCCCGCGCCAGCATCAGCGCACGGTCGCGATAGGTCGGGAAGATATAGTCATCAGGGCGCAGGTGATAGGCAATCGCTGCAATCGCCTCGTGCCCCATGCCAGGCACTTGGAACCAGCCCTTGCCTTGGCGCATGAGGATGCCTTCGCGGCGGTCGCCCTCGCGTGAACGCATCATCGTGCGCAGTAGGTCTAACTTCGGGAAACTCGCTCGCTCCATAGTCGTCGGCGTCATCGCCATAGAACCTCCTCTGTCAAGTGCGCGCCTGCCCTGCGCAGGCTGAAGGGATTATACCCGCTGGCTGCCCTATGCCTGATTGGTCGCGCTGCCAACGCGCGAATTTAGGACTTAAGTCCCTTCCGCTGGGCGGCGGACGCGGGGTATACTCGAATCGAAGGTGATTGGAATGCGCCTCAAACGCATGAGCGGCGCCTTATGCATGCTGGTCGCTGCAGTGCTGTTTTCGGGCTGCGGCGATCCAGGGTGGGTGCGGACCTCACCCGACGGACAGTATGTGACGATTGTGCGTAAACCGCCCGACGCCCCTGCCGACTCCTACGACGCCGAACTCGCGCTGTATCACATCGACCGTCGCCAAACGACCCCGATTGTTCGCTTCTCCCTCGATAAGGGGTCTCCCCACGCGGGATGGGTCAATAATTGCCAGTGGACGCCCGACTCGCGCGCTGTGTGCTTCTCTTGGCTTCGTGCCGAAGCGCCTACGGACGCCCAAGCGACGCCGTCCGAGAACGGCGACGCCACCCCTGCAGACACTGCCCAGACCTCGGACGCCAAGTATAGCCTCATGCTGTACGAGGTCGCTTCGGGACGCTTGACGGAGTTGCCGATTAGCGTGCACGCGCCCCGCTGGAGCGCGGACGGCAAATCCCTGATGGGACTGAGCGGTGACGAGGAACACCCTTCGATCCTCATCTACCGCACGGATCCTTGGGTTTGCACGCAGCAGATACACATTCCCAAAGAGTATTATGACAAAGTGGTCGCGTGGGACTGGGCGCACTGGTTGCGGTCTGACCCGCCGATGGCTGTCGTTCACTTGGGCACAGTGGGCAGTCGGGTTTCTTTTGATTTGTTCGAGGGAGAAAGGGTCTTGTCTACATTATTAGCGCGTCGTGGCAACCTCTATCTCCTGCGTGGGGCGCAACTCATCCCGCTAACGACCAGTGGCGATGTGCAAGCGTTCTGGGTGGACAAGTCGGGCGTCGTGATGCGCTGGGCGCGGGTGGAACACGAGAAGTTCCTCGCGGTGTTCGAGCGACCGTTGCAGGGCGGCGCGCCTCGACGCCTCGCGCTCATCCCCAACGAAACGCTGTCGGCGAACGCCGATACTTACGAGACCTACTACCGCTTTTCGCCCGACGGGCAACGGCTGGCATGGTACACCGACAAGGGCTTCTATGTGCTGGACATCGCCACAGGCGTCGTCCACACGCTGAACGCCTACACACCGAAGGTTGTCAAGCAGGGCGCGTTCCACGAGATGGGCTTGGCGTCGCCTTTCGGCTTCGACTGGCGCGACGCGGAGACGCTAATCATCCAGCGCAACGCAGGGCAACTGGAACTCCATTCGGTGCGGGTGGTGGAGCCGTAGAGACTACCCCACCTCCAGCAGTCTGCGCCCGTCCTCGCTGCCCAGCAGCAGCTCGCAGGCGCGCTCGGGGTGGGGCATCATCCCCAGCACATTGAACTGCGCATTCGCCACGCCCGCGATATGGTCTACCGAGCCGTTCGGGTTGTGCGCCGCGTCCAACGCGCCCGTCGGACTGCAGTAGCGGAAGATAATCTGCCCGTTCGCCCGCAGCTGCTGCAGCGTCGCCTCGTCGCACACATAGCGCCCGTCGCCATGCGCAATCGGGAGGCGCAGCACCTCGCCCTGCCGATACCGCCGCGTGAACGGCGTCGCAGCGTTCTCCACGCGGATATGCACGGGCATGCAACGGAACTTCAGCCCGATGTTGCGCGTGAGTGCGCCCGGCAGCAGCCCCGCCTCGCACAGGATCTGGAAGCCGTTGCATACACCCAGCACCCGTCCGCCCCGCGCCGCATACGCCCGCAGCGAGTCCATCACCCGCGCGAAGCGGGCAATCGCCCCCGGACGCAGATAGTCGCCATACGAAAACCCACCCGGCACGACCACCAGCCCGTAGTCGCCCAAATCGCACGCCGCATCGTGCCACAGAAAGTCCACCGCGTAGCCCAGCACATCGCGCAGCGCAAAGTAGGCGTCGCGGTCGCAGTTGGAGCCAGGGAACACAATCACGCCCGCCCTCATGAGTCGCTGACCTCGTAGCGGTACTGCTCAATCACGGGGTTCGCCAGCAGTTTCTGGCACATCGCTTCGATTTGCGCGTGCGGGTCGCCGTCGGGCTGCAGGTCCACCTCCAGATACTTGCCGACGCGCACGCCCTGCACGGTCTCGAACCCCAGCTGGCGCAGCGCGTTCTCCAGCACGCGCCCCTGCGCGTCCAGCAGGCTCGGCTTGAGCGTGATGTAGATCCTCGCTTTGGGCATACGGGAATTGTACCCGCTGGGCAGATGCGCGTGTGGGAACTTTTCGGCGCGCGATAGGGTATAATAACCCTGACACGGGGGCGTCAGGGTTCGACGGGACACGCTTGACGCTCAGTGGCGAGCCGAGGCGCCGCTGGCCTCGTAAAAAAGCGGCACACAAGAAGTGCGAACACCAACTATGCTCTCGCTGCCTAATTAAGCAGCGCGCCGCTCGCCTCGCGGTCGGTCCGAGGCGAGATGAGCGTGGGCAGACCGACTGGCTCCTGAAGCCGCGCTCAGGGCGGACGGAGGACACTCAGCTGAGCTGGCGTCGGGGCGCCCTGCCTGTCGGGAAACCCGACGCGAGAGCCAAAGACAGGATACGCTCGTAGAAGCTGAGTGCGCAACGGTCTCGGAAGGGGGTTCGATTCCCCCCGCCTCCACCAGAATTCCCGCGCACCTGCCGATAATCCCCCTACCTGCGTGTTGGTTGGGGCGCATCTGCTAATTGGGCTACTCGTGCTGGCGTTGGGCTGGCGATGGACGCGGGCGTCGGTTCCGCTGGGGCGCGCGATGCGTCGCCTACGCTGTCTGCTGTGGCTCTCTATCGGGGCGAAGGGCGTCGTGTGGGCGGCGGTCTATGCGGATGCGACGCCGCCTGCGCCGCTTGCCGCACTGGGGCTGATGCTCAGCGGCGCGCAGACGCTGCTGGAGTTCGCGGCGGTGTTCTGGCGGCTCTATCCGCGCGAGCGATCGGAACGGGGGCTGACCGCCGCGCGCCCTGCGTATCTCGCCGTGCGCCTGCGCCCCGTGGGCGACGCGCTCGCGCCGCTCGTCGCCGTCGGGCTGGCGGGGCTGACCGCGCACTACACGCTCAGCGGCGCGTCCCGCGACTGGGGCAGCGCGGGCATGCTTGGCGCCAGCGCGATGGGGCTGACCGCGCTGCTGCTGGGGCTGACCCTCACCCGACGCGCCGCGCCGTTGCCCGTCCGCGCCGTGTCGGTCGCGCCCAGCCTGCTCGCCGAAGCGCAACGGCTCGGCGACGAACTCGGCGTCCCCGTGCGCGAACTGCTCATCCTGGACGGAACCCGCACGCGCACCGCCAACGCCTACGCGCTCAGCGGGGGCAGAATCGCGCTCACCGACGCCCTGCTCGCCGCGCTGACCGAACCCGAACTGCACGCGGTGCTGGCGCACGAAGTAGCGCACTTGGCGCAGCGGCGGCGGCTCGTGCGCCTGTGGGCGGGGCTGACCCTCGCGGGCGTCGCGCTCACGCTTGCAGGCGCGCCCCTGTGGGAACGGCTGCCGCGCTGGGGACTGCTGGGGCTGCTCGTCGCCCTCGCGCTCGGCATGCTCGCCCCCATGCTCTGGCTGCGCCGACGCCACGAACAGGAGGCGGACGCCTTCGCCGTCAGTCAGTACGGCGCGGAGCCGCTGATCCGCGCGCTCCACAAACTCGCCGCGCTGCAGCCCCGCGACGCCCAACGCGCCAGCGACGCGCTCCACCCCAGCCTGCACGAACGGCTCCAACGCCTGCAACGCTTCCAACCGCGTCTGCCTGCCTGAAAATCCTTAGCCACGCTAAATACTGCGCGAACCCCCCACCCAAAAACCCCACCCGCACCCAAACCTCAACCAATACTCCAACTTCACACCCCAACCCGCTGAACTCAACCCACCTCAATCCCTTAGCCACGCTAAACTTCTGGCGAACCTCCCACCCCCTTGAACTCGGATCATATGTCTACCGACCTTCGCCAATCCCTTAGCCACGCTAAATAGTTGAACCTGACGCCGCCACACACCCCACACTACCCCCAAAACACCGCCCAATTTTGAACT
>JAIMAN010000087.1 GCA_023511915.1 Armatimonadota bacterium
GTGTTTTGCGCCATCGGTTCGCCGTCGGTGGAGGGATACTCCACAGCGGGCTTGGTTCCTGCCTGCGTCAGCGCCATAATCCGTGCCTCCCGTCGAAATATACCCCATGCGAAGTTTGAAGTCGGAGCGCGCCCCCCGTACACGGTATAATCTTGCCCGATGCAGTTCCTGTTCAAATGGCTGATCTTCGCGGTTGCACTGCACCTGACCTTTTGGAGCGGCGCGCGGCTGGGGCTGGACATGAGTCCCAGCCCGAAGTGGCAGGACAACCTGATTATGGCGCTGCTACTGGGGCTGGTGAACGCCTTTATCAAGCGCGGGGTGAAACTCGCGCTGCTGCCGCTGAACTGCCTGACGCTGGGGATTGCTGGACTGCTGGTGAATACGCTGCTGTTTTGGGCGGTGTTCGCGCTTGCGCCGTTCAACTTCCGCATCGGCAACTTCTGGGCGGCGCTGTACGGGAGCCTCGTGCTGGGTGTTATCAACGGGCTGTTGAGCGGCGTGCTGTTGCGCGACGAGCCGAACAAGCGGAGGTAATCGGCGTGGGGCGACTGCTGCGGGGGCTGGCGATTTGGATTGGGCTGTATGTGCTGATGACGGGGGCGCATATGGGCGCGCTGTACGGGCTGGACGCGCTGCGCACACGCTACGAGAGCGCGCTGGAGACGCGGCTCGGCGCAGAGGCGGTTGACCGCGAGCCGCCTTACAGCGGCGGGGAGCGGCTCATCGTCGCGCTGGACATCCAGCCGAGCGCGTATTGGCAGGAGTCGCTGGCGATGAGCGCAGTGATGAGCTTAATCGTCGCCGTGTTCGTCGGGCTGGGGTCGCTGGCGTTTCGCAAGGGGCGCGCGGCGAAACTGATGCTCGTCGCGCTGGTGGTGAACGGGCTGGTGTTCTTCTTCTTTGCGCAGCTGAGCGAGCAACTGTTCGCAGGCTACCTGCTTGGGCAGCCCGTTTCGGCGATTGCGCCCGCCGTGCTGGTGGGGCTATCGCACGGCGCGCTCAGTGCGCTGGTGCTGGGGGGCAAGAAATGAGCGCAGGGCGACTGGTGCTGGTGTCGGGCGTGTCGGGCGCGGGCAAGACGCTTGCGCTGCAGACGCTGGAGGACATCGGCTACTTCTGCATCGACAACCTGCCGCCGTCGATGCTGGGCGCGCTACGCGAGCGCGTTGCGACGGGGCAGCGCGTGGCGGTCGTGGTGGACACCCGCGCGAACGAGCCGCTGGAGGACGCCGAGCAAGCCGTGCTGCAGATGCGCGCGGACGGCGCGCCTATCGAGGTGCTGTTTCTGGACTGCGCGGACGAGGTGCTGGTGCGCCGTTTCAAGGAGACGCGCCGCCCGCACCCGCTGGCAAGCCGCGAGCCGAGCCTGCCAAAAGCCATTCGCGCGGAGCGCGCGCTGCTCGCCCCGCTGAGAGCCATCGCCGACCATACGCTGGACACCACACTGTTCAAACCGCAAGACCTGCGCGAGGCGATTCGCCAACGCTACGCCGACGAGAAGGCGCAGCCGCCTTTGCGCGTGCGCATCGTGTCGTTCGGCTTCAAGTACGGCGTGCCCGCTGATGCCGACCTCGTGTTCGATGTGCGCTTCCTGCGCAACCCGCACTATGTGCCGCGCCTCAAGCCCAAGCCTGGCACAGACCCCGCCGTGCGCGCGTATGTGCTTGGCGACGCCGAAACGCAGGAGTTTCTGGAGACGATGCGAAACTTCTTGGCGTACCTACTGCCCCGCTACGAGCGCGAAGGCAAGGCGTACCTGACGGTCGGGATTGGCTGTACGGGCGGACGCCATCGGTCGGTCGTGCTGAGCGAGGCGTTGGAGCAGTGGTTCGCCGAGCGGGGCTACCGCGCGACGGTGGAACACCGCGACTTGGCGCGGGGGGAGACATAACATGCGCGACGGACGCTGGCGTTGGCTAATGCCTGGCATGCAGGTGAAGCGGTGGCTGGCGTTCTCCAGTCTGGGGCTGCTGCTTGCGCTGGCGGGGTTGTGGGTGGCGTTGGCGGGCGCGCCTGCCGAGTGGCTCAATAGCCTCTACCGCGCGATCGACGAACCCATCCGCCAAGCGGCGACCACGCCACGCGCGGCGCAGGCGATGCGCTGGGCGCTGGGCGGCGCGCTGATACTTGCGGGGCTGGGCGTGTGGTGGTGGGGGCTGCGCCGCGCATGGCGCACGCTGGTCGGCATTTTGCAGCCGCGCGCCAGCGGGCGCGTGTGGGATGTGCTGTCGCGCTATGCGCTGATGGCGCACGGCAAGCGCGTGGTCGTCATCGGCGGCGGCACAGGGCTGTCCACCATGCTGCGCGGCATCAAACGCTACACCGCCAACATCGTCGCCATCGTGACTGTGACCGACGACGGCGGCTCGTCGGGCAGGCTGCGCCACGAGTTGGGCATCCTGCCCCCTGGCGACATCCGCAACTGCCTGATCGCGCTCGCCGACGCCGAAGGCGCGATGACCGCCCTGCTGCAGCACCGCTTCAAAGACACCGCAGGCAACCTCAGCGGGCACTCGGTCGGCAACCTGCTGATTGCCGCGATGACCCAAATCAAGGGCGACTTCGAGCAGGCGATTCAGGAGATCAGCAAGGTGCTGGCGATCCGCGGGCGCGTGCTGCCCTCCACGCTGACCCATGTAAGCCTGCGGGCGGAGATGGACGACGGCGCGTGCGTCGAGGGCGAAACGGCGATTGTGGAGCATCCCGCACGCATTCGGCGCATGCACCTGACCCCGCCCGATGTGGAGCCGCCCCAAGAAGCCCTCGACGCCATCCGCCAAGCGGATGTGATTGTGCTGGGACCAGGAAGTCTCTTCACGAGCGTCATCCCGAACCTGCTGGTGCCCAAAATCGCCGACGCGCTGCGTGCGACGGACGCCCTGCGCGTCTATGTGTGCAATGTGATGACCCAGCCTGGCGAGACCGACGGCTTCACGGCATCCGACCATGTGCGGGCGTTGGAGGCGCATGCGGGCGGGCGCGTGTGCGACTATGTGCTGGTCAACACCGCCGTGCCGCAGCCCGAACTGATGGAACGCTATCGCGCCAGCGGGCAGGATTTAGTGCTGTCCGATGTTGACCGCATCCGTCAGATGGGCTACAAGGTCATCACGGGCAACTTCATCAGCCAGACCGACTATGTGCGCCACGACCCGCACCGCCTCGCCGAAGCCATCCTGCGCTTAGCCAAGTGAACACTCTCGACGGATAGCGATTCATTCTCGTTGAATCGCGATTCAACGCCGATGGATGGTAATTCATTCTCGACGAATCGCGATTCCACCCCGTTGAATCACGATTCAACACCGATGGACGGCGATTCATCGGGCAGAGCGTGTAATACCAATCGCCAAGCCAAAGTTCACAAAAAACAACAGTTGGCGACCCCCTCCTTAAGGTTCCCCCTGCAAGCAGGGGGAACCGAGTAGGCACGCCTCGCGCGGTTCCCCTCGCGAAGCGGGGGGAACCTAAAGGAGGGGGGCAAATAGTGAACTTTGGACGCGCGATTGGCATAACCTATTATTAACCTCAGCGGGGATACACTTTGCTTGTCCCGACGCGGGACGAAAGGAGCCAACTATGCGTACACGGGTCTTTGGTCTGGGTCTGATAAGCGCAGCGATGCTTGCTATCGCGAGCGCGCAGATTGCACAACAATTGCAAAATGGCGGCGACTTTGTGTTCAAGTTCAACGGCGCGGACTACCGAATCACGGGCGCGGCGAACTTTAGCGAGAGTTTCAACCCGCGCCCGCCGTTCCGACTGGCGTTCAGCGACCTGAACAACGACGGCGTTGCGTTGGACATCTTGCTTGATTTGCAACCGTTTGCGGGCATCGAGCGACGGATTCCGCTTTTTGGTCAAGTGATTTCGGACGACGGCAACACGGCGGTGGTGCGCTGGAGCGGCACGGACAACCCGAACATCTGTGTGGAGGTCAGCGACGACGGCTTCTCCGCGAACATCAAGATTTTCGAGGTGTCGGGCGTGCTGACGGGGCGCGTGCAGCGCGTGTCGTGCGGGGCTGACCCCTACAACACGCTGGGACGCAATACGCATCTGGAAATCCTCAAGGAGGGCGGCGACGCCATCAACAACCTGCGCGTGCGCGCCTACCTGTTCTGCATTGAGAACGCGTTCACCGTCGTCACGGTCGATGTGTTCAACCTCCGCTGGGCGGGTTCGGGCGGCGGCTTGGCGCGTGCGACTGGGAATGTGAACGGCGACTGCACAATCGACGACGCCGACCTGCTGCAGGCGCTGTTCAACTTCGGTTCGGGCGACCCCGACACGGACACCAACGGCGACGGTACAGTGGACGACGCTGACCTGCTGACCGTGCTGTTCAACTTCGGGCAGAGCGTGTAAGCCTCCTACCGCCTGCCGCGACGCAGGCGGCATGAACCTGCCCGCCCTCCCGCTGACGCACGCGCCTTGTGCGCTTGGGTTCGAGTATACTACAGGCGGGAGGCAGGCGACCGATTCGCAAAGTGCACTACGACTTCGAGCGCGTGCAGCCGCACTGGCTCACGCGGCTGGTTCTCTCTGGCGGGTGGCGCGACACGCTTCGCTGGCTGTTGCCTGTGGTTGTGGCGGCGGTTGCTCAGGGCGTGTGGGCGCACCGCATGGCAATCGGCGGCGCGACGCCCGATTTCCCGCTGCTGACGCTGGCTTGCATCGCGCTCTACACGAACCCTACGGTGGCGGCGTGGGCAGGGTTTCTCACGGGGCTGCTGCACGCCAGCCTGCTGGAGCAGACGGTCGGCAGCCTGATCGTCAGTCGCGTGTTGGCGGCGACCGCCGTTGCCTACTTGCCGATAGTCATCGCGCCGCGCCACCCGCTGAGCATCCTGCCCGCTGTCGCGCTGCTGCATCTGATTGCGCAGGGCATACTCTATTTCGCCGCACCGATGGCTGATCCCCGCGCGTTCGGGCAGGCGAGTCTGAGCAGCATGGTGTATAATATGGGGTTGGCGATACCCGTCTACTGGCTTGCGCGGCGTGTTCTACCGCCCGCACGCGAAGACGACACGCTGTTATGGAACAATTAGCACGGATGGGCGGTATCGAACTGAGGAGGCACAACTGCAATGGCGCAGACGACTATTGAGCGCGAACGACACACCGAAGAGCGCAGCGCGTATGCGATTGCCATACGCCAACTGGAAGCGGCGGCGCATTACCTGAATCTCGATCGGAGCTTGCTGGAGGTTCTCAAGCACCCCCGTCGGGAACTCATCGTGAACTTTCCCGTGAAGATGGACGACGGCTCGATTCGCGTCTTCACGGGCTACCGCGTCCACCAC
Organism: Armatimonadota bacterium; assembly: GCA_023511915.1. GTDB lineage: Bacteria > Armatimonadota > Fimbriimonadia > Fimbriimonadales > GBS-DC > GBS-DC. Next base: position 5,310 of record JAIMAN010000087.1, read on the forward strand.
AACCCCGCGCGCGGTCCCGCCAAGGGCGGCATCCGCTACCACCCCGAAGTCACGCTGGACGAGACGCGCGCGCTGGCGATGTGGATGACATGGAAGTGCGCGGTGGTGAACATCCCCTACAGCGGCGCGAAAGGCGGCGTGGTGTGCGACCCCAAACGGCTCTCGGTGCATGAACTGGAGAACCTGACCCGCCGCTACATCACCGAGATTTCGATGCTGATTGGTCCCGAATCGGACATTCCCGCGCCCGATGTGGGCACGAACCCGCAGGTGATGGCGTGGATTATGGACACCTACTCGATGCACAAGGGCTACACCGTGCCTGCGGTGGTGACGGGCAAGCCGATTGCGATTGGCGGCTCGGAGGGTCGGCTGGAGGCGACGGGGCGCGGCGTGATGGTGATGGCGCACGAGGCGCTGCGCCAACTGGGGCGCACGCTGGAAGGCGCAACCGTCGCCATTCAGGGCTTCGGGAATGTCGGCTCCGCCACGGCGAAACTGATGCACCAAGCGGGCGCGAAGGTGGTCGCCATCTCCGATGTACGCGGCGGCATCTACAACCCGAACGGGCTGAACATCCCCGCCCTGCTGCACTGCGCGGGGCGTGATGGCTGCATCCAAGCCTACCGCGACGCCGACCTCATCACCAACGAGGAACTGCTCGAACTGCCCTGCGATGTGCTGGTGCCCGCCGCGCTGCACGGCGTGATTACGGGGCACAACGCCGAGCGCATCCAAGCGCGGATCATCGTGGAGGCGGCGAACGGTCCCGTGACGCCCGACGCCGACGAAATCCTGGACGACAAGGGCGTGCTGGTCGTGCCCGACATCTTGGCGAACGCGGGCGGGGTGATTGTCTCCTACTTCGAGTGGGTGCAAGACCTGCAAGCCTTCTTCTGGGAAGAGGAGGAGGTCAACCACAAGCTGGAGAAGGCGATGCGGCGCAGCTATCACCATGTCGCCCAGACCGCTGAGCAGAACAAGGTCAACATGCGCATGGGCGCGTACATTATTGGCGTCAAGCGCGTGTCCGAAGCGACCACCATTCGCGGGATCTACCCGTAAGACGGCGTTTTTGGAACCCCTTGCCCCCTCTCCCGCAAGCGGGCGTGAGGGGATTATGGAGTGCGGAAGCGGAGCTTTCGCTTGATGCTGAAGCTGCGCTTCAGCACTCCAAACAGGTCAGCACGGCTTCCCTCTCCCACGCGGTGGGAGAAGGGTTGGGGGTGAGGGCAAAGTGCGCCTCGCAACGGCTCACAGGTATACTTTTCTGGGGAGGTCGCTATGAGCCAAGTGTGGAAGGGTCCGCTGGAGCAGATTGACGAGTACCGCTGGCGCATTCCGAAAAGCTACAAGCCTGGCATGCGCGTGGACGGTCTCATCTTCGCCAGCAAGCCGATGCTCGAGCAAATCAAGCAAGACCAAGCGCCCGAGCAGGTGGCGAATGTGGCGTTTCTGCCGGGTATCGTGGGCTGCTCGATCGCCATGCCCGACATCCACTGGGGCTACGGCTTCCCTGTCGGCGGCGTGGCGGCGATGGATGTGGAGGAAGGCGTCATCTCGCCTGGGGGGATCGGGTATGACATCAATTGTGGCGTCCGCCTGCTGCGCACTGACCTGACCGAGCAGAAAGTGCGCCCGCGCCTGAAGGAGCTGCTCGACCAAATCTTCCGCGATGTGCCTGCGGGCTTCGGCGGCGAGGGGCTGATTAAGACCACCCGCGCTGACCTGCGCCAAGTGATGCTCAAAGGCGCGCACTGGATGGTCGAACACGGCTATGGCTGGGACGACGACCTCGCCCACACCGAAGCCACAGGCAGGCTCGATATGCCCGACCCCGATGTGATTACCGAGAAAGCCATCGAGCGCGGCAAAGACCAGCTCGGCACACTCGGCGGCGGCAACCACTTCCTCGAAATCCAAGTGGTGGACGAAATCTACGACCCCGTCGCCGCCGAAGCGATGGGCATCACACAGGTCGGTCAGGTCACCATCATGATTCACACAGGCTCGCGCGGGTTCGGGCACCAGACCTGCCAAGACCATCTGGACATCATGGAGGAGGCGCACCGCAAGTACGGGATTAGCCTGCCCGACCGCCAACTGGCGTGCGCGCCGATTAAGTCGGAGGAGGGGCAGACCTACCTGCGTGCGATGCACTGCGCGGCGAACTTCGCGTTCGCCAACCGACAGGCGATTGCCCACTGGACGCGCCAAGCGTTCGCCAAAATCTTCAACGCCACGCCCGAAAGTCTTGGCATGCGCCAAGTGTACGATGTGGCGCACAACATCGCCAAGATCGAGGAACACGAGTGGGACGGCAAGAAGGTGCGCGTGTGCGTGCATCGCAAGGGGGCAACCCGCGCCTTCCCGCCAGGGCATCCCGAAACGCCCGAAGCGTACCGCGCCGTCGGGCAGCCCGTGCTGATTCCTGGCGATATGGGGCGCTACTCGTTTGTGCTGGTGGGCACGGAAGGCGCGATGCGCGAGAGCTTCGGCACGACCTGCCACGGCGCAGGGCGCATGATGAGCCGCAAGGGCGCGCTGCGCGAGGCGAAAAACCGCAACATCGCCAAAGAGATGGAGGCGCAGGGCATCCTCGTGCGGGCGCAGAACAAGGCGACCCTCGCCGAGGAGGCGTCCTACGCCTACAAGGATGTCGCGAATGTCGTGGAAGTCGTCCACAACGCAGGGATTGCCCGCAAAGTGGCGCGCCTGCGTCCGATTGGAGTGGTGAAGGGGTGAAACCGATGGCGACCTCTGTGCAGACGGCTCGGCGCAGGCGACGCTATACCGAAGACGACCTCAAACGCCTGCCCCGCGACGGCTACAAGTACGAACTGGTGAACGGGAGGCTACGCCAAGTGCCGACAGGTGGACGACACGGCTGGCTGGAAGCGAAGCTAATGCGCTTGCTGACGCCGCGCTTTTTGGACGAGAAGCCGATTTTCGGCTCCAGCACGGGCTTCTGCATGGCAGGGGG
>JAIMAN010000017.1 GCA_023511915.1 Armatimonadota bacterium
GCAAGATGCGCTGAATCTCGGCGGGGTCAATCCGTCGCAGGGGGACGCCCGTTTGCAGGCTCAACACCGCCGCAACGCCCGCCGCCTGCCCCATATTCATCCGCACAGGCTCCATGCGCAGGCTGCCAATCGCCACATGGCTTGCCGATACGCAAGTCGTCACCAGCAAGCCCTCCACCCGCTTGGGAACCAGCACGCCGTAGGGCACTTGGTACCACGGCGTGTATTGGAAAATCCAGAACTCGCCCTCGCCCATGTGCGCCAGTTCGGGCACAGGCTCGCCTTCCTTGATGACCACGCGGCGCACAGCGTGCGAATCCATCGGATAGTCGCCAATCGCGATTGCGTCGGGGCGGATGCGCTCCCGCGCCAAAATGATGTCCATCTCTTTCAGGAACACCTCGCCTTCAATCCGTCGCGCCTTGCGCACATACAGAATCGGCGGCAGGTTGTCCGTATCGCGGAACTCGTCTTCCGCTAAGCCGAGATTGGGCTGCCCCAACTCGGTCTGGATATAGTGCAGGTAGCCCAGCACATGGTTTTTGTAGACTTGATAGATGCGCTGCCTTTCCTCCCAGCTGGCGGTCGGGTAGCGATAGTTGACCTCCTGCAGGGTCGTGCCGTGCGGGTGCTGGTTCACCTCGAACTTATTGCCTGGGATGCGCCCGTACAGATACGCCCACGACCGCTCCCACGGGGGCGACAGCACATATTCCAGGCGGTTGTAGCCTGGCGGCGGGTTGCCCACTTGCGGCGTCGGGTAGTTCTGCACAATCATCAGGATCGCGTAGCCGGGGATGCGTCGGTCGCCTTCGCCTGTGCTGCCCGGCAGGAATCGGTCGTTGAGGCGGTCGTAGTAGAGGACGCCTGCGTGCGGCTCTTCGGGGCTGCGCGGCTCGCGTCCGATTCGGTAGGGCGCGCCTGCCCACGCCGCGATGTCGCCCTCCGCCGTCGCGTCAATCACGATGTCCGCCGCGAACCGCCCGCGTCGCGCCCCGTCCAGCGTCACGAACTCCACGCCCGTGATACGGTTGCCCTTTTTGAACACGCGCGTCGGGCGCACGCCGAAATAGAGGTCGATATTCGGCTCGGCGTACACCATCTGCTTCATCAGCATATTGGCAACCCACGGCTCGAAGTTCAGCCCGTTGCGGTAGAAGTAGAGGCTGGTGTCGTCGCCGCGCGCACGGTAGTAGGCTTCCACGCGCTGGCGGAACTCCTCGTACAGTCCGTTGATGCGGTCGCGCTGGCGCACATCGGTGACGGCAACGCCGTTGGTAATCATTCCACCAAGGCGGTTGGTCGGCTCCATCAAGGCAACCTTGACGCCCAAGCGTGCGGCAGTAATCGCCGCGCCGACGCCCGACGCTGTGCCGCCGACAATCAGAATCGGGTAGCGCGCCTGCGCAGGCAGCGCGCGGTAGGTGCGGTCTACGCGCTCCACAACTTCCGAGGCGCGCCCGTCGGGATAGACCGCCTGCACTGCGAGGCGGTACTCGCGCCCTGCGGTCAGCCCCGTGAAGTCATACGATTTCGCTGCGCCGTCCACTTCGGCGACCTGCACGCCGTCCAGCAGCACGCGATACGCGCTGGGCGTCTCGCCGCGCGGGGGCAGCCAATACAGGGTGATGCGCTCCACACTGCGCGGGATCGCCTCTACGGAACGGGGAACCGCCTGCCCAACGCCAACACTTGTAATCGCTATCCATAGCCCAAGCCACAACCATCCTCGATGCATACCCTACAATCATACCCCGCGCGGCTCTCGTGCAGCGGTTGTGTATTCCTGCAGGAACTCTCGCGCAGACGGCGAACAACCCCGCGCGGTGAGTATCCTGCAGCGTATTGTGGAGACCAAGCGCGAGGAGGTGGACGCCCGTCGGCGCGCGACGCCGCTGGCGGAACTCAAGGCGCGCCTTGCCGACACCCCGCCCGCGCGTGGGTTCCATCGCGCCCTGCGCAGTACCCCGAACCCCATCGCGCTGATTGCCGAGATCAAGCGCGCCTCGCCCAGCAAAGGCGTCATCCGCGAAGACTTCGACCCGCTGCGCATCGCCGAGCAGTACCACGAAGCAGGCGCGGACGCCCTCAGCGTGCTGACCGACGAACCCTACTTTCAGGGCAAGCCCGAATACCTCACGCAAGCCCGCGAGTGCGCGCCCCTACCCGCCCTGCGCAAGGATTTCCTCATCGACGAGTATCAGGTGTACGAAAGCCGCGTGCTGGGCGCGGACGCGATCCTGCTGATTGTCGCCGTCATCCCCGACCCCGCGCAGTTGCACGACCTGCGCGCCCTCGCCGAGTCGCTGGGGATGGACGCGCTCGTAGAGGTGCATGATGAGTGGGAACTGGAGACCGCCGTTGAATCAGACGCGACGCTGATTGGCGTCAACAACCGCGACCTGCGCACCTTCGAAGTGTCGCTGGAGACGACGCTGCGCCTGCTGCGCTACTTTCCCGACGGGGCGACGCGCGTCAGCGAGAGCGGTATCGAGACCGTCGACGATGTGCGCCGTCTGCACGCAGCGGGCGTGCATGCGCTGCTGGTCGGCGAGACGCTGATGCGCGTGGCTGACCCCGTCGCCCTCGTGCGCGAGTGGATGAACGCCTGCCGATGAGACTCGCGCTGCTGCACACCAGCGACGCCCACAACCGCTGGAACGAAGCGTTCGTGAGCCGTCTGCGCGCCCTGAAGGCGCACCACGACGCGCTGCTGCTCGATTCGGGCGACGCGATACGCGCGGGCAATGTCGCCATCCCGCTGCGCCCCGAAACGGCGTGGGACTGGATGCGCACGGCGGGCTACGACGCGATGACGATAGGCAACCGCGAGTTCCACCTGACGGCGGCGGGCTTTGTCGCCAAAACGCGTGGCGCGCCCTGCCCCCTGCTGTGCGCGAACCTGCGCCCGAAACACCCCGACGCGCCGATGCCTGTGCAACCCGTCTGGCGCGTGGAGCATGGCGGCGTGCGCGTCGCCGTGCTGGGGCTGACCGTGCCGATGATTACCCCGCGCATGAAGGTCGCCGCGCTCAGCGCGTACCTGTTTGACCCGCCGTTGGAGGTCGCGCGCGCGTGGGTCGCCCGCCTGCGCCCCGAAGCGGACCTGATGATTGCGCTCACGCACATCGGCATCCAGCGCGACCGCCTGCTGGCAGAGGCGTGCCCCGAACTGGATGTGATTCTCGGCGGGCATTCCCACACGCCGACGGCGACGCCAGAGCAGGTGAGCGGGGTGTGGCTGAGCCATGCGCCGCCGTTTTGCAAGGGCGCAACGCTGCTGACGCTTGCCCGCCACGATGCGCGTTGGACGCTGGAGGCAACGCTACACTGAGCCTGTTCTACGAGGTCGCTCAGAGCGACTGCGCGCCCAGCGTCACGGCGAGGCGCACCTGCTGCCCCTCGCGCTTCACGGTGAGCATCACGCGCTGGTTCGGCTGCGCGAAGTAGAGTTCGCGCGTCAGGTCGGACGCCGTGCGGATGGGCTTGTCGTTGAATTGCGTAATGATGTCGCCCACCTGAATGCCCGCCTGCTGCGCGGGGCTGTTCAGGGCAACGCGCCGCACGACCACGCCGCTGGGCAAGCCCTGATAGTCGACGCCCAGCCAAGCGTGTTCGGCGCGCCCTTTGGTGCGCAGGTCGTTCACCACGCGCTGGGCAATCTCGGACGGCACGGCGAAGCCGACCACCGCCACAGGCGACACAGGCGCGCCCTCCACCGACGCCAACTCGCCGACCATCACGCCGACCACGCGCCCCTGTGAATCGAGCAGCGGCGCGCCCTGCTCGCCCGAACCGACCGTGCCGTTAAACTGCAGCAGCAGCACCACGCGCTGGTTATCGCGCCGCACGCCCACGCGGTCTTTGCCGCCCAGCGTGCCGACCGTGACGCTGCCCTCCAGCCCGCTGCGGTTGCCAATCAGAATCAGCGTCGAGCCGAGCGGCAGACGCTCCGAATCGCCCCAACTAAGCGCGGGCAAGCGCAGGGTGATTTCAGGGCGCAGCAGTGCAAGCCCCGTGATGTTGTCCACGCCGACCACGCGGGCGCGCACAGGCTCGCCTTCGGACAAATAGACCGAGACCTGCGGCTGCATCCGCACGCCCTCCGCCGCGCACACCACCGAGCCTGACGAGTCGATGACGAACCCGCTGCTGCGCACCAGCCTGCCGCCGATCCGCGCCTCGACGGTCACGATTGCAGGCAACGCACGCTCAGCCACGCGGCTCACCTCCTGACCCGTGCGCTCCAACAGCGACGGCTGCTGCGCCACGCTCACCAGACACCAACAGACGCTAAAAAGAGCCAATAATAGCCTCATTACTTGAACCCTCACGGTAAGACGACGGCGAACCATAACTGATAGGGAGATATTCCACGCCCGTTGCTGTGTCATTCACGCCGAATGGCGTCAGCGGCAGGCTGGCGACGGTGAACGGCGGCTCCGACGCGGCGATGAAGGCTGGCGCGCCCATCACCTCATCGGCAGGACGCCTCGCGAGCACTTCTGGGTCGCGAAGCCGAGCCGCGTAAGCGCCCGTTTTCGGGGTTTCGGGCGCGGGCGGTTGCAGGCGCGCCGAGTCGCCCATGCGCGGCGTTGCCTGCGCGACGATTCGGGCGTCGGGCGCGCGGGGATCAACGAGCGCGAGTGCAACGCCTTGTGCTTCAGTGCTGACCGTGCCTGCCACGTCGCGCGTTGTGTCCGCCTTTGGGGGCGTATCAGGCACGCGCGGCTCCGACCGCTGGGCTTGGGCGAGCGTCTCGCCCCGCGACGGCGGCTGGCTGCCCCACGGGAGCAGCGTTGCGCCGATTGCCAACACGACGGCGACCGCCATGCCCCAGCCCAGCGCGGGACGCGCCCACGCCAGCGGGCGTCGGCTGACCGCGCGCGCCGCTAACTGCGCCTGCACGCGCGACCACGGCAACTCGCAGGCGGGCGTCGGCTCACCCTGCGCAGCCTGCAACGCGCGCTGATACGCCTGATGCAGTCGCCACGCGCGCTGGCACTTCGCGCACCCCGCCAGATGCGCACGCAGCGCGTCGGGCAGATGCTCCGCTCCGCTCTCAAGGTGGCGTTCCAACTCTCGGCACAGACGCTTCATTCCAGTTCTCCAATCGCTCGCAACAGCGGCTCCAATTTGGCTTTGAAGGCGCGTCGGGCGCGCATCACGCGCAGTTTGACTGCGCCGACGCTCGTGCCCAAAATCTGGGCAATTCTTTCGTAGTCCATCTCCTCCAAATCGCGCAGGATAATCAGCTGCCGATGGTGGTCGGGCAGCTGGTTCAGCGCCGTGTAGAACGCCTCGTGGAAGGCGTTCTGTTGCGCGGTCTCCATCGGGTCGGGCGCGTCGGGATGGCACCACGCCAGTTTGTGGTCTGCCTCGCGCTCCAGCAGCTCTTGGCGGCGTTGGCGCATCCGCGCGCAGTCGGTACACAGGTTCAGCGCGATGCGCATCAGCCAAGTGCTGAAGCGGCTCTGCTCGCGGAAGGTGTGCAGCCGTTCGAACGCCTTCAGGAACACATCCTGCACGATGTCTTCCGCTTCATCGATGTTGCGCGTGGAGCGGTACACGATTCGGAACACGGGCTGCCGATAGCGCAGGTAGAGTTCCTCCATCGCGGCGGCGTCCCCTTCGCGCGCTTTGGCAGCGAGTTGCTCGTCTGTGAGCGTGCGGTCTCCCGCTCCAGCGTACAGGTTGTCCATCGCTAACGCCCGTTCCATCGCATGGTCTGACGCTTAGGTTTCGGCGTCGTTTCGGCGCAGGGCGACATGCAGCGCGCGTGTGGTGTGGGGCGTGATTCGGGCGCGCGCGGCAATCGTGTAGCCAGGCGCCCACAGGATGCCTGCGGCGTCGCACAGCAGGGGCAGTCGCCCTCGCTCGGCGCGGGGCACTTTGCGGTCGACGAAGATGTCGCTCAGTTTTTTGGGCGCGGGCATGCCCAGCGGCTGGAATCGGTCGCCTCGGCGTGCGTTGCGCACGATGAGTTGCCCCTGCACGGCGTCGGCGTCGAGGTAGGCGCAGTCGGGCGTCGTCTCCAGCGATGGGGGCGGGGCATTTAGCAGGCGCGCTTCCAGCCACGCGCCCGCCTGCGGAATCAGTATCGGCGTCTCCAGCTCTACGGGGTACTCGTAGGGTTCGGGGGCGGGCGGTTTTGCATGCAGGGTCAGCGCGGTCTCGTCGGTGGTGAGGCGTAGCGTGTCGCTCAGTTGCCACGAGGTGCGCTTGCCGTCCAGCGCGGCGCGGCGAATGCCCTCCAGAATCTCGTAGGGCGGCAGGCGCAGCGTGCCCAAATGCGCCCGTAGCCACTCGCGCAGCACGCGCCGCTGCATCGCAGGGTGCAGGCGGGTGAAAAACTCTCGCCGTATTTTGGAGTGCTGAAGCTTCGCTTCAGCATCAGCGGAAGCTACGCTTCCGCACTCCATAAGGGAATGCACCTCATACTCCCACCACGCCTCCTCGTTCTCCAGAATGTCGGCAAGGCGCAGCAGGTGTCTATCAAACGCGGGCGAGAGGTCGCGCAGCAACGGGATGAGTTCCATGCGCACGCGGCGGCGCAGCTGGTGCGGATCTAAGTTCGTGCGGTCAAACACGGTCGGCAGCCCCTGCGCGGCGCAATACTGGTGCGTTTGCTCGCGTGTAGCGTCCAGCAGCGGGCGGATGATGCGGTCGCGCTTGTAGGGCATCCCGCACAGCCCGCGTGGTCCTGTGCCGCGCAGTAGGTTAATCAGGATGGTCTCGATCTGGTCGTCGCGGGTGTGCGCCAGGGCGACGGCGACGGCGTTCAATTCGTGCGCCAGCCTCTCGAAGAAGGCGTAGCGGGCGTTGCGTCCCGCCTCCTCCAGCGAGAGACGCTCCGCCTGCGCCAATGCGGGTACATCGACGCGCTCCACATGCAACGGTACGCCCAGCTGCGCACAGACCGATGCGCACACGCGCACATCGTCGTCTGCTTCGGGGCGCATGCCGTGATGCAGGTGCGCCGCATGGATGCGCAGGTTGAACGCGCCCTGAAGGCGCGTCAGCAGGTGCAGCAGCGCGGTAGAATCGGCTCCGCCCGAATAGCCGACAATCACCGTTCCGCCTTCGGGGGGCAACAGTTGGCGTTCGCGGAGGGTCGCCTGCACGCGCTCCAGAATCTCCATGTTCAGTAGGCGCGCCAGTGGCGTCGGATCAGGTCGCGCGTCTTACGGATGCCTTCAATCGGGTCGTCCTCGCCGAGATACTCGATGGACAGCGCGCCGACATAGCTGGCGAAGCGCAGGATACTCAGCACCCGTCCGTACTCGATGCTCGTCTCCTCACCGCGGGGGTCAAACGCGCGGCTTTTGGCATGCGCATGGAAGGCGTAGGGGGCGAGGATTCGCGCGGCGTCGTAGAGGCGTTCGGGCGCGCCGTGCCCGAAGTCGTAGCATGCGCCCACCCAGCGCGGGTCGGTCGCCCGAATGAGGCTCGCCAGCAGTTCGGGGCGTCGCCCAACGCCGTCGCGGTTCTCGATCGTAAGGCGCACGCGCCGTCGCCGCGCTTCGGGCAGGATGCGCTGCAGGAACTGCGCCGCGCGTTCGAACAGCTCGTCCTCGCGCTCGCCGCTGAGGTGCAGCCGTATCAGTGGGGCTTGCAGCACTGCCGCCGCCTGCAGGCGGTCGGCAATCTCGTCCAGTCGTCGGCTTAGGCTCGCCTCGTCGTTCAGGTTCACAGGCTCCGAAACCATGATGCCCGTAATCGCAACGCCGTGTCGGTGGAAGCCCTCGCGCAGGTGTTCCAGCGCGCGCGGGTGCAGGCTCGCGAGATGACGGTCGCTGAGGCTAACGCCCTGAATGTCCAGATCGTTCAGCAGCGCGCCGCAGCCTTCCAGGCTGAGTTGCCCTGCCGTCAGCAAGGGGTGCAGCGCGCGGCTCTCGCAGCTGAGCAGCGGCATTAGCGGCGCGGGCTTGGGTTCGCCGCGCTCCATCAGCTCGCCGACCTGCTCCAACTTCTCGAACACGCCCCCGAAGCCTGCGTTCACCAGCGACCGCAACCCCTCACGCAGGAAGTCGCGTCGGCTGGTGGGTTTCTCGTGTCGGCTCATCCAACGGGATTATACCCCAAGAGGGCAGGATTCCCGCGCGTAGGCGCGAACGAACTAACGCGCGAGGTGGTTGGGATGCGTTGGACAACATGTGTGGCGTTGTGCCTGACAACTGTGCTGGGCTGGGCGGAAACGGAGATCTTTCTGGCGACGCTGGCGCAGTTCGACCCCGACGGGGGCAAGATTATTCTTAGGCGCACGGGCAAGCCCGACATGAACGCAACGCTGCACAAAAAGCCGCGCCTGTGGCTGAACAAGCAGCCCGCCGACATCGAGCAGTTTCGGCAATTAGAGGGCAAGCAGGTGATGGCGCGGGTCAGCGTCGGCACGCAGGTGCGCCCCGTCGTGCGCGAGATGGCAGACCCCGACACTTGGAAGTGGCTCGAAAAAGTGCGCCGCGGCATTGTCAAAGGCACGCTCGTCGGCGTGGAGGACAACTACCTCATCTTCGAGTTCCCCGATAAGACGCGCTTCGCCTACAAGTTCACCCCGAAAACGCGCTTCGAGCGCGACGGCACGCCCGCCACGATTGAAGACTTCGCCATCGGCGAGACGCTCTACTTCGCCCCGCGCCTGCTGTCGAACCTCGATACGATGCTGCTGTCGGTCAGCAACACCGAGAAGGACGCCAACATCGGACGCGAGCGTACCCTGCCCTCCCTGCAGGGCACCATCCAGAGCATCGACCGCCAGAAAAAGATTCTCAAGGTGCTGACCCGCGCGGGCGACCTGCGCGAGATCCGCTACGACGAGAACACCGAGTTCACCTTCAAGGGCAAGCCCGTGAAGGTGGAGCAGATTAAGCCGCCTGCACGGGCAACGATTCACCGCACCCGTGACGAAGAGGGCAACGACTACGCCCGCAAGGTGACGATTCAGCCGAATCAGTAGGCGAGAAGACCAACCGCAAGACGCTTGTCGTGGACGCCAGCGTGATAGCCGACTGGCTGTCATAATACCAATCGCCAAGCCAAAGTTCACAAAAATAGCAGTTAATGACCCCCCTCCTTAAGGTTCCCCCTGCTTGCATGGGGAACCTTAAGGAGGGGGTCTTCAATCTCGCTTGTTTTTGTAAATTGTGTCTCCGCGATTGGTATTTGTCCCCCTGTGCCGCAACAGGCGAAGCGGATTATGGAGTGCGGAAGCGGAGCTTCCGCCCACGCTGAAGCTAACGCTTCAGCACTCCAAACAGGTCAGCGCAAGGCTCACCCCTCTCCCACGAGGTGGAGAGGGTCTGGGGGTGAGGGTGAAAGAAGCGTGCGCTCCCTGCGAACAGCGAACCCAAGCGATGTACCCTTATCAGCTGGAGGTGAGGGCGAAAAAGTGCGCTCCCCCTGCAGGAAACCGATGATTACGGCGAATCTCCTGTCTATGCACCTCATCTACGGCGCACCAATCTACACCTTTTGGGACAAGCAACCGCTGGCGGAGGCGATGGTTGTGCGCGAGGGGCGCATCGTGGCGGTGGGCGCACGAGACGACCTCGCCGCCCGCTACCCCGACGCGAAGCGCGTCATAGTAGACGGCGAAGCCATCACGCCCGCCTTCAACGACTGTCACATGCACATCCTGCCGCTGGGGATTGACCTCGGCAAGGCAGACTTGCGCGGCTGCACCAGCATCGCTGAGATTCAAGCGCGGCTCCGCGCGTGGATGGACACCCACCCCGACGCGCCTTGGATTTTGGGGCGCGCCTACGACCAGAACCTGCTGCCCGACGGCAAGCACCTCACGCGCCACGAGTTGGACGCCGTGTGCGCCGACCGCCCGATCTACCTCAACCATGTGAGCAAGCACGGCGCAGCGGCGAACTCGCGCGCGCTGCAACTGGCAGGCATCACCCGCGACACGCCCGACCCCGACGACGGCGTGATTGTGCGCGACGCCGACGGCGAGCCGACAGGCATCCTGCTGGAGAGCGCGGCGAACCTCGTCTCGCGCCATATCCCCAAGCCCACGCAGGCGGAGTTGGTGCAAGCGGTGCATCGCGCCTGCAACGACCTCGCGCGGCGCGGCATCCTGGCTGCCAGCGACGCCGCCACAGGCTGGCACGACTTGGAAGCCGAACTCGCCGCCTACGCGCAGGCACTCACGGAAGGCGCGCCCGTGCGCATGACGCTGATGCCCCTGTACGGCGCGGCGCAACGCGCAGGTTGGCTGGAGCAGCCCGAGCAGGCGGGCGAGGCGACAGGCTTCCGCCCGCAACCGCCCAGCCCGCACCCCGACCTGCGCTGGGGCGCGGTCAAACTCTTCGCCGACGGCGCGTTCACCACCCGTACCGCCGCCCTGCGCCAACCCTACGCTGACACGCCCACCACAGGCGTGCTGATGTACGAACCCGACGACCTCATCAAGCGCATCGTGACCGTCCACCGCGCGGGCTGGCAATGCGCCGTGCATGCGATTGGCGACCGCGCGATCGAACTCGTGTTGCAGGGCTATCGGCGCGCGCTGGAGGCGTACCCGCGCCCACACCACCGCCACCGCATCGAACACGCGATGCTGATGGCGGACGACCTGCTGGCAGAGATGCAGGCGTTGGGCGTGGTGGTTGTGCCGCAGCCAGAGTTTCTGTGGTGGCTGACGGGCGCGTACCTGAAGGGGCTGGGCGAGCGCGCCGTGTCGCTGATGCCGTTCCGCAGTTGGCTGCGGGCGGGCGTCGCGCTGGGCTTCAGTTCCGACCAGCCCGTCGTGCCAGGCGAGCCGATTCTGGGCTGGCGCGCCGCCGTGACGCGCACCAGCCGCGACGGAACTTGCCTGAACCCCGACGAGGCGTTAGACCCGCTGACCGCGCTGCAGATGTTCACTGTCGGCGCGGCGTATGCGACCTGCGACGACGCCATCGGCAGCCTCGCGCCTGGCAAACAGGCGCGCTTTATGGCGCTGTCCCACCCGCCCGAACAGATTGCCGACGCCGACATGCAGATCGTCGCAACCAGCTGGGAAGTGCTAAGCTAAACATCGCGCCCGCCCCCTTGACAACCGCGCACGGGGTCGGGTATACTCTACCCAGTCAACTAATCTGGTCTAATGAGTTGACAAGGAGGCTTGCGATGCGAGTGCGTTGGAATCTTGTTGCGCTGAGTGCGCTGACGATAGCGTCTGCGGCGTGGTTAGCGGCGTGCGGGAACCAGAGCGCGCCAGCAACCAACGGCGCGGGCGAGACCGCCACAAAGCCCGCCGAGACCAAACCTGCCGCCGTCACAGACTCCGAAGCCGCGAAGGGTAAACTCGTCTTCCTGCAAACGGGCTGCAACGCCTGCCATATGAACTCCGCCGTGGGCAATCAGTATCCCGACCTGCGCGGGCTGTACGGCGCGGAGGTCAAACTCAAGGACGGCAAGACGGTCATCGCCGACGAAGCATACCTGCGCGAGTCAATCGTGAACCCCAACAAGCAGATCGTCGCAGGCTACCCGCCCACGATGCCGCCCTACGGCTACCTGAAAGAGGAGCAGCTCAATCAACTGATTGCCTACATCAAGTCGCTCAAGGACGAGAAACCCGAATACACGAAGAAGGAGTAGCGCCGTCGGGTATCCTTTCGGCTATGGAAGCGACGACGCGCCATACAGGGGCGTTCCTGATGCGAACGCCCGACGCACTCTTTACGCCCGAACGGTTCGACGCCGAATCGCGCCAGATGGCGGACGCTACGGAACGCTTCGTGCGCGAGCAGGTCGCCCCGTATGTCAAGCGGCTGGAACACGGCGAACCTGCCCAGATGCGCGAGATTCTCATCGACGCCGCGATGCTGGGGCTGCTGGGCATCGATATTCCCCCTGAGTTCGGCGGGCTGGGACTGCCGAAGCCCACCTCCGCGCTGATTACCGAGAAGACCGCGCTGCAGCCGTCGTTCGCCGTGTCGCACGCCGTGCATACCAGCGTCGGCAGCCTGCCCCTGCTGCTGTTTGGCACGGAGGCGCAGCAACGCCACTACCTGCCGAAACTGACCGCAGGCGAATACATCGGCGCATACGCGCTCACGGAACCCGACGCAGGCTCCGACGCGCTCGCAGGACGCACCCGCGCCGAACGACACGGCGATTCCTACCGCATCACGGGCAACAAAATCTGGATTACGAACGCAGGCTTCGCCGATCTGTTCGTAACCTTCGCGAAGGTGGACGGCGAACGGTTCACGGCGTTTCTGGTGGAACGCGCGCCGGGCTTGCGCGTGGAGCGCGAGGAGCATAAACTGGGACTACACGGCTCGTCCACCTGCCGCGTGGTGTACGAGGGGGTCGTCGTGCCCGCTGCCAATCGGCTGGGCGATGAGGGCGAGGGGGCATATGTTGCGCTGTATACGCTGAATCTGGGGCGGTTCAAAATCGGCGCGGCGGCGTTGGGCATCGCCAAAGAGGCGTGGCGCATCGGACGCGACTACGCCCGCGAACGCACGCAGTTCGGACGCCCCATCATCGAGTACCCGCTCATGTGGCGCAAACTCGCGTGGGGCGCGACGCTGATGCACGCCGTCGAGAGCGCGACCTACCGCCTCGCCGACGACTTGGAGCAGGCGTTCCGAGCGGAGGGGACAGACCGTCAGCAGGTGTGGCGCGCCGCTGCTGCGGAGTACGCCGCCGAGTGCGCCCTCCTCAAAGTCGCCTCGACCGAAGCCCTGCACCAGATTGTCGACGATGCCCTGCAGATTCACGGCGGCTACGGCTACAGCGAGGAGTACCCCATCGCCGCGCTCTATCGCGATACGCGCGTGAACCGCATCTACGAGGGCACGAACGAAATCAACCGCCTGAACTTGGTGGAGCGGCTGGAGTACGCTTTGCGCAAGGGGCTGTGGACGCCCCAACCGACGGGCGCGCCTGCCACTGATACAGTGGAAGCGACGCTGCAGACGCTGCGCGGGCTGTGCAGCGACGCGCTGCGCGGGCTGGCGCCGCATCCTGAGCCGCCGCAAGCAATGGTGGAGCCGCTCGCCGACGCGCTGATTGCGCTCTACCTGCTTGATTCCGCCCACGCACGCGCGCAGCAGACGCAGCAGCCTGCGCACCAAGCGATGGTCGCGCTGTACCACGAGCATGTGCGCCGTCAACTCGCGGGCTGGTCAGCAGACCTCTCGCCGCTTGTGGGGCGTGCGCCCATAACAGTCGAAGCGCAGCCGCTCGCGCCGCTGTATGAGGGCGTGTGGGAGGCTCTACAGTAGTGTAGGCTCACCCCATTCGCCAAAGCGTGCCTTGTGGCGTGTCTTCCAAGATAATCCCGACGGCTTTCAGGTCGTCGCGGATGCGGTCGGCGAGGTCGTACAGCTTGCGGCTGCGCAGCTCCTGTCGCCACGCAATCACGCAGCGCATCAGCTGTTCCAGCGTCTCGCTCTGTGCGGTGTCGGGCGCGTGCAGCGAGATGCCCAGCACCGTTTCCATCATCCACTGCAGGGCGTTTAGCAGACCCGCGAGTTCGGCAAGCGTTTCGGGTTGCGCCGCTTGTTCGGGCGCGTTCAGGCGCGTGTTGATTTCGCGCACGACCTCGAACGCGGCGGCAATCGCCTGCGCGGTGTTGAAGTCGTGGTTCATCGCGTCGCGGAACTGCTGGCGGTACGGCTCAGCGACGGTAGGGTCGGGCGGTGCGCCGCCGCGCTCGCGCAAAAACGCCGTCGCCCGCTGGTACGCCGTGCGCACCCGCTCCAACGCCGACTTCGCCTCGTCTAACCGCTCATACGAGAACTCCAACGGCGTGCGGTAATGCACCGTCAGCAGGAAGTACCGAATCACGGCAGGCTCGTACTGCTGGCGCAACTCGCGGATGGGCACGACCAGCCCTGTGGACTTGGACATCTTCTCTTGGCGCAACCGCACAGGTCCCCAGTGCAGCCAGTAGCGGGCGAACGGCTGCTCGCAGTGCAGGTACGCCTCCGATTGCGCGATTTCGTTCTCGTGATGCGGGAAAATCAGATCCATCCCGCCCGCGTGGATGTCGAACGCCGCGCCGAGATACTTCAGGCTCAGCGCGGAGCATTCGATGTGCCAGCCTGGACGCCCCTTGCCCCACGGACTGTCCCATGCGGGTTCGCCGGTCTTGGCGGCTTTCCACAGCGCGAAGTCTTCGGGGTTGCGCTTGCGCTCGTCGACTTCAACGCGCGCGCCCGCCTGCATCTCCTCCACGCTGCGCCCCGACAACTTGCCGTATTCGGGGAACTTGTTCACCTCGAAGTAGACATCGCCGTCCACCACATAGGCGTAGCCGTCGTCCACCAAGCGTTGCACCATCTCGATGATGGCGTCCATGTTCTCGGTGACCTTCACGAATCGGGGCAGGCGCACGCCCAGCGCCTCGGCGTCTTCGATATACATCTGGCTGTATTTGCGGGCGACTTCGGTGGTGGGGATGCCCTCCTCGTGGGCGCGGCGGATGATTTTGTCGTCGATGTCGGTGAAGTTCTGCACGAAGTCCACTTGGTAGCCGAGTTGCTCCAGCCACCGTTGCACGATGTCCATCACGACGACGCCGCGCATGTGCCCCACATGCGCAGGGGCTTGCGGGGTCAGCCCGCAGGCGTACATCGCGACCTTGCCCGCCTCGCGCGGGGTGAACGGCTCCTCACGGCGCGTCAGCGTGTTGTAGATGACCAGCTCCGCCATACCGCGCCGATTATACCCGTAGCCGTGCGAGTTTTGGGCGCATGCCCGTATTCACGCGGAAAGGAAGCGCAAGCGAAGGGGGCATAATCCAGTTAGGCGCGGGGGAAACCCCGAGCGGGAGGCGCTGCTTAGGCGGCGGATGAATTGAACGACTCTCATCAGCACCGTCCAGCGCCACCGCCACACCCCCTGCGGCGCAGCGTTTCCGCAGGGGGATTTTTTAAAGCGTAGCGAGAGGCGGGTGGGGAGGAACCCGCCTCTCCAGGGGTAGGGGAGGTGCGACCAAGTTGATCAGGAGGTTCAAAGGTCAACCTGTACCCTGTCGCCACTGGGAATTATCGGCAGGGCATCTGGAAATCTTTAGGGGGTTAGCGCAGCCACTGGGCGTGCACTTCACCGATTGGGCAGCTCCATCAGCGCGAGGAACTCGTTGAAAAACGGGCGGCTGTCCCACGGTCCGGGCGCGGCTTCAGGGTGGTACTGCAGCGTGATGACGCGCAGGTCGCGATGGCGCACGCCCTCCACCGTGCCGTCGTTGAGGTTGATGTGCGTCAGCTCCAGCCCTGTGCCCGCCAGACTGTCGCGGTCTACCGCGTAGCCGTGATTTTGCGAAGTGATGTCCACGCGCCCCGTCAGCAGGTTCTTCACAGGGTGATTGCCCCCGCGATGCCCGAACTTGAGTTTGTAGGTGCGCGCCCCCAACGCCAAACTCACCAACTGGTTGCCCAAGCAGATGCCCGCCATCGGAACCTTGCCGAGAAGTTCACGCACGGTGGCAATCACGGGCTGCAGACGGGCAGGGTCGCCCGGACCTGGCGAGAGCAGCACCCCGTCGGGCTGATATGCTAGTATCTGCTCGGCGGTCGCCGTCGCGGGCAGGATCATCGAGCGCACGCCGAGGCTCGCCAATCGGCGCGGGATGTTCCACTTGACCCCGCAGTCCAGAATCACCACGCGCTTGCGGTAGCGGTCGTCGGGCGCATCAATCGGTTCCATCCCGTTGTAGCCCCACTTGTAGGGTTCGGGCGTCGTGACGCGATACACGAAGTCCTCCTCGTCGTAGCGCGGGACGGTCTGCAGGCGGTGCAGCGCTTCGTTGGGCGTCTCGTCGGTGGTGATGGTCGCCATCATCACGCCATAATAGCGCACACGCAGCGTCACGGCGCGGGTGTCCACCCCGCTAATCGCCACGACCCCGCGCGCGGCAAGGTAGTCGTGCAACGCGGCGCGCGCCCGCCAGTTGGAGGGCGTCTCGCACGCCTCGCGCACCACAAAGCCCGCCGCCTGCGCACGGCGCGACTCGTCGCTCTCGTCGTTCACCCCGTAGTTGCCGATTAGCGGGTAGGTCATCAGCACGATTTGCCCTGCATAGGAGGGGTCGGTGAGGATCTCCTGATAGCCCGTCATGCTGGTGGTGAACACCAGCTCGCCTGTGGCGCGTCCCGTCGCGCCCAGCGCCTCGCCCGCGAACACGCTGCCGTCTTCCAGCACCAGATACGCCTGCATGCGCCGAAAAGTATACCTTGTGGGGGATTAGAAACCCAGCGTGGTTAGGTTGACGCCCACCAGCAGCGCGCTGGGGGTGCGCCGCCAGAACAGGTACGGCTCCAAGCACCGATCGCGCCAGCCGAGAATCGCCTGCACATCGTACAGGTCGCGCCCCTCCAGGTCGTACTTGAGCAGCACGCCCAGCCGCAAGTTGCCCTGCTGAAACTCGGCGCGCAGGCTGGCTTCGCGTCGGGCGCGCAGCTGCTCGCTCAGGAACGGGCTGTCGCCGCGCGTGGACGCCCGCGCATAGCCCGCCATCAGCGTCAGCGAACTGGTGGGCTGCCAGAGTAGCTCCAGCTGCGGGCGCAACCACTGGTAGCCGCCGACACCCGCGTAGTGTGCGCAGCTCGCCCACAGGTGCAGGCGCAGTTGCCACGCGCCGCGCCTTAGTAGCGGCTGGAACCAGTCGCCTTCCAGCGCGAGTCGCTCGCGGGTGGGCGTGCGCTGTCCGTCGACGCGCTCGTTAAGGCTCCCGTAGCGCAGGCTCGCCTCGCCGAAACCGCCTGCGTACTGCACAGGCGCAATCAGCGCGAGTTCCATGCGCGAGACGCGCAGTCGCTCGCGCGGGGCGAGCAGCGGGCGCACATCGCGGGCGATTTCGGCGCGCAGGGTCAGCGCATCGACGGCAGGCGCGCGCTCAGGGCGCACGCGCAGGTTATACAGCGCGGACTGCTCGAAGCGCAAACGCAGGTCGGGGTCGCCCAGCGCAGGTTCGTCGCCGCGCAGCGCAACGCCGACCGCCGCGCGCACTTCGGGAACCGCGCGCAGGTAGCTCGCCGCCGACGCCTGCAGCAGCGCGCGCTCGCCCAGCGGCAGCTCCAGCCGCACCCGCGCGCCCCAGCCCGTCTCCGCGCTGTAGACAGGCGACGGCAGGCTGACCACCTCCGCCGTCTCGCCCACGCGCACCGTCAGCTGCGGCAGGCTGGGCAGCGGTTGCCCGTAGACGAACAGCCGCGCGTTGCGCAGGGTCAGCCGCGCCCCACGCGCCAAGCGCACGCGCCCCGCACGCACCTGAATCGGCGGGCGGAACGGGTCGCAGGTGGAGACCACCACCGCGCGCGCCGTGAAGTCGGTCAGGTCGCCCTCCAGCAACGCGGCGTCTAAATAGACGCCCAGCACATTCGCCTGCACGCCTTCGAACCGCCCGCGCGCCTGCCCGTAGAAATACTCGCCGCGTCGCCCCGTCAGCGCGCCCTGCTCGGCGAACAGACGGAACGGCTCCTCGCTGCGCACAAGCTCTGCATCCGTGTCCAACAGCAGCCGCTCGCCTTCCAGCCTGCGCCCCTGATACTCCACGCGCACCTTGCCCGCCAGTTCCAGCAGCAGCCCGCCGTCGGGCGTGCGGGTTAGCGTGTAATCAGTCGCGCGGATTTGGAGCGCGGAGCCCTCACCCCCTATGTCCCCCTCTCCCGCCCTGCGGTCCGCCCACGCTGAAGCTGACGCTTCAGCACTCCAAAAACGGCTCCCCTCGCCCACACAGTGGGAGAGGGGCTGGGGGTGAGGGCAAAACGGCGTGCGCTCGCTGCAAACAGCGAACCCAAGGGATGTACCCTTGTACCAATTGCGTGGGCAAAGCTTATAAAAACAAGCGCGACTGGAGACCCCCTCCTTAAGGTTCCCCCTGCGAGCAGGGGGAACCGAACGGGCGCGCGTCTCGGTTCCCCTCGCGAAGCGGGGGGAACATGCAGGAGGGGGGCAATTGTGAACTCTGTCTGTTCGGTTGGTATTATCAGGAACACCCCTCTCCCACAGGGTAGGCGAGGGGATGGGGGTGAGGGCAAAACAGCACGCACCGCACGCCATCGCCAGCAACGCGCCCCACACGCCCAACCCTATCCGCCAAGCCGACCCACGCATGCGCGCCGATTATACCCCCCTATCGGGTACAATCCCCCGCCGTGAAATACGCAGTCGCTATCGTAGGCGCAACGGGCGCGGTCGGTCAGGAACTGCTACAGGTGTTGGAGGCGCGCCGATTCCCTGTGCGCAGTCTGCGCCTGCTGGCGTCGGAGCGGTCGGCGGGCACAGAGCTACCCTTCTGCGGCGAGCGCGTGCGCGTGGAACGCCTGCAGCCTGACTCGTTTCGCGGCATCGATATCGCCTTCTTCTCAGCGGGCAGCGCACGCAGCAAGGCGTTCGCGCCCCTCGCCGTGCAAGCGGGCGCGGTCGTCATCGACAACTCCTCGGCGTTCCGCATGCAGCCCGAAGTGCCGCTGGTCATCCCCGAAATCAACCCTGACGCCATCCGCGCCCACCAAGGGATTATCGCGAACCCGAACTGCTCGACGATTATCATGCTGATGGCGTTGGAGCCGTTGCGTTGCCTCTCGCGCATTCGGCGGATCGTGGTCAGCACCTATCAGGCGGCGAGCGGCGCGGGCGCACGCGCAATGCAAGAGCTGCTGGACGCCACCCGCGCGTACCTGAGCGGCGAGCCGTACACCCCGACCGTGCTGCCACACCCCTACGCCTTCAACCTCTTCTCGCATGACTCCGCCATCGGCGAGGACGGCTACAACGAAGAGGAGCGCAAGATGATTCAGGAGACGCGCAAAATCTGGGGCGACCCCGAAGTGGCGGTCTCGCCGACCTGCGTGCGCGTGCCCGTGCTGCGAGCGCACAGCGAAAGCATCGTCGCCGAGCTGGAGACGCGCCCGCCGCTGGATGCCATCTACGCGGCGTACCGCGCCTTCGAGGGCGTGCAGCTGGTGGACGACCGCGCCCGCAATCACTTCCCGATGCCCATCGAGGCGACCGGGCGCGACGAGGTGCTGGTCGGGCGCATCCGCTACGACGCGGGAACCCCCAACGGCGTTGCGCTGTTCGCCTGCGGCGACCAACTGCGCAAGGGCGCCGCGCTGAACGCCGTGCAGATTGCCGAGCGACTGTAGGGCTACTCGGCGGCGAGCAACCCATCCACGAAAGCGTCGGGGTCAAACGGCGCGATTTGGTCAGCCTTCTCGCCCAGCCCGACGAGCTTGATCGGGATGCCCAGCTGCCTGCGGATGGTCAGCACCGCGCCCCCGCGACTGGTGCTGTCCAGCTTGGTCAGCACGATGCCCGTCAGCGGCAGCGCACGCGAAAACTCCTCCGCTTGGCGTATCGCATTCTGCCCTGCCACAGCGTCCAGCACGAGCAGCACCTCGTCGGGCGGGCGTCCGAGGGCTTTCTCGGCGACGCGATGCACCTTTTTCAGCTCCTCCATCAGGCGCGCGTGCGTATGCTGGCGTCCTGCGGTGTCTGCCAGCACGAAGTCCATCCCGCGCGCCCGCGCCGCCTGAATCGCGTCGAACACCACAGCGGAGGGATCCGCGCCCTCCTTGTGCCTCACGAGGTCGCAGCCGAGCCTGTCTGCCCAGATTTGCAGCTGGTCGATTGCGGCGGCGCGGAAGGTGTCGCCCGCCGCCAGCAGCACGCGCTTGCCCTGATGCTGCAGCATGTGCGCCGTCTTGGCGATGCTGGTCGTCTTGCCCGCGCCGTTGACCCCCACGAACAGGTAGACCGTCGGCGGTGTCGTGCTGACCGTGAGCGGCGCGGGGTCGCCCAGCCAGCCCTTGAGCAACTCGCGCAGGCAGGCGCGCACATCGTCCGCCTCGCGCAGCCGTTGCGCCTTCGCCTCGCTGCGCAGCGTTTCCAGAATCTCCTGCACGGCGTTCACATTTACATCGGCGGCAATCAGCGTCTCCTCCAGTTCCTCCAGCAGTTGCTCATCCACCCCGCGCCGTGTGAACACCTGCCCGACCTTGTTCAGCCAGTCTTTGAATATGCCCAGTCGCATCGGCGCAAATTCTACCTGCCTTCGCCCTACAGCCTGTGGCGCAGCCAACTGGCGCGTTCGGCGGCGGCGTGTTCGGGTTCGGGCGGGGGGTAGACGGCGGCTTCAAACAGCATCTGGTCAGCCGCGTCGCGCAGCGCGGCGTTTTCGTCCAGCATCCCGCGCATGCGGTACACCGCCAACGCGCGCAGCGTCGTGCCCAGCGAGAGGCTCTCGGCATGGCGCAGCGTCGCCTGCAACTCGCCCCACTCCTCTTCCAGCGCGGTGCGGTTGATTTGTTCGCGCGCCGTGCGCTCGGCGTCTATCAGCGTGCGCAGCGTGCCGCGCAGCCGCGCCAGCAACTCGTCCAGCGGGTCGCGCCTGCCCAGCAGCGAGATTTGCACATAGCCCTCGAACGCGAGGCTCCCCTCGCCGTACAGCCCGCGCGTGTGACAGCCCAACGCCTGCAACGCCTCCAGCCAGCGCGTGATTTGCCGCGCCCGCTGCAGTCCCATCAGGTGCAACAGCAGCCCCAACCGCAGCCCCGACCCCAGATTGATGGGCGAGGCGGTCAGGTAGCCCCACTTCGGCGCACGCGCCCACACCAACGGCATGGCGTTCAGCGTGCGCTCCCAGCGAATCAACTCGCGCTGCAGGCGGTCGGGCTGCCACCCCGCGCAGGTGATTTGCAGCCGCAGGTGGTCTTCCTCGTTGAGGGCAGCGACGACGCTGCCGTCTGCGTTCAGCAGCGCCCAGCGGTGCGCCTGCGCCTGCAGCAGCGCGGGGCTAATGATGCGTGCGCCGACCAGCCGCGCCCGCTCCTGCAGGCTCAACCCGCTAAGGTCAATCGCTTGGGTCAGCCCCGCCGCGCCCAACGCCTCGCGCAACCGCTGCGCAATCGCCTCCAACTGCGCCTCGCTCGCCCGATGGGGAAACGGATAGTGCAGCAGGTTCCGCGCCAAGCGCACGCGCCCCGAAATCACCACATCGCGGTCAGGCGCAGGCTCCGCAAGCCAAGCGATGCTCACGCATGGTATAATACCCCCCGCATGGGCTGGTGGAAGAAGACCGACTTCTGGATTGCGCTCATCTTGTTCGCGATTAGCATCATCGGCTTCGCGCGGGGCAACGAGGCGATTGCCGATCCGGGGCAAGATGTCGACCCGCGCCTCGCGTGGCTCTACCTCATCGCCGCCGTGATTATGCTCATCAACGGCATCCTGTCGCACAAGCAGTACCTGCGCGAACAAGAAGAGCAGAAAGCGAAGCAGACCCCCGCCAGCCAACAGGAGGCGACCACACGATGATTACTTGCGCCGAGTGCGGAAAAGTTTTGGAGAAAGTACCATCGTGGTACAGTACCGTGAATATCCGCTTCGTCTGCGACGACTGTCGCAAGGTGAACCCGCAGCACTGGCTCCCCGCAACGCTGGACGAGCCTGAGGAGGAGAAGCCGCTGGGCGACGAGGAAGCCTTCATGCGCGGGGAGATGGAGAGCATCGAGGAACTTGAGCGGCGTGATCGCAAGCGAATCGTTGGCGACGACGACCTGTTCGACGCCGACTTGGACGACGAGCCAGAAGCATAATGTCGCCTCAGTTTCGCGCCTTGCGCCCGCAGGAGCAAGCCGAGTGCCTTGACCTGTGGGCGCGGGTCTTCTCGCCCAGCCATGACTACTTCGAGCGGTACTTCCGCGACCCGCTCTGGCAGCCCGACTACACGCGCGTGTGCGTCGTGGACGGGCGGCTCGTCGCGGCGATGCAGGTCGTGCGTCGCCCCGTGCGGCTAACAAACGGCGCGACGCTCTGGATGGCGGGCATCGCGAATGTCGCCACGCTGCCTGGGTATCGCGGGCACGGGTTCGCCTCGCAACTCCTGCGCGACCTGCACGCCGTGATGGACGCCGAGGACTTCGCCTTCGGGCTGCTGTTCACGGGCATTCACGACTTCTACGCGCGGTTGGGCTGGGAACGGCTGCCGCTGCCGCTGTATCAGGCGACGCCCACGCCTGTAGACCTCGGCGGCTGGCGGTTCCGCATCGCCGAACCCGACGACCTGCCCCGCCTGCAACGCTGGTACGACGCCTTCTACGCCGACCATCCGCTGACCGTCGCCCGCGACGACGCCTACTGGCGCATCTGGACGCGCTGGGACGACCCCACTTGGCGGGCGAAGTTCTACCTCGCCGAAGACCCCGCAGGAACCCCGCGTGGCTACCTCGCGCTGGAGACCTATCACGGCAACGACGCGCAGGGCAACCGCATCGTGGAGGGCATCGGCTTGGCGGAACTGGGCGCAGACCCCGCCGACACGGAAGCCGTGCGCAGGCTCGTCGGCTTCGCCAGCCAGACGGCGCACATGGCGGGCGCGCGGCTGGACATCTTCCTGCCCGAAGCGGACATTCAGCGCTGGGTGCGCCCGCTGCTCTCAGATGTGCGCTGGGTGGGGCAAGGCAGCGCGATGGTGCGCGTGTGCTGCTGGCAAACGGTGTACGACGCGCTGGAGTCGCTCCGTGCGCCCGCGCCAGAGAACCTCGCGCAGGTGGGGCAAGCGGGTGCGCTCGCGCTACTGCTGGGACTGCCCGACCCGTCGCAGGTCGCCCTTCCCGCCGAGTGGCGCACGCGCTACCCCGTCCGACCTGCCTGCTACTCGCCCGTCGATTCGTTCTGAACCGCCTGCCGTGCGATGCGCCGCACCTTGCTGTAGCGCGTGCGGTAGTAGATGTAGACGCCCGCCCCCACCAAAAACACCGCCGTGCCCACCAACAGCGCGCGATCGAACTGCTTGACCACCGCGTCGCCGAACCAATGCACCAGGTACGCCACCGCGAAAAAGCGCGCCCCGCGCCCCACCACGCTGACCGCCATCATCGTCAGCACATTGTAGCGGAACACCCCACTGGCAATCGTGAACACCTTGTAGGGAATAGGCGTGAACGCCGCGATGAAAATCGTGTAGACGCCGTAGCGGTTATACAGCCGTTCCACTGCCTGCACCTTCTCCTCTTTGAAGAGGCGGTGCAGCAGGGGGTAGCCGCCATACGCGCCGACAATCCAGCCAAAGCCCGCCCCCAGCACGCTGCCGACTGTGCAGATAGTCGCCACCCAGAACGGCGACGGCGCGTCGGGCGCCAGCAGCAGCGCAATCACCAACACATCAGGCGGCACGGGGAAAAACGACGACTCGATGAACGCCACGCCGAACAGCCCCGCCAGCCCATACTGCTGAATCAGCCCGAACGCCCAGTCCTTTAGCGCGCCCATAACCAACGGTATTGTACCACGAACGCGCCCGCAGGAGCAGGAGAAGACGCTTGGGCAACGAAAAGTCTTGCGCAACCATGCGTCTGCACCTGAGCCGTCGGGGCAAGCCGCTTGCGCCGATCATCGTGTCGCGTGGCGCGAGCGAACCAGAGCGCTACGCCGCTGACGAGTTGCGCCGACACCTGACGCAAATCACAGGCGCGCCCTTCGAACTGCGCGAAACCGACGCCCTGCCCGAACGCGCGATTGTGATCGGGCACGGCGCGCCCACCGAACGCCTGCGCCCCGACCTTCGCCCGAACCGACTCGGCGCGGAGGAAGCCGTCGTTGAATGCACGCGAGACTGCCTGCTCCTCACAGGCGGTCGCCCGCGCGGGACGCTGTACGCCGTGTACCGATTCCTGCACGGGCTGGGCGTGCGCTGGTGGACGCCGTGGGCAACCCACATTCCCCGCAAGCGCGACCTGAGCGTCCCCGCGCAGAGCCGACGCGAGCAGCCCGCCTTCGAGTACCGCGAGCCGTTCTGGTACCACGCCTTCGACGGCGACTGGGCAGCCCGCAACTACGCCAACGGACACCGCCCTGCCCTCGCCAGCCGACACGGGGGCAAAATCGAGTATGTCGGCTTCGTGCATACCTCGTTCTGGCTCGTGCCCCCGCCAATCTACTTTGAGCAACACCCCGACTGGTACAGCCTCATCGACGGCAAACGCCGCTGGGAGAAAGCGCAACTGTGCTGGACGAACCCCGACCTGCGAGCGTTTCTGGTGGAGCGCGTGCGCCAAATCCTGCGCGAGAACCCGCAGGCGCAAATCATCTCCATCTCGCAGGAGGACTGGACGGGCGCGTGCCAGTGCGACCGCTGCCGCGCCGTCGAAGAGCGCGAAGGCAGCGCGGTCGCGCCGATACTGGAGACGGTGAACCTCATTGCCGAGCGACTGGAGCGCGAGTTCCCGCATGTCGCATTCGACACGCTGGCGTATTGGTACACGCGCAAGCCGACGCGCACGCTGCGCCCGCGCCCGAATGTAATCGTGCGCCTGTGTTCCATCGAGTGCAGTTTCGCGCAGCCGCTGGAACGACCCGACAACGCGGGCTTCGCTGACGACCTACGCGGCTGGAGCGAACGCTGCGACCGCCTCTATGTGTGGGACTACACAACGAACTTCACGCACTACCTGCTGCCCCACCCGAACTACTTCGTGCTGGGGGCGAACCTGCGCTTTTTCCACAGGCACTCCGTGCGCGGGGTGTTCGAGCAGGGCGCGTACCAGTCGCACGGGGGCGAGATGGCGGAACTCAAGGCGTGGCTACTGGCGCAGTTGCTGTGGAACCCCTACCAGGACGACGCGCGGCTAATCGACGAGTTTCTGCGGGGCTACTACGGCGCGGCGGCGCGGTATGTGAAGCAGTACCTGCGCCTGGTGGCGAACGCTGCACGCGACTTCAAGATGGGCTGCTTCACGAACCCCGCCGACGCGCCCTACCTGCGCTACCCGGTGCTGCGCCGTGCAGAAACGCTGTGGGAACGCGCCGAGCGCGCTGGGCAGCACGACCCCGACCTGCGCTGGCGCGTGCAAATCGCCCGACTTGCCCCGTGGTACGCTTGGCTGGTGAACTACGAGCGGCTGGAGGCGCAGGCGCGCGAGGCGAACCTGCCATGGCAGCCCCCAGCCGACAAAAAGACGCTCGCCGAACGCTGGCTGCAACGCGCCACCGCTCAAGGTCCCAACGGTTGGCAGCCCATCACCCATGTGAACGAGGCGGGGCTGACGCCTGAACAATTCGTGAAGCAGGTGCTGGAGCGGTGAATGACAAAACCACCTCACGCGCTGGAGGGTTGGACAGACCACGCACGCGAGGAGTATGGGGACATTTTGGGGAGAGCCCCCAGTGACCAAGAGATGCGACAGTTGCTGCGCCTGTGGGAAAGGCACTCTACAGAGGCATTTCTGAATCGCAAAGGACGGTGGCAAGTGAAGGTCGAGGTCATCTCCAAGCGTTCACGGCGCAGGCTGTGGCTGGTCGCAGGAGAACACGATGGCAAGTGGCTGCTCTGGACAGTGTTCGAGGTAGGATAGGGCGGTATAATTGGGTCGTGATACCCAGCGTGCCCCCGAAGATAGCGGAGGAGCGTAGTCTCTGTGAGAAGTTAGACGCCTACCTGTTGGGCGAGGTATGGCTTTCGGTAGGTTGGGGATATATCACGCGCTTAGCTGTTAGCAGAACTGATCTTCAGGAGCATCTCGCGCGTTTCAGAGAGTCTCGTCTTGCTCCGTTCCTCGAACGCGCGGGGCTGACGGGGAACCTCGCCGATGTGCCCGAAGGGGAACTTCAGGAGCGGGTACTGCGCCTACGGTGCTATCTTGCCGAGCCAGACGAACCCTCCGACGAGCTGCTGGCACGGTTGCGTCTGATTGCTCGCCTTTCCAACTTGCTCGTCGACGCGGTTGAGCATAAGACAAACTTACTGGGACTCAAGCGCGCCCTGCGCCCGTTGCAGAAGTCGCTGGCGTCCGTCGCCCCCGAACTGCATCCGCTGTGCTACTCCATCGCGGAGCATCTCGCGCTCATCGGCGAACACTCGCCCGAAGACCCCACCCAACTGCTTGAGGAAACCACCCAACGATGTTGGGAGTGGCTCAACCGCCTTTACGCCTACTGGCGTGCGGTTCTGGGATAGCCTCCCCCCACACATCGTACACATCGGCGTCGGTGATGCGCGCTTCGATGAATTCGCCAGGCGACGCCGTGCAACCGCGCACATAGACCAGCCCATCCACATCGGGCGCGTCGCGATGGGAACGCCCAATCGCATACTTGCCGTCCGCGCTGTAGCCCTCAATCAGCACGCGCATCGTCCTGCCCACCCACAGGCGGTTGCGCGCCAGCGAAATCGGCTGCTGGAAGCGCATCAGGCGGTCGTACCGCTCGCGCTTGACGCGGAACGGCACTTGGTCGGGCAGCTCGGCGGCGGGCGTGCCCTTCTCACGCGAATAGATAAACGCGCCCACCCGATCCAGCTGCGCCTCCTGCAGAAAGTCCAGCAGCCGTTGGAACGCCGCCTCGTCCTCGCCAGGGAACCCCACGATGAAGGTCGTGCGGATGGCGATGTCGGGCATCGCCTCGCGCAGGCGGCGAACCATCTGCAGGTAGCGCGACCCGTCGCCTGGGCGACGCATCGCCTGCAACACTGCGCGATCCGCGTGCTGCAACGGCACATCGAGGTAGTGCGCTGCCTTCGGCAGCGACGCCACCGTCTCAATCAGCGCGTCGGTAATCCGCGACGGGTAGGCATAGTGGATGCGGATCCACTCGATGCCCTCGACCGCGCTCAGCTCGCGCAGCAGAGTCGGCAGCATAAACTGCTTGTAGAGGTCGTAGCCGTACTGGGTGGTGTCCTGCGCGATGAGGTTGAGTTCCTTTGCGCCGTTGTGCGCCAGCCAGCGCGCCTCTTCAAGGACACGCTCCAGCGGCTTGCTCACATGCCTGCCGCGAAACGAGGGAATCGTGCAGAAGGTGCACTGGTGGTCGCAGCCTTCGGAGACCTTTAGGTACGCTGTCCACGGGGCGCGGCTGCGCAGGCGCGTGGGCACATCCGCCCAGCGGTGGTGCGGCGGCTGAATATCGGCAATCGGCTGGCGCGTGGCGCGGGCAGCGTCGACAATCTCCGCAAACCGCGCCATCTGCCCCACGCCGACCCAAGCGTCCACTTCAGGGAACTGCTGCTGCAGCAATTCGCCCAGCCGCTGCACCATGCAGCCCGCCACAATCACGCGCTGCGTCTTGCCCTGACGCTTGAGGCGCAGCGCGTCGCGAATGGTCGCCATGCCCTCGCGCTGCGCCGACTCCAAAAACCCGCAGGTGTTGATGACCACCACATCGGGCGCGTCGGTGTGCGCATCGAGCCGATAGCCCGCGCGCTGCAGCACGCCCGCAATCTCTTCGGAGTCCACCTCGTTTTTGGCGCAGCCGAGCGTAATCAGGCGCACCGAAGGCATGTTCGACATCACATAAGAGTGTACCTCAGCGGAAGCACACTACAGTCGGCTGACAGCGTAGAGGAGACACGCCTGTATATCCTCAGGCTCCAAGTCGGGCATCTCCTCAAGGATCTGCTGCTGGGTCAGCCCTGTCGCAAGCAACTGTAAGACATCCACCACGCGGATGCGCATGCCGCGCACGCAGGGGCGTCCCCCACACTGCTCAGGGTTAACCGTGATTCGCTCTAACCAGTCCATCGTGCCTCCAACTGCCTACCTTAAGTATACTCCACCCAACACACCAGCACAGGTATAATTCCCGCGATGAGCAAGGTGTACGACTATCCCGACAGCCCGCTGTATCGGCTGCGCCACTCGGCGGCGCACCTGCTGGCGCAAGCCGTGCTGGAACTCTACCCCGATGCGAAACTCGGCGTCGGTCCCCCCATCGAAAACGGCTTTTACTACGACTTCGACTTCCCCGAACCGCTCCGCGAAGAAGACCTGCAGCGCATCGAGGAGAAGATGCGCGAAATCGCCGCCCGCGCGCTGGACATCACCCGCTTCGAGACCAGCCGCGAGGAAGCCGAGCAACTCATCCGCAACATCGGGCAGGTTCCCTACAAAATCGAGCTGCTCCACGCCGTCCCCGAAGGCGAGACGATAAGCTTCTATCAGCAGGGCGACTTCATCGACCTGTGCCGCGGTCCGCACATCGAGAACACGCGCGAGATCCAGCACTTCAAGCTGCTCTCGCTGGCGGGCGCGTACTGGCGCGGCGACGAACGCAACAAGATGCTCACCCGCATCTATGGCACGGCGTTTTTCACCCAAGAGGAGCTGGAGGATTACCTGCACCGCCTGGAGGAAGCCAAACGGCGCGACCACCGCAAACTGGGGCGCGAGCTGGGGCTGTTTATGATTGCCCCCGAAGTCGGCAGCGGGCTGCCGATGCTGCTGCCCAAAGGCGCGACCATCCGCCGCGTGCTGGAGGAGTTCATCCTGCACGAGGAACTCAAAGCGGGCTACCAGCATGTGCGCACCCCAGAAATCGCGAATCTGAACCTGTACCGCACCAGCGGGCACTACCCCTACTACAAAGACTCGATGTACCCGCCGATGGTGTTCGAAGACGGCGAGGAACTCATCCTGCGCCCGATGAACTGCCCGCACCACTTTTTGATTTACAAGTCGGAGCCGCGCTCATACCGCGACCTGCCGCTGCGCATTGCCGAGCTGGGCACGGTCTACCGCTACGAGAAAAGCGGCGAGCTGTCGGGGCTGATTCGCGTGCGCTGCTTCACCATCAACGACGCGCATGTGTTCCTGCGCCCCGAACAAATCAAGGCGGAAGTGAAGCACAATATCGAACTCATCCACACGGTTTACAAGCGGCTGCAGCTGACTGACTTCTGGTATCGGCTCTCGCTGCGCGACCCCGACGACAAAGAGAAATACTACGACGACGACCAGATGTGGGAGACGGCGGAGAACGCCCTGCGCCAAGCGTTGGACGAGCTGGGGCTGAACTACACCGCCGTGCGCGGCGAGGCGGCGTTCTACGGACCCAAGCTCGATGTCGAAGTGCGCGACTGCTTAGGGCGCGAGTGGACGGTCTCTACCGTGCAGTTAGACTTTCTGATGGCGCATCGGTTCGATTTGGAATACACGGGCGAGGACGGCAAGCCGCACCGCCCTGTGATTATCCACCGCGCGCCGATTGGCTCGTTCGAGCGGATGATGGGCTTTCTGATTGAGCATTACGCGGGGGCGTTCCCGCTGTGGCTTGCGCCTGTGCAGGTCGCCGTGCTGCCGATTGCCGACCGCCACAACGAGTACGGCGCGCAAGTGCGCCAGCGGCTTGTTGACGCGGGTTTCCGCGCCGAGTTGGACGCCCGACGCGAGACGCTCGGCTACCGCATCCGCTACCATCAGACGCACAAGACGCCCTACATGCTGATTCTGGGCGACAAGGAGTGCGAGGGCGGACTGGTCGCCGTGCGCAGCCGCGAGGCGGGCGACTTGGGGCAGATGACGCTCGACGCGCTGCTTGAACGCTTGCAGGGGGAGGTCGCTTACGCATGACGCTGGAGCAGTTCAAGGCGAGTTTGGCGCACGATAGTCCGCCCGATGTGCCCCCGCCGCTATTGGGGCTGTGGCACGACGCGCGGGGCGACTGGCACACGGCGCACCAGACCGTGCAAGACGACCCCACCGCCGCAAGCGCGTGGGTACACGCCTACCTGCACCGCAAAGAGGGCGACATCGGCAACGCGCACTACTGGTACCGACGCGCGGGCAAGCCGCCCTACACAGGCTCGCTGGAGAGCGAGTGGGAACAAATCGCGCAGGCGTTATTGGAGGCGCGGTAGCGGCTACTCGGTGGAGGCGCGCTCCAGACGGTCGCGCAGCGCACGCGCCAAGCCCGCTTCGGGCGGCAACGGACACACAATCGCGTGCACGCCCAGCGACTCCAGCGCACGCAAACCCAAAAACAGCCGCTGTGCGAGCGTCTCCCAGTCGCCCCACGCGCCCCACTCGAACACGCGCAGGCGGTTCGACTCGGGCAGTTTCCAGCCGTCGGGACGCATCGCGCCCACGAACGCATAGCGGCTGAGGGTGTCCTTGAGCGTGCCGTAGAACGCTTCGGGCGACGGCGCACAGAGCATCACCCGCGCGCTGGGCGCGTAGTGGCGCGCGGTAAGCCCCGGCGCGGGCAGCGACTCGCCCTCGTCGAAGGTTCTACCCAGCACGCGCACCGCGCCGACAATCGCCTCGATGGCTTCGCGAGGCACGCCGCCAGGGCGCAGCAGCGTCGGCGGGTCGGTCGTCATGTCCAGAATCGTCGACTCCACCCCCAACGGCGTCGCGCCCGCGTCCAGCACGGCGTCGATCTCGCCGCTGAGGTCGTGCAGCACATGGTCGGCGGTGGTGGGGCTGGGGCGTCCGAACTTGTTCGCGCTGGGCGCAGCGATGGGCGTCATGCTGTAGCGTATCAGCGCACGCGCCACAGGATGCTGCGGGATGCGTATTCCAACCGTGTCGCGCCCCGCCGTGACGACCTCGGAGATGACCTCGCGCTTGGGCAGCACCAGCGTCAGCGGTCCGGGCATAAACGCGCGAATGAGCTTCTCGGTCAGCACGGAATGGTCGCGCGTGTAGCGGTGGATGTCTTCAGGCTCGGCGACATGCACAATCAGTGGATCCCACGCGGGGCGACCTTTGGCGAGGTAGATGCGTCGCACCGCCGCCGAATCGAGCGCGTCCGCGCCCAGCCCGTAGACCGTCTCCGTCGGGAAGGCGACCAGCCCGCCCGCGCGGATAATTGCCGCCGCCTGCTGAATCAGCGGCTTGTCGTGCGCCTCATCCCCCGTCAATACCAGACGCTGCGTCAGCATGGTAATTCTACGGGCGTGCCCGCACAATTTTGACGCCCGCCAGCTCGGTAATTGTTCCCGTCGGGGGCAGGCGTTTGGCGATGAATAGCTCCACGCGCTGAATGGCGGGGAACTGCTCCAGAATCGCGGCGCACATCTGCTCGGCGAGGCTCTCCAGCAGCCGACACTGCTGGGATGCGCCGATGTGAATCACCAGCCGTGCGAGGTCGCCGTAGCTGACCGTGTGGCGCAGGTCATCGGTGCGCCCTGCCTCGCGCAAATCGATGTCAGCGACCAAATCCACTCGGTAGCGGTGTCCAATCTGCTGCTCCGCGTCGGGCACGCCGTGATAGGCGTAGAACTCGATGCCCTGCACAATTATTTGGTCAAGCTCCATAGGCATGAGGGTAGCACCGTCAGACTTTACGAAATTCGGAGTTGACCCCCTCCTTAAGGTTCCCCCTGCACGCAGGGGGAACCGAACGGGCGCGCTTCTCGGTTCCCCTCGCGAAGCGGGGGGAACCTGCAGGAGGGGGGCAATTATGAACTCTGGCTCGGCGATTGGTATTGCGAACGCTGCTCATATGACCAGCATTATACCTGCTGGGGGTACACTACCGCTACTATGCGCATTTGTCGTGCCTTCACACTGATTGAACTGCTGGTGGTGATTGCGATTATCGCGATTTTAGCAGCGATTCTGTTCCCCGTGTTGGCGCAGGCGCGGGAGAGCGCGCGTCAGAGCGTGTGCGCCCAGCACATGCGCCAAATCGGGCAGGCGTTTTGGATGTACCTGCAGGACTACGACGAGCGGATGCCCGACCGTCGCGACCTTAAGCGCGCGCTGGGCTACCGCCTGTGGAGCAGCTGGCCCGCCTCCGACCCGCGCTGCGGCTGGGCAGGACTCGTGTTGGAGCCGTATGTGCGCAACTGGGGCGTCTGGAGCTGCCCCAGCGTCGCAGGCAGCATAATGGGCGAAGCCGTGCAGGTCAAGCAGGCGGTGGACGCCCAGCGCATCACGCGCTACTGGATGTGGCGGTTCGACCGCATAGACGACCCAGTCACGCCCGACAACTTCTGGGGCAAGACGCCCGACCAAGCCGTCGCCGACCTGCAGGCGAACCCCAGCCCATTTTATGCGCGACCCGACGGTATCGCCGATGTGGAGCTGATGGTTGACCCCTACTTCCCGCGCACGATTGGCACAGTGGAGCCTGCGCTGCGCGGGCGATCGGTGCATCGCGGCGGCAGGAACCGCCTCTTTCTGGACGGGCACATCCGCTGGCTGCGCGACATCCGCACGGAGTGAGTCGTCGCCTGCGGTATAATTTGGTCTGCGATGGCGTTCGAAGTTCTCCTGGTGGCAATCATCGCGTCGTTCTGGGTGGGCGCACTGCCGTTTGGGTATTGGGCGGCGCGACTGCGTGGGATAGACATCCGCAAGGTCGGCAGCGGCAACATCGGCGCGACGAATGTGTTCCGCGTGCTGGGGGCGAAGATTGGTCTCACCGTGCTGGTTCTGGACGCGCTGAAGGGCTTTTTGCCGACTTGGCTGGCGACGCGGGCGGGCGCGAGCGATGTGGAGGCGATTCTGGTCGGCGTGGCGGCGATTCTGGGGCACACCTTCTCGCCGTTGGTGGGGTTCAAGGGCGGCAAGGGCGTGGCGACGGGCTTGGGCGCGCTGCTGGCAGCCGCGCCGTTGACCGTCGCTGTGGCGTTCCCCGTATGGCTGGTCGCGTTCCTGATCACGCGCTGGGTGTCGCTGGGTTCAGTGCTGGCGGCGGCGAGCGTGCCAATTGCCGCCTACCTGTTTGGGCACTCGCTGCCTGCGGTCGGCGTGTTGGCGGCGGCGGCAGCAACCGTCATCCTCAAACACCGCTCGAACCTCTGGCGCATCCTGCATGGGGTGGAGCCGAAACTGCAGCTGCGCAACTCGCGCCCGAACTTGGAGCAGGAGTGCCTAACCCTCGCGCGCA
Source organism: Armatimonadota bacterium (assembly GCA_023511915.1). Classification (GTDB taxonomy): domain Bacteria; phylum Armatimonadota; class Fimbriimonadia; order Fimbriimonadales; family GBS-DC; genus GBS-DC. The sequence continues at coordinate 32,563 of JAIMAN010000017.1, forward strand.
CGGCGGTCGAGCGGATGGTGCTGGACGGCGCGAAGATTGAGCCTGACCTCAGTCGTCTGCCGACGACGCTGCGCGAGCCAGGCAGTGTGTTCGTCGCGCTGTATCAGGGCGAGCAACTGCGCGGGCTGATGGGCAGCCTCCAGCCGCAGCAGCACACCCGCGCGCACGAAATCGTGTACCACGCCACCCGCGCCGCGCTGCTGGATCCCTACCACCCGCCGATTGACCCCGCCGAGTTGCCCACCCTGCGCTATGTGGTCTACCTGGTGGAGTCCTACGAGCCGTTGCGCAGCCTCGACCAAGTTGACCCGCGCTGCGATGGGCTGCTGGTGGAGTGGCGCGGACGCGAGTGCGTGTTGGCGCCGCCTGAGCCGAACCGCAGCCCGCAAGAGCAGATTCACTACGCGCTGACGCGCGTGGGCGCGCCGCGCAACGAACGCCCCATCGTCTACCGCGTGCGCCTGAACCGACTGGGATAGCCGATGTGGGTCAAAATCTGCGGGCTGACGAACCCCGACGACGCACAGCACGCCCTTGAAGCAGGCGCGGATGCGCTGGGCTTTATCTTCGTGCGCGAAAGCCCCCGCTACCTGCCCGCGCACGACCCCGACTGGCAGTCTTGGCTGCCCACACTACAGGGCGCAACGCGCGTGCTGGTCATCAGCGACCCCACCGAACTGCCCGACGGGTGGGAGCGGTGCTTTGAGGTGGTGCAGTGGGTGGTTGGGTCTGCCCTCACCCCCAGCCCCGCTTCCACAGGGCGGGATGTAGGGGCGCACGGCGGTGCGCCCCACGCCGTTTTGCCCCTCTCCCGCGAAGCGGGAGAGGGGTCAGGGGTGAGGGCAAAATCCCTCTGGCTCGCCCTGCGCTTCCCGCCTGAATGCACGGCGGACGCGATTCTGCAGACCCTCGACGCGCTGCACGCGCACGCCGAGCGGTTTGTGCTGGACACCTACCACCCGACGCTGTTGGGGGGCACAGGGCTGACACAGGATTGGGCGCGCCTTCGAGAGGTGTGCGCCCGCGCCCCGCGCCCGATTCTGCTGGCGGGCGGGCTGACCCCCGAAAATGTCGCCGACGCGATTCGCACGGCGCGTCCCGCAGGCGTCGATGTCAGTTCAGGGGTGGAAGCCGCGCCTGGGCGCAAAGACCCCGCCAAAGTGCGTGCGTTTATCGGCAACGCCAAGACCGCGCTGGAGGGTGAGCGTGGCTAAGTCGCCGCCGCCGATTCGCGAGCAGTACGGCAGCGCGGGCGCGGGCGCAATCGCCGTGCTGGTGTTCCTGAACATCCTGTGGGCGGGGGCGAACCCCGCCGCGCTGGTGATGATGCAGCACCACCGCCCCGAATGGGTCGCCGCGTTCCGCTTCATCGGCGCAGGGACGATGCTCGCGCTGCTGCTCGCGATCCCTGCCGTGCGTCAGACGCTTGCGCCGCGCCTGCCGCGCCACCTGCCGCACTTTCTGACCGCCGCTGCGATTGGCGTCGTCGGCGTGCCCGCCGCCTACATCTGCTACTTTTGGGGCACGAAACTCAGCACCGCCACCGAAGCGACGCTGCTGGTCTCCAGTTCGCCGATTTTTTATGCGCTGCTGGCGCGCCTGTGGCTGCGCGAACGCTTCCCGACCGAGAAGACGCTCGGCATCGCGCTGGGCATCGTCGGCGTGTGGGTGATTGTGAACAAGGGCTGGCTGCTGCAGGAGTTTTCGGGCGCGACGCTGGGCAACCTGCTTGTGCTGCTGGGCGTGCTGATTGAAAGCGTGAATGTGGTGGTCGCCAAGTCGCTGGCGATGCGCTATTCGGGCGTCGGGCTGCTCGCGATTGAGGCGTGCTGCGCGGCGGTCTCGCTGACGGTCATCTCGCTGTGGTTTGCGGGCGCGCCGAATCTGGACTGGACGCCAACCGACGCCGCGATGTGGTTTTATTTGGCGTTCGTGTGTACCGTGTTCGCCTTCTCGGTGTGGTTTTACTTGATGGAGCGTGCGCCTGTGGGGGCGATGGGCGTGACGATTTTCGCGCAGACGCCTGCGGCGGCGTTCATCGGCTACTTTGTGCTGCGCGAGGAACTGCACCCCACGATTTGGCTGGGCGCGGGGCTGATTATCGGCGGGATCCTGCTGACGCTACACGCGGGCAAGCGGGCGGTCAGTACGGCGGCAGCGCACGACGCACCAAGTGGGCAATAACCAGCCCAAGAAAGAGCAGGTTGCGCCCCAGTCGTAAGGGATACGGCGGGCGTCGCACAGGTTGGGGTGTTGCCGACTGCACGGCGCGCGCCGTCGCTGTCGCCAGCGCGTGCAGGGCGTCGGGGCGCGCGAGCGGATCCTTCAGGCGGGCGAGCAACGCCTCGGGCGCAACCTGCCTGCCCAGATGCGCCCCCATCCAGATGCCCAGCAGCGCGGCGGCGCTGTCCGTGTCGCCGCCGCAGCGAATGAGCGCGCCCACCGCCTGCACGAAGTCGTCGGGAAAGCGAAGCCAAGCGTGCAGCGCAGCCGCCGTCGTATGCACGATGTAGCCCGACACGCCGCGCTGCCAACCTTGCGACAGGACGAACTGCTCCGTCGTCTGCCCTGCCTCTACACTTGTCAGCGCGTCGCGCAGCGGCTGGCGCAACTCCGTAGGGCAGGCGTCCACCCGCTGGCGGAGAGCGTCCATCGGCGGCGCGCCCGCGCTCTGCGCAGCCAACGCTGCAAGGTCGGCGCAAAACAGCGCGCCCGCCCCCGCTTTCGGGTCAGTGTGCGTGATTCGCGTCGCAAGGCGCACAAGCGTCTCGCGCTGCTGGGCATCGTCGGGGAGCGCGACGCCCAGAATCGCCCCGCGCAGGGCAGGCGCATTCCCTGCCGAGCGCACGCCGCTGCGCGGGGGCGACATCCCCAGCCAGAGCCGCACACCTGCCCGCGCAGTAGACAGCCCAATCCCCGCAGGCAGCGTCGCCAGCCATACACGCAACTCGGTCGCCAGATGCGCCTGAAAGCGCGCTGGTTCGCCCCCGCTGCACGCCAGCGCACGCAGCGTCATTATCGCCTGCTCCGCATCGTCAGAAACCAGCCCCACCGATGGCAGCAGATGATAGCGCGTCGGATCGGGAAATAGGCGCAATACGCGGTGCGGCGACAGGTTCTCGTAGGCAATCCCCAGCGCGTCGCCTACGGCGCAGCCGATGAGCGCACCGAAGAGGCTCTCTTCGCGATGCGCGGGGCTTACCGCGTTTTGCATGCCTGCACGAACCCCTCAAAGAGCGCGCGGGTGGCAGGCGCGTCGGGGTCGCGCTCGGGGTGCCACTGCACGCCAACGAAAAACGGATAATCGGGGTCTTCAAGGGCTTCCACAACCCCGTCGGGCGCGTAGGCGGTGATGACCAGCCCCTTGCCCGCTGTGCGCAGGGCTTGATGGTGCGCACTCACAATCTCGAAGCGCGTCTGCCCCAGAATACGCGCGAGTTTCGAGTCGGGCGCGACCTCCACAAAGTGGCGCGGGAACGGCTCCTCTTTGGAATCGCGCTGGTGCTTGAGGCTCACGCTCGGCAAGTCGGGCAGGTGCTGATGCAGCGACCCACCCCGCCACACATTCAGCAACTGACAACCGTAGCAGATGCCCAGAATCGGCTTGCGCCGCGCCTCGAACGCCTGCAGCAACGCCCACTCTTGGTCGAAGCGCGCGGCGTTAATTAGCACCGCCTTCGGGTGCGGCGGCTCGCCGTAATGCTTCGGGTCGATGTCGTCGCCGCCGGGAATCAGCAGCCCGTCCAAGTGCGCCGCCAACGCCTCCGCGTCCGCGCCCGGCGGAATCAGCACCGCCACGCCCCCCGCGCGATGTACCGAACGCGCATAGGCGTCATTCAGACTGACCCGCCCGCTAATCTCGTCGACCCGTTTCCAGTTGGCGGTAATCCCAATCAGTGGTTTCGCGTTGCGCATCGCCTAAAGTATACCGCTCGAAAAAAAATGAGCGACGCTGTCGAAAGGAGGATCAAAGCCCAGCGCCGCTGACATCTATCTAATTCGCCCTGTGGAACGCCCTTTCAGAGCATTCCACCCTATTAAGACTCGAAACCGCGCCAAAAGCGGACATCGAATTCGGCAATTTTCGGGGAATTCGGGGCAATTCGGGTTGGGCGTCGTTCAAATCTTTCCCGCCCCGTTGACGGAGAAGACTGAGGTCGGGTCAGAAACCGCCCCCAAAGTAGCAGGAATCCCTATCGCGAAGGCGAACCCTATCTGCGCGACTAACGCGGAGGAGGATTGATAACCATGCCGACCGTTGCGATTACGCTGGACTGCGAAGCAGCAGACTACCCGCGCTGCTATGCGCAAGAATACATCAAAGTGGCAGAGGAGTTTACGATACCCTTGACCTGGATGATTCAGGTCGCAGGCAAAGACCCGATGGCGAATGTGCAACTGTATTACCGCGAGTACCTTCACCGTATCCCCTCGTGGCACGAGTTCGGCTTGCACCTGCATTTTGAGGACGCGCAGGGACACTATGTGGAAGACCCGCGCGAGCGCGGCGAGATGATTCAAACCGGCAAAGACCTGCTGAAGCAGATTCACCTCAAGCCGACGGCGTTCCGCGCAGGCAGCTACGCGCTGATTCCGCCCGACCTGAAGTACCTTGAAGACATGGGCTTTCTGGTGGACAGCAGCGCGGTTCCCGACGCCGACTACCGCATGTTTGTCGATTGGGACGGCGCGCCCGCCAAGCCGTATCACCCCTCGTATCAGGATGTGCGCAAGCCGGGCGAGGCGAAGATTCTGATTGTGCCCGTTGCCACCGCGAACGGCAAAATCGGCTACCTCGATCAGGGTTGGGAGGTCGTCGAACCCATCCTGCATCATCACCTCGATCAGGGCACGCCGATTATCTGCTTGGGCGGCTACGACTACCACGACAGCGTAGAGACGCTGCGCGAGGCGGTGCTGCTGCTGAAAAAGCACAACGCCCGCTTCGCCACGCTGACCCAAATCGTCTCGGAGTACACGCTATGATCGACGCCCGCTGGCAGAAACTGGCAGATGTGTTGGTGCATCACTCGGTGCGCGTGCAGCCGGGCGAGCGCGTGCTGATTGAGGCGTTCGATATGCCCGCCGAGTTCGTCGCGCTGCTGATGCGCACAGTGCATGCTGCAGGCGGCGAAGCCATCCCGCTGATCAAGCAGACGCCTGCCCTACGCGCGTTGTATCAGCACGCGAGCGAGGCGCAAATCAAGTTCATTGCGGGGCTGGAGCGCGCGCAGATGGAGGGCGTGCAGGGCTACATCGGGCTGCGCGGCGCGCCCAACTACGCCGAAATGTCCGACATCCCCCAAGAGCAGATGCAACTTGTGCGCCAGCACTGGTGGGTTCCCGTCCACCAAGAGGTGCGTGTACCCCACACCCGCTGGGTCGTGCTGCGCTGGCCCACGCCTGGCATGGCGCAAGCCGCCAACATGAGCACCGAAGCGTTCGAGGAGTTCTACTTCCGCGTCTGCACGCTGGACTACGCGCAGATGGCGCGCGATGTCGAGCCGCTGGTAGACCTGATGCAACGCACGCGCGAGGTGCATATCACGGGACCGGGCACCGACTTGCGCTTCTCGATTGAGGGCATTGGCGTCGTGCCGTGCTATGGGACGCACAACATCCCCGATGGCGAGTGCTTCACCTGCCCCGTGCGCGACTCGGTGGAGGGCACAATTACCATCAACACCAACAGCGTCTACGAGGGCACGATGTATCGCGACATTCGGTTCACGCTGCGCAAGGGCAAGATTGTGGAGGCAACCTGCGCGGACGACGGCGACCGCCCCGGCGCGGGCAACCCGCGCAAACTGAACCGCCTGCTCGACTCGGACGAGGGCGCACGCTACATCGGCGAGTGGTCGCTCGGATTCAACCGCTACATCCTGCACCCGATGAACGACACGCTGTTCGACGAGAAAATCGCGGGGTCGTTCCACTTCACTCCGGGCAACGCCTACGGCGAGGCGGACAACGGCAACCGCTCGCAGGTACACTGGGACTTGGTGGTCATCCAGCGTCCCGAATACGGCGGCGGTGAGATTTACTTCGACGGCGCGCTGATTCGCAAGGACGGGCAGTTCGTGCTGCCTGAACTGCAGGCGCTCAACTACTGACAGGAGGCAAACGCATGGCAATCCACGAGACCGAAGAGCGCAACGGCAAGCTGCGCACCGTGATGAAGCTTGAGCCAGGCGAGCGCGTCGCCTTGTGCCGCTGTATGCGCTCGGCGGAGTTCCCGTTCTGCGACGGCACGCACAAAAGCATCGAGGGCAGCGCGGGACCCGCGATTGTGGAGGCACTTGAGACGACCCCCGATGAGGGCGCGACGGACGAGTAATACCAATCGCGTGGATGGAGTTTACAGTTGCCCCCCTCCTTAAGGTTCCCCCCGCTTCGCGAGGGGAGCCGCGCCGCGCGCCCACACGGTTCCCCCTGCGGGCAGGGGGAACCTTAAGGAGGAGGTCTTCAATTGCCAACGCGATTAGTATAAGCTACCCTGTATGTCCGAAGCCGCCCTCGCCCCGCGCGGACGGGGGCAGCTCGGCGACAGGTTCCCACTCGATACGGGCGACGGGCGCGACCACCAACTGCGCGATTCGGTCGCCGCGCCGAATGGTGAACGGCTCCTGCCCCCAGTTAATGAGGATGACCTGCACCTCGCCGCGGTAGTCGCTGTCGATGGTGCCGGGCGCGTTCACCATGCCGACGCCGTGTCGCCATGCCAGTCCGCTGCGCGGGCGCACCTGCGCTTCGTAGCCTGCGGGCAGCGCGATGCGTATCCCTGTGGGCACGCGCGCGCGCTCGCCAGGCTGTAGCGTCAGCGGTTCCTTCACCGCCGCGTAAAGGTCAACCCCCGCCGAGCCAACGGTCTGGTAGCTCGGCAGGGGCAAGTCGGTCGCGTCGGGTTCCTGCAGGATTGCCACGCGCACCGCGCTCATTTTTCGACCTGCTCTTTACCCTCCTTGACGGCGGGGGGAATCTTCGGCAGGCGCACATAGAAGGTCGAGCCGACGCCGACTTCGCTCTCGACCCAGATGTGCCCGCCGTGGATCGCTTCCACCAAGTGCTTCACCAGGTACAAGCCCAGCCCTGTGCCGTACTGCTTGCGCGTGTCGGTGTTGTCCACGCGGTGGAACTTTTCGAACACGCGCGACAGGTGCTCTTTCGGGATGCCCATGCCTTGGTCGGACACATAGAAGACGATGTGGTCGGCGTCCTCTTCCCACGCCTTGACGCGAATCTCGCCCCCGTTCGGCGAGTATTTGATGGCGTTGCTCAGCAGGTTCGTCAGGATCTGGTCAACCTTGTCCTCGTCGGCGACGATTTTGGGCAGGTCTTCAGGCACATCGTGGATGATGGTGTGCTTGGTCGTCGCCTGCCGCTGGATCATCACGACCTTCTTGGAGAGGCTGTAGAAGTCCACATGCTTGTAGATGGGCTTCAGCGACTCGCCTGCCTCGATACGCGCGATGTTCAGCAGGTCGTTAATCAGGCGCGTGAGGCGGTCGGTCTCCTGGTCGATAATCGAGTAGAACTCGCGTCGGTCTTCGGGGGTGAAGGCGTCTTCGGAGTCCATGAGCAGGGTGGAGATGAAGCCCTTGATGGCGGTCAGCGGGGTGCGCAGCTCGTGCGAGACGGTCGCCACGAACGCCGACTTCATCCGCTCCAAGTTGCGGATGTCGGTGATGTCGTTGAAGATCATCACCGTGCCCATCGGCTTTTGGTCTTCGCCGCGCACGATGGCGTTTTGCACCTGGTAGATGTGTTCCTTGCCGTCAATTTGGACGGTGATTTCGACCAGCTCGCCCTCTTTCTCTTCTTCGAGGGCGGCGCGGATCATCGCGCGGATGGTCTCGTTGTTGAGGATTTCGGCGTAGTTTTTGCCCAGCACATCGGCACCCAGTCCAAACACGCGCCGTGCGGCAGCGTTCATCTGGTTGATGCGCCCGTTGTGATGCACCAGCAGCAGCCCCGCGCGCAGGCTCTCGATGGTGTGTACCAGCTCCTCCTTCTCTTCCAGGATGGCTTGGTAGAGGCGCATGCCCGCGATGACGGCGGCGGCGTTGCGCGCCATGCGCTCCAGCAGGCGCACATCCTCGTCGATGAAGTGCCCGCCGCGCTGCTTGTTGAACGCATGCAGCACGCCGATGGTCTGGCGGTCAATCACGCGGTTCTCCTCGTCGCGCTTTTCGAGGATCAGCGGCACGCACACGAGGTTGCGGATATGCAGCATCGCCACATGCTCTTTGCTGGTGCGCGGGTCGGTGATGGCGTCGTGGACGATGATGGGCTTCCCTTCGCGGAACACCTCGCCCGAGATGCCCTGCGTGGCGCGCACGCGCAGCAGGCGTATCTCGTCCTCGGTCAGCCCGTAGGCGGGCGGATAGGCGCGCAGCTCGCCCTCTTCGGGGTCGTGCAGCATAAACACGACCTTCTCCGCCTGCAGAATCGCGCCGATTTGGCGCACAAGGCGTTTGAGGGTCGCCTCGTAGTTGGCAGGGCTGGCGACATCCGTGGCGACCACTTCCGCTTTGGCAGCGGCGGCGGCAGACGCGCCGTTGCGCGGCTGGCTCTCCAGATCCTGAACACGCTGGATAGCGCGCTCGTACTCCGTTTTTACCTGGTTATACTGCTTCAGCAGCTCACGGTAGGCTTGCTCCCAGTTCATAGTTCGCTCCTCGCTAACCGATGTTGATGATGGCTATACGCTATGGCAATTATAGCACATCGAAGGTTCCCGATAGGACTGTCAACATGCTTAGGTTTTAGACGGCGGTTGGGGCGCGCCGTTCTGGAGTGCGCCGTCCATCAGCGGGCGAATCAGATCCATCGGGATGGGGAACACCACCGTCGTGTTGCGCTCGCCCGTGATTTCCGCCAGTGTTTGCAGGTAGCGCAATTGCAGTGCGGAGGGTTGCTGCGCGATCATCTGCGCGGCTTGCACGAGCTTCTCAGCAGCTTGGTACTCGCCTTCGGCAGCGATGATTTTGGCGCGTCGCTCGCGCTCGCTCTCTGCCTGACGCGCCAGCGCACGCTTCATCTCTTCCGGCAAAATCACATCGCGCACCTCCACGCTCGTCACCTTCACGCCGAACGCTTCGGTCTGCTCATCGATAATCGATTGGAGCTGTTGATTAATCTTATCGCGTCGTGCCAGCAAGTCGTCCAGCTCCGCTTGACCAATCACACTGCGCAGTGTGGTCTGCGCAATCAGGCTGGCGGTCTGGATATAGTCGGTAATCTGCACGACGGCGTCACGCGGATCCATCACTTTGAACAGTACCACCGCATCCACGCTCACCGACACATTATCGCTGGTAATTGCTTCCTGTCGGGGCACATTCATCGTCACGATACGCGTGTCCACAATCCGCGCCGTGTCGATGATGGGAATCAGAAAGATAATTCCCGGGCCTTTCACTGCTTGGAAACGCCCCAGCCGCAGCACAACGGCGCGCTCCCATTCGGGCAGCACGCGCAGCGCCAACCGTAAGACCACGATAATAAACAGTAGTATCGCAATGCCCGTTGTAGGGAACGGATTATCGAAAAAGCCCATCGTCCATCGCCCTCCGCGTATAGTATACCCGTAAGACAACGGAAAAAGCCTGATTCCTCCACCCTTGAACATTTTCTCATTAATATCGTCCATTCGCACAGGAGGTAGACGCCTATGTATCGCATCGGGATGATTATGAGCATTGTCTGGAGCCTATCCGTGTATATGAGCCCACCGATACAGTCCGAACCGACTCAACAGCCCCAAGCCGACTGGGCGTACAAGCCGTCTGATGGTCCCTACGCTGTACGCGTCGTTCCAACGGTCATTTTGCATGATGCCAAACGCGGCAAAGATTTGCAACTGCGCGTGACCTATCCCGACGGGAATGGCTCTTTTCCGATCATTATATGGTCACACGGAGCAATAGCCACGAAAGATCTCTATCAGCCCCTAATACGCTATTGGGCGAGCCACGGCTATGTGTGTATCCAACCGAACCACTCCGACTCGGTTGCGCTCACGGGACGCGCGAGGCTGACTCCCGATACCCTTCGCGACTGGGAGAGCCGTCCCCAAGATATTCGCTTTATTCTGGACTCGCTGGATGCGTTGGAAGCGAAGGTTCCCGAACTCAAGGGTAAGCTCAACCGCAAGGCGATAGGCGTTGGCGGGCACTCGTTCGGGGCACATACTTCGCAACTTCTGGCGGGCGCAACCAGCGTCCGCAACGGCGCACGCAAAAGCCACGCAGATGAGCGTCCAAGAGCCTTTTTACTGATTTCACCGCAGGGTATCACTAGCCAGATGGGGGGACTGGACGCTCGGTCTTGGGAGACTCTCACACGCCCCTTTCTTCTGATTACTGGTACAAACGACCGAGGGCTTTCAGGCGAGAACTGGGAATGGCGGCTGGATCCATACAAATATGCCCGCAGCAGGGAGAAATATCTGCTGGTCATCGAAGGCGCGTTGCACGGCTTTGGTGGGATTACAGGACTGCGTGGGGGTGCGTTCCGCAACGCTGGTCCCGCGAACCCGACCCATGTAATGTATGTCAAGACTGCCGCGCTGGCGTTCTGGGATGCTTACCTGAAAAACGACAAAGCGGCGAAGCGGTTTCTGCAATCCGACACGATGACTCGCCACACAAACGGTCAGGCAAGGTTAGAGAGTAAGCGTTAGCCTCACTGCAGCCATCGCAGTACCTGCTCCACGCATCGTTGTGCGGCGCCTTGGTGTTTCTTAATCAGTTCCGATGCTCGCTGCGCAATTTGCGCGCGTTGTTTGGGGTCACGCAACAAGCGTAGGATGCCCTCTGCGAGCTCTGGAGCGGTTTGTACCTCAAAACCGACCCCCGCCGCTTTGGCGAGCTGCGCAATATCGCGGAAGTTGTGCGTATGCGCGCCGAAAAAGACGGGCTTGCCGTGCGCCAGCGGCTGGAACAGGTTTTGCCCGCCCAGCGGTGCGAATGCCCCACCCACGACCGTTACATCAGCCACCCCATATAAGCTTGCCAGCTCGCCGAAGGTGTCCACAATCACCACCTGCGCGTGTGCGCCGTCGGACAGGGGCAGTTGGCTGCGACGATGCGGGGTCAGCCCGCGCGCCTGCAGCAGCCGCTCCACCTCGCCAACGCGCTCCAGATGACGCGGCGCAAGCACCAAGCATGTGTCGGGCAGCGTCGCCCGCACGCGCATGTAAGCGTCCACCACGAGTTGCTCCTCGTCGGGCGTGCGCGTGCTGCCGACCACCAGCACGGGCGCGCCTTCGGGCAACGATAGGGTCTGCCGCCACTCATCTGCCGTGCGGTCTAACGCGCCCAGCGCCTGGTCGAACTTCGTGTTGCCGCACACTTCGATGCGCGACGGCGACGCCCCCAACGCGATGAACCGCGCGGCGTCGGTCGGCGACTGCGCACAGATGAAGTCCACACAGCGCAACATCGCCGCGTAGATTGGGCGTGCGCGGGGGGCGCGACGCGCGGTGCGGTCGCTAATCCGCCCGTTCAGGATCAGCACGCGCCCGCCCCGACGCCGCTGCTCGGTCAGCAGGTTCAGCCACAGCTCGGTCTCGAACAGCACCAGCGCGCGCGGCTGAATGCGCCCCAACGCGCGACGCACAGCGAAGGACAAGTCCAGCGGGCAGTAGATGAAGTAGTCCACCGTATCGCGCAGCGCGCCGAGGGCGGTCTGCTGCCCCGTCGGGGTGGTGGTGCTGAACACGAGTTCGTAGTCGGGCAGCAGTTGGCGCAGGCGTCGGACGACGGGCTGCGCCGCCAGCGTCTCGCCGACCGACACGCAGTGGATCCACACGCGCGGCTTGTCTGACGGCGGCGGCACGGGCACGAACCCAAGCCGCTCCTGCCACCGCTCGCGCCACGAACCCGCTGCGATGCGCCACAGCACATACGGAACCCACAACGGCGCAAGCAGCAGCAGGGCAAGGTTATACAGCGCGCGCATTATGGCTTCGCCCCCCGTGCAATCGCTTCCGCGCGGTCTTGTAGCGCGTTGATGGCGTTTTCCAACTGCTCTGCCAGCCGCGCGAAGTCGTCCTTGTCGGCGTCTTCGGGAACCCACACAGGCTCGCCAATCAAAAACGCCGCCCGCGCGAACGGCAACGGGATGAGATACCTGTCCCAAGTGGGCAGCAGGATGCGCGGGTGCGCGCCGATGCCTGCGGGGTAAATCGGCGCGCGCGCTTTCTGGGCAATCAGCAGCGCGCCCGGCTGGAATTTGCCGCTGGGTCCGCGCGGACCGTCGGGCGTGAACGCCAGCACCGCGCCCTTACGCACTTCGCGCGCCGCCTCCAACGCCGCCCGTACCCCGCCCCGACTGGTGGAACCGCGCAGCGTGCGGAACCCGAAGCGCGTGAAGATTTCGTTCTGGATGTCGCCGTCGCGCGACAGCGAAATCATCGCCAAGACGCCCCTGCCCCGCATGTAGTTCGCGGGGATCAGCGTGCGCCCGTGCCACGAGACCATCACCGCGCCCGTGCCCTCTTGCAGGTGGCGTTCAATCGGTTCCCAGCCCGCCACATACAGGCGCAGGGTGCGTCCAAGTCCGCGCGCGAGTGTGTAGCCCAGCCAGCCCAGCCGCTTCGCGCGTCGCTTCTCCCGCTCCGAACTCTCGACCACCACAACAGGGATTATACCGTCAGGACTGGCACTCTTGGATGATTGTGCTGGCAAGTTGAATCCATCCCGACTTGCCCGCGAGCCGATTCAGATACTCTGCCTCTGCTGCGGCGATTCGTTCCATCACGGTGTCGTCGTAGCGGCTCAGGCGAACATACAGGGCAAGGTACTCGTCGTCGATTTCTGGGTCTCGGTACACCTCCAGAACCAGCTGCGCTTCGGGAAAGTGCTGTTTCGCCGCCTCGACCGCGTGCGAGACCACTTCGGCAAGGTCTACGAATTGCAGGAGGTACGCCCGAATCCGTGGTGTGTTGGTGAGCAGCGCGTCTTTGCCAACGCTCTCTAAGAGCGCGTCCACCGTCGCTGCGTCCGCCTCCACGACGGGCGCGCCTGAATAATTGCTCTGCATGGCTGCTTTTCTCCGCATGCGAATTCTACCCCTTGGGGCTTCAGAGACGCCTAATCCCGCCGTTTGGGTAGGTCGGGCTTCTCAAAATAGGCGCGGTTGCGCTCGGTGAACACCTGCGCACGGAACGCCTCCAGCAGCCGCTCCGCTTCCGACAAGAACCGAAACGACCCCGTCACATCGCCCTGCCAGACATCTTCAATCACCCAGTCGGGCACGGGCATATACACAATCGGCTCAGGCGCGGGGACGCGCACGCTCAGCACGGCGGGTCCGAGGCTGGCGTCTTGGAAGATGAACTCCAGCACCACGGCGTCGGGGGTGAAGCGGCTCGCGCCGACCTGGGGCTGGGCGCGGCGCAGGCACTCGCGCAGCGCGGCGGGGTCGTACTCGCCGACGGGGGGCGGGCTGCCCGCCTGCAACGCGGCGAAAATCGCCTGTACCTGCGCGCGCACGAACTCGCGTAGGCTCATTCCGCCCTCCGATAGCGCAAAAACAGCTCGCTCTCGTTCAGGTACGCCGAAATCAGCGTATAGCGCGGGGCGCGCTCGCGGGGCAAGCCTGCGCCGTCCACCATCGTCGGCAGGTGCGCCCCGCCCTTGACGCGCGGCGCAAGCGTCAAAAACACCTCGTCCACCAGACCCGCCTCGAAAAAGTAGTAGTTCAGGTTGCCCCCGCCCTCCACCAGCAGGTAGCGCACCTCGTAGTGCGTGTGCAGGATGCGCACCACTTCGGGGATGTCCACGCGCGTCTCGCCGACCAGATGCACGGTTGCGACGCGCTCCAGCGCGAGGCGCTTGTCGGGCGGCAGGTGCGTCGGCGCGAACACCAGCGCGCGCCCCGCTTCAGACTTGCGGAAGAAGTCGTGGTCGGTGGGCAACTCGCCGCTGGTGGTCACCACCGCGCGGTACAGGCGTGGGGGGTAGTTCATATGCTGGTCGGCGCGCAGGGTGCTGCTGCCGATGACCACCGCGTCGGCGCAGGCTTCCAAGCGGTGCATCAGCAGGCGATCCGTCGCGCTGCCCAGCCCCGCCGCGCTGCTGCCTGGCTCGCCCAGAATCAGCTTGCCGTCCAGCGTCGCGACGGTGTTCGTGAAGATGTAGGGCCGGTCAGGCGGCGCGGGCGGGAACTCTACCGTCTCGTAGAGTCGCTCTGGGTCGCCCGCCCAGCCCGAGTTGTCCAGCAAGCGTATCATTGTCAGCGGGTATTATACCAATCGCGCGACCAAAGTCCGTAAAAGCAAGTGTAATTGACGACCCTCTCCTTAAGGTTCCTTAAAGGGGTAGGTTTTTTGCGAGCATGCCTACTCGCGGCGTTGACGAGCAGGGTATTTCTGCCGCCATGCGAGCGAGACGCTCGCGCTCCCAGCACGCGCGACGCTGGGAACGCGGGCGTGCCTGCTCGCGGCGTTGCCGAGCAGGGCATTTCTGCCGCCATGCGAGCCCCCCGC
>JAIMAN010000018.1 GCA_023511915.1 Armatimonadota bacterium
CGGCGTAGCTCAGTTGGTGAGAGCGACCGGCTCATACCCGGTAGGTCGGCGGTTCGAGTCCGCCCGCCGCTACCAGCCCGAATCTGTGTTCAAATCCGCTCTCTGCACCCCACTTGCCCGCGCCACCAATCGGCGCGACCGGTGGGTCTGAACGCCTCCAATACGCCGTGCCAAAAAATTTACCCCCTAAGCCCTGCTAATAGAGCTTAGGGGTCGGGGCGAGCGGTCAGCTCACGCCTCGCACACGCGACAGCTCAGTAGCAGCTCGCGATTGAACTCCTGCGCGGCGTTCACGCTGTATTGGTAATACAGCGACTTCACGCCCATCTCCGCCGCCCGCAGCAGCAGCAGGTTGATGTCGCGCACGGGCGTCTCGGGGTGGATCATCAGGTTCAGCGACTGCCCCTGATCGATAGACGCCTGCCGCTGCGCCGCCTGCTGCACCAGCGTCATCTGCGAGATTTCGCTGAAGGTCTTGAAAGTGTCGCGCTCCTCGTCGCTCAGGAAGTCCAGGTGTTGCACCGAGCCGTCGTGCGCGGCGATGCTCTGCCACACCTCATCGGTGTCCTTGCCGCGCTCGCGCAACACCTCTTGCAGGTACGGGTTCTTGAAGGTGGTCTTCACCTTCGCGAGATCCTTTACATGGTAGTTGCTCATAAACGGCTCGATGGAGGGCGAGACCTGCCCCAAGATGAACGACGACGACTTGGTCGGCGCAATCGCCAGCAGGGTCGCGTTGCGCCGACCCGTGCCCTTGAGGTACTCTGGCTCGCCAAAGCGACGCGCCAAATCCATCGAGGCGTTGTACGCGCGGTCGTGAATCGTGCGGAACACCTCCGTGTTCAGCCGATAGGCGTCCATACTCTCGATGGGGATGCGCTTGGACTGCAGCAGCGAGTGCCAGCCCAGCACGCCCAGCCCCAGCGCACGGTGGCGCACGGCGAAGTTGTACGCCCGATGCATAAACGGGATCCCCTCGACGCGCCGAATGAAGTCCTCCATCACCGCGTCCAGGAAAAAGACCATCGTCTCCACCGCGTCAGTGTCTTTCCACTCGTCGTAGTGCAGCAAGTTCATCGACGACAGGCAGCACACGAAACTTTCGTCCACGCTGGCGGGCAACATAATCTCGGTGCAGAGGTTGGAGGCGTAGATCCGCTTGCCGAGCCGCTTGTAGACTTCGGGTGCGCCGTTGTTCGCGTTGTCCTTGAAGAAGATGTAGGGGATGCCGACCTCCGAGCGCGCTTGCAGCACTTTCGCCCACAGGCGGCGTTTGTCGGCGTCGCCATCGCGCATCTGCTGCAGCCACTCGTTGCCCACGCACACGCCCCAGTAGAGCAGCTGGATGTCGCACCCCTCGCGCTGAATCCAGAGCCACTCTTCGATGTCGGGGTGTTCGATGTCGATGTAGGCGGCGCACTGCCCGCGGCGCGTGCTACCCTGACTGAACACTTCGATCATGCGGTCGAACAGCTTGGCGAAAGAGAAGCTGCCGTTACTGGAGCCGTTATCGCGGATGGGCGCGCCGCGCGGGCGCAGCTTGCCGAAGTACGCCGAAGTGCCGCCGCCCAGCTTGGTCATCATCCCCACTTCGGACGCCGTGAACAAGATGGACGCCGAGTCGTCCTCGATGGAGCTGCCGTAGCAGGAGATGGGCAGCCCGCGATGCAAGCCGAAATTCGTCCACACGGGCGTCGCCAGCGAGTACCAGCCCCGCGCCATGTAGTCATAGAACTTGTCGCCGAAGCCCTCGATGCCCAGAATCCCTTCCGCATAGTCGGCAATCTGGCGGATGCGCTGTTCCGCACTCACACCTGGCAGGAGATAATCGCGCGAGAGGAACCGTCGGCTCTCCTCGTTGAGCCAATAGAATGGGGGTCTTTCCGTCGATGTCCGCATGATAGCCTCCTTCAATTGAATCGGGGGCGCAGCGGCGCGCCATGCGCCGCCACGCCCCGTCTGCGCTCCGCTCAGAACAAAGCGTCTTCGCTGAAACTTTTCATCTTCTTGGAGTAGGTGATACTCCGCTTGTTGAAAAAGTCGTTCTCTTTGGTGGCGAGCAGCTCCTCGTCGAACCAGCGCGTCGCGGCGAGCGCGGTCTCGTCCACCGTGAAGTAGGGGCGGATGCCCACACTGCGCAGCGAGTTATTGAAGCGGTTCTTCAGGAAGGCGTCCACCTGATGGCGCGGTAGGTACTCCAGCTCGCCGCGCTCGAAAATCCAGTCCACAATCCGCTCCTCGGCGGCGTAGGCGCGCTCGACGGCGTGCAGAATCGCGTCTTCCGTCTCCGCGCCGAACCATTCGGGGTACTCGTGCTGCAGGATGCGCACCAGCTCCACGCCGAACATACCGTGAATCTGCTCCTCTTTGCTGGTCGCCTCCACGATGTTGGAGACGCCCTTGAACGCCGCGCGATGCTTGTTGAATGCCATAATAATTAGGAACTGCGAGAAGAGCGAGATATGCTCCACGAACGCGGAGAACAATAGCACGGTGAGCGCGAACTGACGGTTGTCGCTGCTGCGCATGCCCTCTTGCGCCTGCTGGAGATACTGCACGCGTTCGCTGATCGCAGGGATGCTGTGAATCTTCTCGAACTCGCCGCTTAGTCCCAGCATGTCCAGCAGGTGCGAGTAGGCGTTGGCGTGGCGCACCTCGCTTTCGGCGAAGGTCATGCCCACTTCGGCGATTTCGGGCTTGGGCATGCGATCGTAGATTCGCGCCCAGAAGGTCTTCACCGAGACTTCAATCTGGGAGATGGCAAGCATAGTGTTTTTGAGCGCGTTGCGCTCGTGTGGCTCAGTGCGCGCGTACCAGTCCTGCACATCGCCCGACAGCGAGAACTCGGTATGCAGCCAGTAGGAATGGCGGATGGCGTCCCGAAACTTCAGCAGGTCGGGATACTCATACGGCTTCAAATGCACCCGTTTTTCGAACAGCGCCATCGTTAGAACCCTCCATGTATGGTAGTTAATCGCGCAAAATCGCGATTTTTCTCGCCTACAGCCACAACCTGTAGCGGTACACCTTGTTGTGGCAGCGCGTGCAGTATACCCAATCCCTTGACGACTTTGTCAAGGGGTTAAGGGGCAGGAATGTTAAATTTGCCCCCAAATCTGGGGGATGCGAGACGCGCGAGTGGACAACGGACGCATCGAGCGCGTGAACCTGAACCAGTGGGCGAACCCGTGCGCGGGCGTGACGCAACGGGCGTCTCTTCCCGATCGTCGCGAGGCAATAGCTACCCAGAAACCGCGCGTCTAATCGTCATGCGGCGGGCAGCGCAACGTTGCCCGCCGATTGGTCTTAGCACCCGTTCCCAAACGCGAACAGCACCAGCAGTAAGTCCGCGTCATCCACCGAGTTGTCGCCGTTGGCGTCTTCAGGGCGCGCGCCTTGCGCCCCGAACGCGAACAGCACCGCGAGTAGGTCGGCGTCGTCCACGCAGCCGTCGCCGGTGATGTCGCCGTTGGCTGCCAGCACGCGCAGGGGCAGCGTCGCCTCGCCACTGGGCACACCGTCGCCCGACGGCAACTGCCCGAAATACTCGCCGTCCAGCGCCAGCCCCGAATTGGTCGCCGTGACGGTCGGCGCAATCCGAACAGTGTAGGCGTCGGGCTTGAGCGGCTGGGCAAGCGTCAGGCGCACGCGCCGCGCGTTGGCGTCGTAGGCGAAGTTCGCGCTGACCGCGCCTTGCGTCGCGCCCGTGAGTTGCACCTGCGCGCTGTTGATCTGCACGGGCGTCTGGAAGTAGAGGTCAATCTGGCTCACGGGCTGCGTCGCCAGCCCAGGCGCGGGGTTCATCTCCACAATCACGGGCGGTCCGGGGCGGTAGGTCTCGGCGTTCGAGCCGCCCTTCAGAATCCACTCGTCGGGGTCAAACGCCAGATTCGAAACCGCGCCCGACACGGGGATCACATAATACTGCGTCGGCGCACTGTTCCAAACGCGCAAATCCTGCGATTGGCTGCCGATTTGCGCCCGCAACCCGATAGGCATCGTGTAGACTCCATAGCTGCTCTGTTGTGTCTGGCGAATGGAAAGCAGCAGGTAGTCCTTGGTGTTCACGCGGGTGGTCGTCCAACCCCAGGTGTAGGTCGGCGCGCCCGTGCCGTACACCCACGGCTGGAAGAACCAGTCCATCGAGCCGCCCCAAAGCTCCTCCGCAACGGCTTGGAAATCGGCGGTGGTCGCGTGGCTGTAGGCGTAGCGCTGACGGTAGCGGGCGAGTAGCTCGAAAAACCGCTCCGTGCCCAGCACCCAGCGCAGCTGGTGCAGCACCCACGCGCCCTTGCGGTAGGCGAAGTTCGAGCTGAAAATCGCGTTCACGCTACTGGTGTCGTAGCGGTAGACGCTGCCGCCCAGGCTGCTGGGGCGACGGTTCAGCATTGCCGTGCGCAGCGCAGCAGGGTCGCTCACGCCGTTTCGGAACTCCTCCCACAACGCCTCCGAGTAGGTTGCGAAGCCCTCGTTCAGCCAGATGTCGTTCCAAGTGGCGCAGGTCACCATATTGCCCCACCACTGGTGCGCCAGCTCGTGCGCCGTCAGCGATTCGCCAAAACCGCCCTGCCCGCTCATCGTCTGATGCTCCATCCCCCCGCCGAACTGGAACTGGTAGATGCCGTACCGCTCCCGAATGAACGGATACTCGCCGAACAGGTCGCTGAACACTTGCAGCATCGGGATGCACCGCTCCCACGCGGCGCGGTTGGCTGCCGTGTTGTTTTCGGGGTAGATGTAGAAGTCCACAGGCATCGTGCGCCCGTTGTAGGTGAAGGTGCGCGACCAACTCTGGTAGTTTGTCGCGGCGAAGGCGACCAGATACGGCACAATCGGGTAGGTATGCTCGTAGCGGTAGCGGCGGCGGTTGTTGGGCAGGTCGGCGGTCTCGGTCAGCATCCCGTTGGCGACGGCGAACATATCGCGGGGCGTGATTAGCGTGAAGGTCAGCGTCGCCTTGTCGGTGTTCTCGTCTTTGGCGGGCCACCAAGTGTAGGCGTAAAACGGCTGGCTCAGCGTCGCGACAATCACCGCCCCCGACGCGCGCGTCGTGAAGTCTATCGAGCCGAACCCGCGCGAGACGGGCACGCCCTGATACTCCACGCGCAGTTCGAACACCTCGCCCTGCGTGTAGGGGCGGTCGAACTCGGCGCGCACAGTGGTGATGCTCTCGCGCACGAACGATATTGGGCGCCCATCCAGTCGCAGCCCTGTAATCAGGAAGTTCTCGCGCAGGCGGAAGCGAAATGCGCTTAGCGTCGGCTGCAACACCTTAACGCGCATCAGGCACGCGCCAATCAGCGTCTGTGTGCTGGGCACGACCTCGAGGGTCAGGTCGTAGTGCAAGACATCGGTCAGCTGTGGGTCTTGAACAAGCGATGGGAACGAGAGAAGCGCGACTTCGGGGTGCTTGACGGCAGCGGCGTGCGCGCGCCCACACAATGCGCATCCATCACTGCCTGCCCACGCGAAAAGCACACTCCAACAAACGAAACTTACTGCCCATAGCGCACGCATGCGCCTATTATACACTACTTGCTGGCGGCGAAGGTCTGCTCCGAGACCTCCACATTCGGCTTGGCGTCGAACTCCATAATCAGCACGAACGCGCCAGGCTGCTCTTCAATCTTGACCTCGGTGCGGATTGTGAGGCTGGTCATCAGCGTGGTCGTCTTGTCGATGACGATTTCCAGCGCGTCCTCCTTGTTGCGCTCGTTTTTGATGCGCCCCATCAGCACGACCTGTTTGTCGTCTTCGCGGGCGAGGCGCAGTTGCGTGATTTGCTTGCGGAACTTCTCTTGGCTGGCGCGCCCCCCGACAAGGAACACGAGGTCGTAGGTGGGCAAGACGCCCGCGTCGGTCAGTTGTTCCAGCAGCGCGGCGCCCGAGTTGGCAACGGGCTTGGACTCACCGCCCGCCGTGAAGGTTTGCCCATTAGACACATAGCGTTGCCCCTCGTCTTTGGCGTTCAGGTCTTTGACCAGCAGGTTCAAGCGTGCGGGGGGCTGCGCGGTGTAGGCGTAGAGGTACTTCTGGATGGGGGTTCCGTCGGGCGTGCGCGGGGTGACCATCAGCACGGTAAGCGTCGTTTTGCTCTGCAGGCTCTGCAGTTGGCTGTAGGCTTGGAAGCACTTCTGCAGCCACTCGTCGGCGGCTTTGTCCACCTGCGCCCAGCCGCACGCCGCGCACAGCAACGCCAGTAAAACGCCAGCCCTTCGCATAGCAGGGAAAGTGTACCCCACTGCGAACTGCAAGGCTGTGCGCGTGTGGGCGATTGGACTGGGGCTTATCCTGCTGCTGAACCTGCTGGGGGGCGCACGCTGGCACTACGACGACGGCTTGCACGACGGCTTCGAGAACTTAGACACGCGCGTCATTCTGCAGCGGTTGCAGCAGCCCCACTCGGTTGGGCAATGGTTTGTGGGCGACTGGGTGCTGGGCAACGGGTTTTATCGCCCGCTGCCCAGCGTGCTGTACCAGGTGGACTATTGGCTGTGGGGCGATGCCTTGCTGCGCTGGAAGTGGACGAACGGGCTGCTGGCGACGGCGGCTGTGCTTGCGCTGGTGGGGTTCCTGTATACGCTTACGGGGCGTCAGCGGGTTGCACTTGCGGCAGGGCTGGCGTTCACGCTGTGGCAGACGGGCTTCGCGCCGCCAATGCCGCTCTGGGTGGGATTCGGGCTGTTGGCGGCGGGCGTCGTGTGGGGCTACTGGCAGGGCGATTGGCGGCGGGGCGCGGTGTGGGGCGCGCTCGCCTTCGCGCTCGTGGTGGAGTGGGGCTTCATCGGCAACCTGCCCGACATCCACACGCAGTCGTTCGCCTACCGCGCGATGGGCTGGATTCCAGGGCGCACGGCGACGCTGATGACGCTGTTCGCGCTGCTGGCGTTGTGGGGCGCGGCGGGCTACGCCCGCACGGGACGCGCTCGCTGGGCTGGGCTGACGCTCGGCGGCTTCGTCGGCGCGATGCTGTGCTACGAACAGTTCGCCGCGTTGCCCGTGCTGATGGCGATGGCGGTATGGGCAGTACGCCCGCCGCGGGCGTTGGCGATTCGCGCGGGCGCGGTGTGTCTGGCGTGCTTGTTGCTGCTCGCGCCCTACACCGCCTTCTATCGGGCGCATATCCCGACGCAGACGCAGTATCACCAGCAGCGCGTCAAGCGACAGAAGACGCTGCCGATGACCGTCCTCACTTGGCTTGTGCCGCCCGCACCCGAAGCGTGGACACAGGTGGACTTGGCGCGCACTGCGCCGTTCAGCCTGTTGTTCCCGCGGTTCTGGCTGGCGCAGGTGGGGCTGGTCGCGTATTTGGTTGCGCTGCGGTACGGGCTGCGCTCGCGCTTTGGGTGGCTGGGCTGGCTGGGATCGCTGTTGGCGTATGCGCCCGCTGCGCCGCTATTGCCGCTGATGCACTACTACTACCTGCCCGCCGCGCTGCGCGCCCTCTGGTGGGGTATACTTCTGACATGCCTGTATACGCTGCGCCCGACGAGAAGGGCTACTTCGGTCGCTATGGTGGACGCTTCGTGCCTGAAACGCTCATCCCAGCCCTCGACGAACTGACCGAAGCGTACCTGCGCCTCAAAGACGACCCCGACTTCCAGCGCGAGTTGAACTACTACCTGATTACCTTCGCGGGGCGACCGACGCCGTTGTATTACGCGGCGAACCTCAGCCGCGCGCTGGGACGCCATGTCTACATCAAGCGCGAAGACCTGTGCCACACGGGGGCGCACAAGATCAACAACGCGCTGGGGCAGGCGCTGTTGGCGCGGCGAATGGGTAAGCAGCGCATCATCGCCGAGACGGGCGCAGGACAACACGGTGTCGCCACCGCTACTGTCTGCGCCCTGCTGGGGCTGCACTGCGAGGTCTACATGGGCGCGGAAGACATGCGCCGCCAAGCGCTGAATGTGTTCCGCATGCAGCTCTTGGGCGCGAAGGTCGTGCCCGTCCACAGCGGCACAGCGACGCTCAAAGACGCCACCAGCGAAGCGATTCGCGACTGGGTCACCAATGTGCGCACGACGCACTACATCATCGGCTCGTGCGTCGGTCCGCACCCGTACCCGATGATGGTGCGCGACTTCCAGTCAGTGATTGGGCGCGAGGCGCGGGAACAGATTCTGGCGTATGCAGGTCGGCTGCCCGATGCGGTGGTCGCCTCCGTGGGCGGCGGCAGCAACGCAATCGGCATTTTCTACCCGTTTATCGAGGACGAGGGGGTGCGGCTGATTGGCGTGGAGGCGGCGGGGCACGGGCTGAACACCGACGCGCACTCCGCAAGCCTCGTGGCGGGCGAGTACGGCGTGCTGCACGGCTCCGCCAGCCTCGTGCTGCAGACCGACGACGGGCAGATTCGGCTCACGCACTCGGTGTCGGCGGGGCTGGACTACCCTGGTGTGGGTCCCGAACACGCCTACCTCAAAGAGATTGGACGCGCCGAGTACGCCGCCGCGACCGACGAGGAAGCGCTGGGCGCGTTCGTGTGGCTCGCACGGCATGAGGGCATCATCCCCGCGCTGGAATGCGCCCATGCGTTCGCCTACCTGAAAGACCTCGCGCCGGCGCTGCCGCCCGACGCAGTGATTCTGGTGAACCTGTCGGGGCGCGGCGACAAGGATGTTGCACAGGTAGCCGAACTGTTGACGCAACAGGGCGCGGCAGAGGAATAAGCGCATTCAAGCAGGACTCTGCTCGCCTTGCTGCGAATCTGTAAGCGAGCGGCTTATGACGCATCAGGCGGATTTCTCAGTACCGATCGAGCGCGTGGGGCGATATCTGCACTTCCGCTGGAATTTCGTCGCGCCTGTGCCCGTTGAGGATGCGCGGCAGCGACTGCAGGACTACTTCACGCGGCTGGGCTACGCGCTCGCTTCGTCGGGCGACGCGCTGGTGATGAAGCGCGGCACGCTGGCGCGCTCGATGCTCAAGTGGTCGCCGCGCAACCTCGCGGTGGAATTGACCGCCCGCTGCGCGCCCGCAGGGGACGGAACCGCCGTCACGCTGGAACTGCGGCTCAACCACAAAAGTATTGATACGCCTGCACGGTGGAACGGCATATGACGGTGAACCCCAGCGCACACTTGGTGTCTATCGAGGAGACGGAGGAGGACATCCGCCTGCACTGGCGCTTCACGGCGTTGATGCCCGTCGATCAGGCGCGCCAACGCCTGCAGGAATACTTTGCGCAACTGGGCTACACGCTCGTCGCTTCGGACGAGAATACCCTGACGATGCGACGCGGGGCGGGAGACTCTGCCCTGGACTGGTCGCCGCGCAGTAAGAAGGCGGAACTCATCGCTCGTTTCACCCCTTCGAAAAGCCGAACAGGTGTCGCCATAGAACTCCGCCTCTATGACGGGGGAGATTACGAAGCGGAGTGCCGCTTATATGCTTGGGAGTTGGTAGAGGCGGAACAATACCTGCATGGGGAACCCGTGAACTTCACGGCGATGAAACAATACAACCATCATATACGAATGCAGGTCTTCCGAGCGTCGGTGCGTGGCTTTGTCGCGGGGATGTTCCTTGCGCTAATCGCTATGGCGATTCTGTATCGCGTGCTGCCTGGCATGGGGATTGAGGGGTGGCTTCTCCATGCTATTGTGGGGACTGTCGCGCATATACCCCTCTGGCTAAGTGCACGAGCCATGAGACAGGCGCTTGGCTCAAGGAAACGCTAACCGACCGTGCCGATTACGCTGAGTATCTGCATCGTGAACTGGAACACGCGCGAGTTGCTTCGGGCGTGCCTGCAGTCGATTTATCGCTACCCGCCCGACGCCCCGTTCGAAGTAATTGTGGTGGACAACGCTTCCAGCGACGGCAGCGCAGCCATGGTGCGGACGGAGTTCTCCCAAGCCGTGCTGATTGCCAACGCCGAGAACCTCGGCTACGCGCGGGGCAACAATCAAGCAATCCAGCAGGCGCAGGGCGAATACATCCTGCTGCTGAACCCCGACACGGAGGTGTTCCCCGACACGCTGAACTGTGCGCTGGCGTTTCTGAAGGCGCACCCCGAGGCGGGCGCGATTGGCGCGAAGCAACTGTTCCCTGACGGGCGTGTGCAGCCATCTGTGCGCGGATTCCCGACGCCTGCGAACCTGCTGTGGGAGGTGTCGGGGTTGGCGCGGCTGTTCCCCCGCGCGCTGGGCGGCTACCGCATGCGCGCCTTCACTTACGACCGCATCGCCGAAGTGGATCAGCCGATGGCGACCTTTCTGATGGCGCGCCGCGCCGTCGTGGAACAGGTGGGGCTAATGGACGAGGCGTTCCCGCTCTTTTTCAACGATGTGGACTGGTGCTACCGCATCAAGCAGGCGGGCTGGCGCATCTACTTCGTGCCCGAAGCGCAGGTTCTGCACTATGGGGGCGCAAGCACGCGCCAAGTGCGCCTCAGCGCGATTCGCGAATCGCACCGCGCGCTGGAGGCGTTCTACCGCAAGCACTATCGCGGGCGGCTGAACCCGCTGCTGTACGCGCTGTGCGTCGGCGCGATACGGCTGGGCGGGCGGCTGCGCGTGCAATTCGCGCGATTGCAAGGCGCGCGGGAGCAGGAATCCGATTCTGTCGCGCATAATTAAATGACGCTATGCGTGGGCTGACAGCGCTGTGGCTGAGTTATGTCGGGTTGCCGCTCGCGTTGGGCGGCTTGGTGTGGCATGCGCCCGAACCGCCCCCGCCGCCGCAACGCAAGGTGGACTTCGCGCGGGAGATCCTGCCGATTTTCCGCGCCTCGTGCTTCCCGTGCCACGGACCCGAACGGCGTCAGGGTGGGCTGCGCTTGAGCAACCGCGAGGAGGCGTTCAAAGGCGGCATCAGCGGGCGCGTGATCATCCCTGGCGACGCCGAGAACAGCCTGCTGGTCAAGCGCATCAGCAGCGACGAGGAAGGTCCCCGCATGCCCAAAGGGATGACCGCCCTCGCGCCAGAGCAGATTGCGCTCATCAAGCGGTGGATTAACGAGGGGGCGCACTGGCCCGACAACGCCGAGAACGCCGTCCACTGGGCGTTCATCCCGCCGCAGCGACCGCCCATCCCCGCAGTGAAAAACCGCGCGTGGGTGCGCAACCCCATCGACGCCTTCATCCTGCACCGTCTGGAGCAGGAGGGGCTGTCGCCCTCGCCCGAAGCGCCGAAAGAAACGCTGGTGCGACGGCTGTACCTTGACCTCACAGGGCTGCCGCCGACGCCCGAAGAGGTGGACGCCTTCCTGAAAGACACGCGCCCCGACGCCTACGAGCGGCTGGTGGACAAACTGCTCGACTCGCCGCATTATGGCGAGCGGCAGGCGCTGGTGTGGCTGGATCTCGCCCGCTACGCCGACACCGACGGCTACGAGAAAGACCTGCGCCGCACCATCTGGCGCTACCGCGACTGGGTCATCGAGGCGTTCAACCGCGATATGCCGTTTGACCAGTTCACGATTGAGCAAATCGCGGGCGACCTGCTGCCCAACCCGACGCTGGAGCAGCGCATCGCTACGGGCTTCCACCGCAACACGATGCAGAACTTGGAGGGCGGGGTAGATCAAGCGGAAGCGCACGAGAACAAACTCTACGACCGTGTGGACACCACCGCGACCGTGTGGCTGGGGCTGACGATGAACTGCGCCCGCTGCCACGACCACAAGTACGACCCCATCAAGCAGAAGGAGTATTACCAACTGCTGGCGTTTTTCAACAACTCCAAGATTTACCCCGTCGGCGACGCGAGCATCAGCGAGGAGAAGTGGCTGGAGGCGCAAATCCCCGCGCCGACGCCCGAACAGACGCGCAGGCTGGAAGAGTTGACCCGCGCGATAGCGGCGTTTGAGCAGCGCACGCTGCCCCCTGCACACGCGCTGCCGCCGCTTTCGGTGGCGACAGCAAGCGGCGCGCCTGTCGCGATTCTGGACGACGGAACCGTGCTGGCGCGGGGCAAGACGCCCGACACGGAGGTGTATCGCGTGCGCGTGCGCCTGCCTGCGGGCGAACTGCGCGTGCTGCAACTGGAGTGCCTGCCGCACCCCAGCCTGCCCGCGCAAGGACCTGGACGCGCCCACAACGGCAACTTCGTGCTGACGGGCGTGCGCATGCAGGTCGGCGGCAAGCCTGTCGCCTTCCGCGACGCTGCTGCCGACTTCGTGCAGGTCGGGTACAACGCCCGCGCCGTGCTGCAGCCCGACAACACCACCAGCGGGCTGGCAGTCGTCGGGCACATCGGCAAGCCGAACACGCTGACGCTGACCCTGCAGCAACCCCTGCGCCTCAAGAAACCCACAGAGGCTGAAATCACGCTGGAGTGCCTATACACGACGCACAAACAGCATGTGCTGGGCTGCTTCCGCCTCAAGACGGCGTATGGCGACACGGCGCGCCTGATTGAACTCAAGGCTGCCAAGCGGCAACTGGAAGCCGAAATCCCCACGACGCTGGTGATGGAGGACAAGCCGACGGACAAGCCGCTGACGGCGGTCGTGCGCCCGCGCGGGGAGTTCACGCGGCAGGGCGAGGTGGTCGAAACGGGCGCGCCCGCCGTGCTGCACCCGTTCCCCGAAGGCGCGCCGCGCAACCGACTGGGGCTGGCGCAGTGGCTGGTCGCCCGCGACAATCCGCTGACCGCCCGCGTGCAGGTGAACCGCATGTGGGCGACCATTTTCGGGCGCGGCATCGTGGAGACACTGGACAACTTCGGCACGCAAGGCGCGTACCCCACCCACCCCGAACTGCTGGACTGGCTGGCGGTGGAGTTTATGGAGAGCGGCTGGCGCATGAAGCACATCTACAGGCTTATCGTGACCAGCGCGACCTATCGGCAGAGTTCGCGGGCGACGCCTGAACAGCTGGCGCGCGACCCGAAGAACGAGTTGTACGCGCGTGCGCCGCGCTACCGCGTGCCCGCCGAGTTGGTGCGCGATGTCGCGCTTGCCGCGAGCGGGCTGCTGAGCCGCACAATCGGCGGCGCG
This sequence comes from Armatimonadota bacterium, assembly GCA_023511915.1. Taxonomy (GTDB): domain Bacteria; phylum Armatimonadota; class Fimbriimonadia; order Fimbriimonadales; family GBS-DC; genus GBS-DC. The sequence continues at coordinate 12,950 of JAIMAN010000018.1, forward strand.
AGCGTCTTCCCGCCGCAGCCCGAAGGCGTGTGGGACATTCCCTTCAGCGGCGACCGCTGGGTGACCGACACGGGCGAGAACCGCTACCGCCGCGGGCTATACACCTTCTGGCGACGCACCGCGCCCTACCCGTCGATGGGGGCGTTCGACGCCCACTCGCGCGAGGTGTGCATCGCGATGCGCCCGCGCACGAACACCCCGCTGCAGTCGCTGGTGCTGCTGAACGACCCCGCGTACATGGAGGCGGCGGTCGCGCTGGCGCAACGCATGGCGGGCAAGGGCAACCTGCAGGCGAGCCTGCGCTACGGCTTCCGCTGCTGCACCGCGCGCGAGCCGACCCCTGCGGAACTGCAGCGGCTGGAGCAACTCTACCGCCAGATGCGCGAGCGGTACGCCAAGCAGCCCGACGCCGCGCGCAAACTCGTCGGTAAGCCCGACCCACACCGCGCTGCGCTCGCGCTGGTCGCCAACACGCTGCTGAACTTGGACGAAACAATCACGCGGGAGTGATCGGTAGGGCTTCACGGCTTGTCGTCGGCGCGTGAGGTGTGCAGCGCTTTGCGCCACTTCTCGCACAAGTCCAACGCCTCGCGCGCCTGACGCCACAGGTGCTGCTCCTGCTTGAGCCGCTCCGAAGCAGACAGTTCGGGCGCGGCGTTGGGCAGTTGGGGCGGCGGCGTCTCCAAGTAGTGGCGCACAGCGGTCAGGAACGCATCGTACATCGCCGCCGTCTCGGGCGGCAGGGCGTCGGGACCGCGCTCCAGTTGAATCAGTTGCGCCAGCGTCTGCAGGCAGAAGTGGCACGCCTCTTCGCGGGCGGCTTGCCACAGGTGCGGGGGTAGGCTGCGCGGGCGGGCGTGCTTGTCGCGCTGGCGACGCGCCAGATGGTGAATCGCCTCCGTCGCCAGCTGCACCGGCAGGCTGACCAACGGCAGCTGAAAGGTGTGCGCAATCTCCTGCGCGATCCAGTCCCGCGACAGCGAACGGCTCATTCCACTGTCATGGGACGCGCAGGTAGACAAATGTAAACCTAACGCGCAATCATGCAATCCGCCGAGATTCCCGAAGGTGAGTGGCAGGCGGATTAGGCATCCGCCTGTCGCTCAACGGGTCGGGCAGCGCGCATAGGCTCTTTCGTACTGGGTTCACTGATTGGGCAGGAATGTGCTGCGCCGTGTAGACCAGCTGATGTAGAGCCGCTCGCGGGCGCGGGTGCAGACCGTGTAGAGCAGCTGGCGCTCTTGGTCCTCCTTCGCTTTGCGCTCGGCGGTGTCCACAACATCTTTGATTGCCGCGTAGTTAGGGAAGTGACCCGCCGTAACTTGCACGACTGCCACTGCGCGGAACTCCAGCCCCTTGGCGTTGTGCGCCGTGCCGTAGTTGATCTCATGGGGCACGGGCATGGTGTCGCGCTTGAGCCTACGCGCTTGTATCCCGCGCTCATGCGAGACCTCGTCGCGCAGCATGGTTTCAACAGGCGTGAGTGCGTTTTCGCTACGCGCGAAGATGGCAATCTCGCCGGGCTGGATGTTCTCGTTGAGGCAGCGGTAGATCCACTCTTTCAGCCCGCGCATTTCGGCGGGGATGTTCTCGTAGCCGTGCAACTCGGGCGCAACGCCATGCATGAGCGCAATCGGGCGGTCGGAGAGGATGCGCGTCTCGTCCTCTTGCACGCCTTCAATCGCTTCTGGCAGCACGCGCTCCGCGAAGTCTTGGATCTGGCGGGTGGTGCGGTAGTTGACGCGCAGGGTGTAGCTGCGCCCGCGCGTGTCGATGCCGAACCGCAGCCACGGCACGGCGGGACGATAGATGCGCTGACGCATGTCGGCGCACAGGAACAGCGCGTTCTCCAAGTCGGTCGGCGCTAGGGCGCGAATCAGCGTAAGCTCGGCGGGACCGAAATCTTGCGCCTCGTCGACCACCACGCATCGATAGCGCGCTTCGGGATGCTGGTTGAGGTACTCCGCAACCGCGTAGCAGAGGGCGCTGAAGGTCGTCAGATGGTGTTCCTCCAGCAGACGCCACATCCGTTCGAACACCTGCCAGAGTTCCTCGCGCTGCTTGCGCTGCAGGGGCATCTTCCGCCCGACGCGCTCAATCTGCAGGTAGGTCTCCAAGTCGCGCACTTGCCACGGGTCGATAATCGTCTCCCACTCCGGGCGCACGAAGGCGAGGGTATAGGGAGAGTTCACCTCGCGAATCGCCTGCTCAAGCAGCGCGTTCTGATCCTCGACGATGGCTTCCGTTCGGTTCAATTGCTGTGCGAACAAGCGTCGTGCGAGCGCGTGCAAGTTGACCACCTCGATTCCCGTCCCGTACAAGGAGCCGATGATCTGCTCGACGCGCTGCTTGAGGTTGTCCGCCAGCACGCCCGTGAAGGTCGTCAGCAAGATTGGCTCATTCGGATATTGTGTCGCCAGCCATGCGGTTCGGTGCGCCGCGACGACGGTTTTGCCTGTGCCTGCGCCGCCCCCAACGCGAATCGCTCCCTTCAGGTCGCGCTCCACCGCCTCGCGCTGCGCAGGATGCAGAAAGATTATCCACTCCTGCCAGCCGCGCTGAACCGCCTTGCGAATTTCCTGCTCGCTCTCAGGCGACCAGAAATCGCGCGGGTGACGACGCATCAGCTCCGACGGCATCAATATCGACACTTGCGGGGGGAGTAGCTCGCGGTACGACTTCGTCTTGTCCTTCAGGTGTATCAGCCGCTCAATCACATCTTCAGGGAACCAGTCGTCGTCCAGCGCCTGCACAAGGATGCGCTCAAGCTGCTCTTTGGTGGCTTTCGTCAGTCGCTCCGCCCAATCGCGGTCGGGGACGCCCAGGCGCATGATTTGTTCGGGCGTGTAGCCGCTCAGCGGCGCATGGAACACTGCCGAAGCCTCATCGGGCGCGGCTGTTGCTGCAATCGCCTCGTCAACAGGCGGCGCTAACGAGTAGCTGCCTGTGGTCAAATCTATCGTGAATCGCCTGCGCTCCGCCCACTGGTAGGCGGCGTCGTGGTGATCTACATAACAAACCACCCAGCTGTCATCCTGATCCGAGACAATCACTCGGATGTCCATGTTCACATAGTAAGCCCACCAGCCTTTGTGCTTGGTGTGATCCAGTTCGTGGAAGCGCAGCGATGGATGCATCGGGTCTTGACGAAAGAGTTCGAGCTTCTCGTCGATCTCGCGATGATAGTGCGGCAATCGTTCGCGCGCCTTATTGTAGCGGCGCGTGATGACCACTTCTCTGTTTCCCGCAGTTCGCATAGTTCACCCATTATACCTAATACCCGATCAGAATGCCAAGTGCTGCTCACTGTTTCCCACAGTGCGCATCGTTCACCTCCGCGCTGTTCGCAGCGACAGAGGCGACTGCGAACAGCATTCTACTTCCGACCGACAACATTCGCCAAGATCACCGCGCCTCCTGCATCGCCCTCGACATTGACCATCGTGCGGAACATGTCCAGAATGCGGTCAACCGCCAGAATCAGCCCGATGCCCTCCAGCGGCAGCCCGACCGCCTGCAGCACAATCACCATCGTGAACAGCCCCGCGCTGGGGATGCCCGCCGCGCCAATCGCCGCCAGCGTCGCCGTGAACAGCACCACCATCTGCTGCGTGAACTCCAGTTGCACGCCATACGCCTGCGCGATAAATAGCGCGGCGACCGCCTCGTACAGCGCCGTGCCGTCCATGTTCACCGTCGCGCCGATGGGGATGCAGAACCGACTGATGTAGCCGGGCACTTTGAGTTCGCGTTCGACGGTGCGCATCGTCACGGGCAGCGTCGCCGCGCTGGAGCTGGTGCTGAGCGCGGTAATCATCGCGTTCGAGACGCCCGCCAAAAACCGCCACGGGGGCACGCCCCCAAGCAGCCACACCAGCAGCGGCAGCACAATCAGCCCGTGCACCGCCAGCCCGCCCAGCACCGCGCCCATATATTTGGCGAGCGGCGCGAACACCTCCCAGCCCGCCTGACCAATCGCCCGCGCCAACAGCAACGCCACACCCACCGGCAACAGATACAGCACCCAGCGCACGATGACCATCGAGAGGTCGAGCAACTCCGCCACGAAGCCTTTGAGCGCCTGCGCGCGGTCGCCCATCAGGTTCAACGCAACGCCAACAATCAGGCTGAAGCTGATAATCTGCAGCATATCGGCGCGGGCAAGCGCGTCGATGGGGTTCGCGGGGATAAGGTTGCGCAACAAATCGGCGAAGGTCGGCGGCTCGCGCTCCAGAATCTCCTTGGGCGTTTGTGCGCCTTGCAGCACCGCGCCGACGCCAGGGTCAACCAAGTTCACAATCACCAGCCCCAGCGCGGCTGCCAGCACAGTGGTCGTCGTGTAATACACCAGCGTAATGACGCCCAGCCGTCCCAGATAGCGCGTGTCCAGTCCCGCCGCCGCCGAAATCAGCGAGGCGACCACCAGCGGCACAATCACCATCCGCAGCAGGCGGATGAACAAGTCCGCGCCCAGCCCCACTATGCCGAACAGCGGCGACTCCGTTCCGCCCGCGCGATTGAGCAGCAAGCCCCCGACAATCCCTATCAGGATGCCCGCCACAACCCATCGGAGGGACACAAACTCCCTGTCGCGTTCCATCGCATGTGGGGTTCGCGCTCGAAGCGAAGATTCCTGTCGTCCACAATCGTTTGGTTGTACCCCTACCGCAGGAGTTGCAAAAGCCAGCAATCTTGTGGTATAATTAAGGGGCTTACTCAGAATGGAGGTGTTGCCATGCAAACATTACTGGGATGGAAACAAGCGAAGGGTTCGCTGTGTGCGCTGACGGTTGTGCTGCTAACGACGCTGAACGGGTTTGCCCAGTCTCGTCTCGATACGCTCTGGATGCGCGGCGGTCACTACTACTACGGTGGCGGATATTCAACGACAGGTGCAGTATTTCTGCCCGACGGCAACACGATGCTCAGCTGGGACTACTCTCACAGACGATTTCTGATTTGGAATCTGTCGAACCAGACGATTTCGCGTACCCATGCTGCATACGACGACAGCTACTACGGGCCTGCAGTATCTCACGATGGAAGTACACTCGCCTACAGAGCGGCAAATCGCGAGTCCGTTCGCATATTGCGACTGCCGCAGTTCGAGCTGGTGCGGACGATTGAACGCCCCGCAAACGCCTGGATAGGAAAGTGCGCCCTCTCACACGATGGCTCCTTGATTGCACTTGAACTCGACGATGGCACCTACAACAGATGGGTCGAAATTCGACGCGTCTCCGATGGTCGGGGGGTTGCGCAATTCGGCGGATTAGGGTATTCGACGAATTACCAAAACCCGTTGTTCTCCCCTGATGGTAGGTTTTTTGTTGCGCAATCGGGCAATTATTATGTCGTCTACCGTCGTACCGACACGGGGTACACTCCGGTAGCCTCTTACGGTACGGATTATCGCCTTCCTCAATTCTCCCCTAACGGGCAATTCTTCATCGTATACAACACCAGAAACAACAGAATGATTTTATACGACACATCTTCGTGGTCGATTTCACGCGAGCTGCAGTTGCCTTCGTCGCCTAATGTTTACGCCTTCTCTCACGATGGGCGTTTGCTGGCGGTGAACCGTACATCAGACATCGAGATCAGACAAGCCTCGAACGGGCAGGTTGTGCGCACGATTCGGGGGCATCTGCGCGGCGTCGTCAGTCTGTCGTTCTCCCCCGATGACTCGATGCTGGTTTCAGGCGCTCAGGACGGGACTGTGCGAATTTGGCAGGTATCCAGCGGCGACAACCTTTTCATATCCGAGGTTGGCGACACGACCGGTGTCGCCTTCTCGCCCAACGGCGAACTGCTGGCGACCGTTTCCAGCGCGTTATCGTCGGAGTTCGGATATTTGCCAACCGTGCGCGTTTTTCGCGTTTCTGACGGTGCGCTGCTGCGGATATTGGACACTGCGAACTACTACTCAAGCACCGTGCATAGAGTCGCCTTCTCGCCCGATGGCGCACTGTTAGCAGCAACGACCTCTAATGGGCTGAAACTCTGGCGTGTTTCGGATTGGTCGCTTGTTCGTGTGCTTCCGATATTCGCGCCGTTCGTCTTCTCTCCGAATGGTCGGCTAATTGCATCGACTGCTGAGGGTTCTGTTCGTGTCTTTCGTGTATCGGATGGAACGCTGCTGCGCGTGCTGACGGGGCATCAGGGCACGGTGCGAAGTATCGCCTTTACGCCCGACGGGCGCCTGTTGGCAAGCGCAGGCGATGACGGCGCGATACGCCTCTACCGCACGGTGGATGGAAGCCCTGCAGGCGTACTCACCGCGCACACGGGCAAGGTATTCGGCATCGCGTTCTCGCCGAACGGCAAGCTGCTGGCGTCAGCAGGCGAGGACGCCACAATCCGACTCTGGCGCACAGCCGACTGGAGCCTTCTGCGCACTATAAGCACACTTTACTATCCCCGCTATGACACGCGGGTCGCCTTCTCGCCCGATGGAAAACTGCTGCTCTCGTGGAATGCGCCGACCGATTCCTCTCGAAACCAACCCGATGGTCAAATTACAGTGTGGCGCGTATCTAACGGCTCGGCGATTGCTTGGTATAGACGCTACGACCACTATACACAAGTGCGTAACCCAATTGGGCAACCCGTGTTTTCCGTGGAAGCCTCGCCTGATGGGAGTTTGTTTGCCTATGGAGGCGGCTTGGACATCACGCTTGGCTTGGCGCGCATGCCGCAGCTGGAGTGGGAAGGCGATGTGAACGGCGACGGGTGCGTCGACGACTTAGACCTGCTGGAGGTGCTGTTCACATTCGGCGAGTCAGGGTGGTACCTACCGCAGGATGTGAACTACGACGGGCAAGTCGACGACGCAGACCTCCTGCTGGTGTTGTTTGACTTCAGCGGCGGGTGCTGAGCGTCGGGGATATCGCAAGTCCCTGCCCCCCTCGTGCGGTTGGCGAACGAGGGGGGCTTTGCGGTGTGGGTTCTTCCCTAAGCTTGGGTACACTCTCCTCGATGACGCAGGTTGGTACTGCCCGCCTACGGAAGCAGGCGCAGCGCACTTGGCAAACGCTGCCCCGACGCAAGTTCACGCGCGAGGACTACTACCGCCTTGCCGAACTCGGCGTCTTGCGCAAGGACGAGCGCGTGGAACTCATCGAGGGAGAGATTCTGCAGAGGGCGCCCATCGGACCTGAGCATGCTACGGCGACGCACAGCCTCCATGACCGCCTGCGCCGCGTGTTCGGCAAGGGGTATGTGGTGCGGATGCAGTCGCCGTTGTCGCTGGGCGACAGCGAACCACAGCCTGACCTCGCTGTCGTCGCGGGCAGCCCCAGCGACTTCCAGCACGCCCATCCCACGCACGCCGTGTTGGTCATCGAAGTCGCCCAGAGCAGCCTGCCCTACGACCGCGAGGTCAAATCCAGCCTGTACGCCCGCGCAGGCATCCCCGACTACTGGGTGCTGGACTTGGAGAACCGCCGCTTAGAGGTCTACCGCGACCCCGTCGAATCGCCCGACGCGCCGTTTGGCTACGCCTACCGCACGCGCCTCATGTTGTCGCCGCGCGATACGATTGCCCCGCTTGCCCGACCTGAGCGCGCGCTGCGCGTCCGCCGCCTGCTGGAGACCGCGCCGTGACCCCCACCACCGCCATCGTGCTGGCAGGCGGCGCGATTGACGCCGCATGGCAACAACAGACAGGCGCACGCACCCGCGCCGAAGTGCCCGTCGGCGACTCGCCGATGTACCTGCATGTCGTCCGCGCCCTGCGCCAAGTGGACGCCATCGGCGACATCCTGCTGATCGGCGACGCGCCCGCAGGCGAGGGCTACACCACCCTGCCCCCGCGCGACAGCCTGCTGGAGAATGTGCGCCTTGGACTGGAGCGCAGCCCGACCGACTCGGTGCTGTTCGCGACCGTCGATCTGCCGTTCCTGACGCCTGAGAGCGTGCGCTTTTTCCTGAGCGAGAGCCTGGCAAGCGGCGCGGCGCTGACCTACGCCGTCGTGCCCGCCGACCTGTGCCGCGAGCGGTTCCCGCAACTGAAGCGCACCACCGTGCGCCTGCGCGAGGGCGAACTCACGGGTGGCAACCTGTTCTGGGCGCAGCGGGCGGTCGCCCTGCGCGAACTCCACCGCCTCGAAGCGCTGTATCGCGCCCGCAAGCAGCCCGTGCGCCTCGCGCTGCACATCGGCGTCGGGCTACTCATCCGCTTCCTGTTGGCGCAGTACCTCTCGCCGCGCCTGCTGAGCGTTGAGCAGATTGAACGGCGCGTCGCCCGCATCTTGCATGTGCCCGTCAAAGCCATCCTAACCCCGTACCCCGAAGTCGGCACGGACATCGACCGCCTCGAACACTGGCTGGCGGTGCAATCCCCCTAAACCTTTCGCCCGCCCGCGCCGATAATCGGTAAGCAGGCTTACAGGCGCAAACAGGAGGTTTGCCATTCGCAGCACGGACGCGAGAGGAGCGAAGCAGCATGCGCATCAACACCTACCGAACTTTTTGGGACACGCCGACTCTGCAGGCGAGCGAGCGAGCGATGAATCGCGCCACGACACGCCACACGATACTGGCGCACAACCTCGCGAACGCGAACACGCCGAACTTCGTGCGCATGGACCTGCCCGAAGGCGAGTGGACGCCCGCGTCGAGCCTGCAACGCGCAAGGCAGGCAGGCGTGCTACCCCTGCGCACCACCGACCCGCGCCACATCAGCCTGCCCCCGACGGCGCAACCGCAACCTGCCGCGCCCACACCCCAGCCAACGCCGATGCGCACCGACGGCAGCACGATTGACCCCGAATACGAACTCGCGCAACTCGCCGAGAACGAACTGCGCTACGCGATGCTGGCGCGTATCGCCAACAGCCAAATCCGCGGGCTGCAAAACGCCATTCGCGAAGGACGCGGACAGTAAGGAGGTAAGCGATGGGACTCATCAGCACACTTCGGGCAAGCGCAAGCGGGCTGTCGGCAGAGCGACTGCGGATGGACTTAATCGCCGACAACCTCGCGAACGCGAACACCACCCGCACGCCCGACGGACAGCCGTATCGTCGCAAGGTCGCTATTTTTGAGCCGATAACGCCGACGCCGCGCATGCCAGGCGGGGTGCGCGTCGCGCAAATCGCCGCCGACCCCAGCCCGCCGCGCATGGTCTACGACCCCAGCCACCCCGACGCCGACCCCAACGGCTATGTGACCTACCCGAATGTGGACATCGTACACGAGATGGTGGACATGATTACCGCCAGCCGCGCGTATGAGGCGAACATTCAGGCGTTCAACGCGGCGAAGGGGATGTTCCTGCGCACGCTGGACATCGGGCGCGTGTGAGGTGAAGGCGTATGGAAATCAAGGGCATCGTCAGGGAGCTGCCGCGCATCCAGATTCGCGAGATTGAGCCGCCGAAGTGGCTGCAGCCCGAGAGTGCGCCGTCGACGGAGAGCGCGCCCTACGCCGACTTCGGCGCGATGCTGCGCGAGGTCATCGGGCAGGTCAACGACGCGCAGCAGCACTCGGCAGACTTGGCGCAACGCTTCGCCCGCGGCGAGCCTGTCGACGAGCAGACGCTGGTGCTGGCGATGGAGCGAGCCAGCCTCGCCTTCCAACTGACCCTGCAGGTGCGCAACAAGGTGCTGGACGCCTATCAGGAGGTTATGCGGTTGCAGGTGTGATAGCCTATGCAGAACGCGCTAACTCGGTTTCGGGAACGGTGGGCAAGTTTGCCCCGCACGACGCGAATCGCGCTGATTGGCGGCGTGGTGGGGCTACTTGTGTTGTTTGTCGCGCTGGGCTTTTGGGCAAGCACGCCGACCTACACGACGCTGTATACAGGGCTGTCGCCTGCCGACTCGGCGGCGGTGGTGCAAGCCCTGCGCGAGAAGAATATCCCCGTGCGCACATCGGGCGGCGGCAGCGTCGTGGAAGTGCCCGAAGCGCGCGCCGAGGAAGCGCGACTGGAACTCGCGTCCAAAGGCTTGCCCAAGACGGGCGCGCCGGGCTACGCACGCCTCGAAAAGACCCCCTTCGGCATGACCCAATCGATGGAGCAGACCACGCTGCGCATCGCGCTGGAGGAGGAACTGGCGAACACCATTCAGCACTTGGAACCCGTCGAGAGCGCACGGGTGCATATCACGCCAGGCAACGACTCGCCGTTCGCCGACGCACGCACGGAGCCGACTGCCAGCGTGGTGGTCGCCCTCAAGCCGAACGCGACACTGACCCGCGAGCAGGTGCGCGGGATTGTGCATCTGGTGACCCACAGCGTGAACGGGCTGAAGCCTGAACAGGTGACGGTGGTGGATGCGGAGGCGCGCCCGTTGTGGCAGGGCGGCGACCAGTACGCCGTGGACAACGAACTGCTGCGCACGCGCCGTGAAGCCGAACGCGCCTACGCCGAAGAACTGCGCCGCCAACTCCAGCAACACCTCGACCGCGTGCTGGGACCCAACAAATCCAGCGTGATGGTGCAGGCGGAACTGGACTTGGACAAGGAAGAGGTGCAAGCGCAGCGCGTGGAGCCGTTCGACCCGAACCGCGCCGCCGTAGTGAGCGAGACGACCGCCACCGAGCGACTGAACGGCAACCCGCCTGTGGCAGGAGGCGCAGCGGGCATCGCGGGCAACCGCGCCGAGAACCCGATGTACCCCGCCGCGCCGCTGGGTGGAGGCGGGATCGGCGAATACAACCGCGAAGACCGCGTGCGCAACTACGAAATCAATCGGCAGGTGGAGCATATCATCCGCGCGCCCGGACGCATCGAGCGGCTAAGCGTGGCGACGCTGGTCGACGAGAGCGTGCCCGACGAGGCGCTGACCGCCGTGCGCAACTGGCTCGAGACCACCGTCGGCGTCACGCCGAACCAGCCGAACCGAATCGTGACCGTGCAGCGCGTCAAGTTCGACGCTTCGCAAGCGGAGCAGGCAGCGAAGGAACAGCAGGCGCGCGAGGCGGCGCAGCGACAAGCCCTCCTGTGGCAACTGCTGCCCGTCATCCTGCTGCTGATGGTCGCCTTCTTCCTCGCGCGGGTGATTGGCAAGCAGATTCGCAAGCCCGCGCCGCAGCCCAAAGCGCTGGCGGCGTTGCCAGGCGGGGGCGCAGTGTCTGTGGAGGGCGTCGCCCCTGCAGGCGCAATCACTGACGGCTCCGAACACGCCCTGAACGCCGTCATCGACGACGAGGGCGTGATGCTGGTCGAGGAGGTCGGTCCCGACGGCACTGTGATTGTACGCAAACGGCGTGGACCGTCTGTCATCGAGGAGGAACTCGCCGAGCGCATCCGCGAGCGCACCCAGCCCGAACTGCTGGAAATCCAGCGGTTTGCCGATAATAAGCCTGAGCATATCGCAGCGCTGCTGCGCAACTGGATTAAGTCCTGAGCCATGCTGAAACCGGGCGAGAAGAAACTGACAGGCAAGCAGAAGGCGGCGATTGTGCTGGTCGCGTTGGGCACAGAGGTCGCTGCGAAGGTGCTGCCGCATCTCAGCGACGCGGAGGTCGAGGAACTGAGCCTCGAAATCGCGCGACTGGGCAGCATCCCCGCCGAACTGCGCCAACAGGTCATCTCGGAGTTCTATGAGGTCTGCTTGGCGCAGAACCTCGCGCTGGAAGGCGGCTTAGACCACGCCCGCGAGATGCTCGAACGCGCCTACGGTCCCGAACGCGCCCAAGAGATCCTTGCGAAACTCACCCGCGCGATGCAGATGCTGCCGTTCGATTCGATCAAACGCGTGCATCCTGCGCAGCTCAGTACCTTTTTGCAAGACGAGCATCCGCAGACGATTGCGCTGGTGCTGGCGTACTTGGACCCGCAGTCCGCAGCGGCGGTGATGGGCAGCCTACCGCCTGAACTGCGCCCCGAAGTCGCCGAACGGCTCGCCACGATGGGCAGCACGCCTCCCGAAGTCATCCGCCGCGTGGAGAATGTGCTGCAGCGTAAACTCTCCAGCATCGCCAGCCAGGAACTCACCGCCGCAGGCGGCGTCAAGTCGCTGGTTGAGGTCATCCAGTGGGTCGATCGCAACACCGAGCGCATGATTTTCGACTACCTGATCGACAACAACCCCGAACTCGCCGAAGAGGTGCGCAAACTCATGTTCACCTTCGAAGACTTGCTGCAACTGGACGACCGCGCCATCCAGCAGATACTGAAAGAGGTGGACATGAAGGAACTCTCACTCGCGCTCAAGGGCGCCAGCGACGCGCTCAAGGACAAAATCTTCCGCAACATGTCCGAACGCGCGGTGAACATGCTCAAAGAGGAGCTGGAGTTTATGGGACCTGTGCGCGTGCGCGATGTGGAAGAGGCGCAGCAGCGGATTGTGAGCATCGTGCGGCGCATGGAGGAGGCGGGCGAGATCGTCATCTCGCGCGGCGGCGAGGAGGAGATGCTCATCTAACATGCGACCGCCCTTCCCGACGCTGGAAGACGCCGTATCGCAGGGGCATCCCGCGCCCCCAGCAGGGCTGATCGAACTGACGGCGCCTGCTGCGCCCCCGCCCCGAACAGCGCCTCGCCCAAGCACACAGCCGCCTTTCCCCGAATACGCGCTGCGGCAGAAGACGCACGAGTCGCCGATTGACCTCGAAGCTGTTCGCGCCGAAGCGGAAGCCATCTGCCTCAAAGCCATCCAAGACGCCGAGCGTATCCGCGAGCAGGCGCGCCGCGAGGGCTACCAGCGCGGCTACGACGACGGCTACCACGACGGCGCACGCGAGGCACAGCAACGCGCCGACGCCGAACTCCAGCAGACCGTCGAAACGCTTCGCGCCCAGTTGCAGCAAGCCATTCAGGGCGTCTACGCACAGCAGGAGGCGTACCTGCAGCACGCCGAAGCGCAGATGCTCGAACTCGCGCTGGAGGTCGCCCGCAAGGTCGTGCGCGAGGAACTCAAGCAGCAGCCCGCGCATGTGCTGGCAATCGTGCGCGACGCGCTCCGCCGTGTGCAGGGCTTCGGACGCTTGCGCATCCGCGTGAATCCGCTCGATGTTGACCTGCTGCGCCAGAACCGCCCTTCCTTGCTGCAACTCGTCGACGGCGTCGAGGGCATCGAAATCGTCGAGGACAGGCGCGTCGACCAAGGCGGCTGCGTCATCGAGACGGAGCAAGGGGTCTACGACGCGCGCATCCGCACGCAACTGGGCGAGATTGAGCGGGTCTTGCGCGAGGCGGCGTAGGCGTCGCATCTACTCGCAGGGTATGATTCCCGCGCGATGCCCTACGAGTTCGTGCTGCAGAGTCCAGAGAAGGTCGAGATCCGCTACGAGATTGCGGGGCTGGGGTCGCGCGCGCTGGCGGCGGTGCTGGACGACCTACTCGTGTTGACGATTGTCGGCGTGGTCGGCGCGCTGCTCGCCCTGCTGGAAGAGACCACGCAAGCCATCTCCAACCTGCTGACCGTGATTGGCGAGGGGTGGCTAATCGCGGGACTGATTTTCTTCGCCTACCTGCTGTGGTTCGCCTACTACATGGTGTTCGAGATTTTCTGGAGCGGGCAGACGCCAGCCAAGCGCGCGTTCGGGCTGCGCGTGATGATGCTCACGGGCGCGCCCGTGACGCCGACGGCAGTGCTGATACGCGAGTTGGTGCGCTTGGTGGACGCCTTCCCGCTGTGTATTCTGGGCTACAATGTGGCGGGCGCGTTGGCGTTTTTCAGCCCCTACGGGCAGCGGCTGGGCGATATGCTGGCGGGCACTTTCGTCATCAAGGAGCGTCGCACGCCCGCGCCGACGCTGGAACAACTCAGTCCCGTCAGCGACGCGCCCCACCCGCTGGAGGTTCACCTCACGCCGCTGCTGCCGCTCAGCCCCGCCGAGTACCGCGCCTTGCGCGGGTTTCTGGACAGGCGCGAGCAGTTTGCGCAAGCCGCGCGCGAGCAACTGGCAGGCGAGCTGTATCGCCGTTTGGTAGAAGCAGGCGTGCTGCCCGACCCGCCGCCCGCCGCGATCGAAGGCTTGCTGGAGGCGGTCGCCGCACGCTACGCACGCGAACGCGGCAGGCTGGAGTAAGCCATGCGCTACCTCGTCGCCCCCACCGCCTACAAGGGCACGCTCTCGCCCACACAAGCCGCGCAGGTGATTGCCGCGAACCTTGACGGCGAGGTAGACCTGTGCCCGATTGCCGACGGCGGTACGGGCTGGCTGGAGGTGTGGGCGTACCACTTCCCCGACGCGCAACGACACGCGGTGGAGGCGCACGACGCCCTGCTGCAGCCGCGCCGTGTGGAATGGCTGCACCTGCCGTCGGGCGCGGCGGTCATCGAATCGGCGCAGGCGATCGGGCTTCACCTGCTCGCGCAGGAGTCGCTCGCGCCACTGCAGGCGAGTTCGCAGGGTGTGGGCGAGATGCTGAGGGCGGCTGCCGCCCACCCCGACACGCGCGCGCTGTGGCTGGGGCTGGGCGGCGTGGCGACCACCGACGCGGGCGCAGGCGCGCTGAGTGCGCTTGGCTTCCGACTGCTCGACGCGGCAGGCGCGCCTATCCCGTCAGGGGGGCAGGGGCTGCTCGCCCTGCACGCGATTGAGCCGCCCCCGACCGACCCGCTGCAGGCTAAGCCACTGACGCTGTGCGCCGATGTGCAGAACACGCTGCTGGACGCCGCGCAGGTGTACGCCCCCCAAAAAGGCGCGACGCCCGATCAGACCGCGACGCTCGTGCGTGCGCTGGAACGCTTCGCCGAAGTCGCCCTGCGCGACACAGGAATCGACCTCACGGCGACGGTGGGCGCAGGCGCAGCGGGCGGCTTGGCAGGCGGACTGCACGCCTACACCCGCGCGCCGATTGTGTCGGGCATCATGGGGCTGCTGCGCCAAGTGAATTGGCAGGCGCGCCTGCACGCGGCAGACTGCCTCATCACAGGCGAGGGTCAGGTGGACGCGCAGACGCTGATGGGCAAAGGCGTCGGCGTACTGATTCAGCAGGCGGTCGCGCTTGGGAAGCCTGTAGTGGTGCTGGCGGGGCGCACGGGTGCAGGCTGGGAACCGCTCGCGCGCCTGCCGCGCGTGCAAGTCTACGCCTGCACAGAAGTCGCGCCTGACCTGCCGCCCGAAGAGGCGCTTGCCCAGACGACGCGGGAGTCGATGCGCGAATTTACACAGTCAGGGTAAACTATCCACCGATGGAAGCTATCCAGCCGAATCAGATATACCTGATGGACTGTCGCGAAGGGATGCGGCGGATGCCTGAGTCGTGCGTCGATCTGATCGTGACCGACCCGCCGTTCGCGATAGAGTTCGGCGCGAAACGCTCCAACTATAACCGCACGGCTTCGCGCGTTCTCGAAGGCTATAACGAGATTCCACAGCACGAATACTTTGAGTTCACTCTCGCCTGGATGCGCGAGGCGTACCGCGTCTTGAAAGATACGGGCAGTATGTATGTGTTCTCTGGCTGGAACAATTTGCGCGACATTCTCAATGCTCTCGAAGATGTAGGGTTTATCACGGTCAACCACATCATCTGGAAGTATCAATTCGGCGTCTACACACGGCGTCGGTTTGTCACCGCGCACTATCACTGCTTATATGTCTGCAAGAATGATTCTCTGCGCAAGTTTTATCCCGAAAGCCGATACCCTGCAGATGCAAAAGATTCTGAAGGGCGTAGCATTCGCTACCAGGATATGGAAGATGTCTGGTACATTCCACGCGAGTACTGGAACGGCGATGTGAAAACGCCTACGAAGCTCCCTTCGGAACTTGTGCGCAAGATTCTGCAATATTCGTCGCAAGAGGGCGACCTGGTGATGGATCCGTTTCTTGGGTCAGGGCAAGTCGCAGTGGTTGCCAAGCAGATGGGACGATGCTACTTGGGATTCGAGATTGTGCCAGAGTATTACGAGTTCGCCAAACAGCGATTAGAGCAGGGCGTCTACCGCATCAAAGCTCTGCCGAAGACGGACGAAACGCTTACTCTGCCGATGGAGTAGCGTCTGAAACGAGCGCGTTCCATAAAGTAGGAGTGCCTCGTAGTATCTCACGCGCCACTACCCGACTCACTAAATCACTTCGTGTTTTGTCTTTGGTCGCGGTAGGAACCTGTAGGGGAATGAGATACCTGGGGTTCGCGTTCAAAAACTGCTTCAGTTGGCTGTACCTCAATACAACGGCATCTTTCTCCCGTTTGGTCGCCTCATGACCCAGTAAATCGGGATCTGCGTAACCGATGCCTATTCCGTGAAGCACGAATAAGGTTCCTTCACTCCATTCCGCTTGAGTTGAATCTCCAAGCACATTTATCAGCCTAATATTGCCCGCACCGCTGAAATGCCCCTTTACAGAGAAACCGCCGCCAGAAATGCGTATATCGACGCGTTCCTCACTAATTCCGACATCTTCTGCATCAATACCCGCAGCACGCAAGGCTGCAGTGAGGATTACTTCCAGTGCACCGCCAACGACAAAACGATTTTCACGCACGCTGGTTGCAAATCGTCCAAGGAGCTGGTCAAGCGCATATTCTATCTCTTGTTTGAGCCCAGTGTCAGAGTCCACTCCCCGCTTGAGTTGCGCAAAGGCGTGGCGCTCAACGGTGAATCGCTGAATACTCGCCATGACGAACATAGTACCCGAAGCAGGGTATACTCTTTCGGCGATGGCACTCACCTTAGAACAGATGCGCCATACGGCAAAACTGGCACGGCTGGAGCTGAGCGACGAGCAACTAATCGAACTCATGCGCCCCATCAACGCGCTGATGGAGCATTTCGAGCGGCTGCAGGCGTTGCCGCTGGACGAGGTGGAGCCGACCTCGCACTCGATCCCCGTGTTCAACGCCTTTCGCGAGGATGTCGTGGGCGAGACGCTTCGCCGCGAGGACGCGCTGGCGAACGCCCCTGACGCCCGCGACGGGCTATTCATCGTCCCGCGCATCGTGGAGGAGTAGATGAAGGAGCTGCTGACCCTGAGCGTTGCCGAAATCAGCCAGAAACTGCACGCCCGCGAGGTGTCCGCCGTCGAGCTAACCGAGGCGGTGCTGACGCACATCAGCGAGACCGAGCCGAAAGTGCAGGCGTTCATCACCCCGACGCCCGAACTCGCGCTGGAGATGGCGCGTCAGGCACAGGCGCGACTGGACGCGGGCGAGCGCGCCCCGCTGCTGGGCGTGCCCATCGCCCTCAAGGACAACCTCTGCACGCGCGGCGTGCGCACCACCTGCGCCTCGCGCATCCTGCATAACTTCATCCCGCCGTATGACGCTACCGTTGTGCGTCGCCTGCGCGAGACGGGCGCGGTGTTCGTCGGCAAACTCAACATGGACGAGTTCGCGATGGGGTCGTCCACCGAGTTCTCGGCGTTCCACCCGACGCGCAACCCGTGGGACTTAGCGCGCGTGCCCGGCGGATCGTCCGGCGGATCGGCGGCGGCGGTCGCAGCGCACATGGCGTTCGCGACGCTGGGGTCAGACACGGGCGGCTCGATCCGCCAGCCTGCCTCGTTCTGCGGGGTGGTCGGTCTCAAGCCCACCTACGGGCGCGTCAGTCGCTACGGGCTGGTCGCCTACGCCTCGTCGCTCGATCAAATCGGACCCCTCACCAAAACGGTGGAAGACTGCGCGACTCTGCTGAATGCGATTGCGGGCAAAGACCCCCACGACGCCACCAGCGTTGACCTGCCCGTGCCCGACTTCCGCGAGGCATTGGTGGACGACATCAAGGGCATACGGCTGGGCGCGCCGAAGGAGTTTTTCGGGCAGGGCGTGCAGCCCGAAGTCGCCGAGACCGTGCGCAAAGCGATTGGGCTGCTCGAATCGGTCGGCGCGGAGGTGCAGGAAGTCTCGCTGCCGATGGCGGAGCAGTCGCTGGCGATTTACTACATCCTCGCGCCCGCCGAGTGTTCGTCGAATCTGGCGCGCTACGACGGCGTGCGCTACGGGCTGCGCGTCGGCGCAGAGAAAGGGCATATCGGCATGATGGAAGCCACCCGCGCCGAAGGCTTCGGCAAGGAGGTCATCCAGCGCATCATCATCGGCGCCTACGCCCTCTCGTCGGGCTACTACGATGCGTTCTACCTCAAGGCGCAGAAGGGACGCACGCTGCTACGCCAGCAGTTCGACGCCGTGTTCCAGCAGGTGGACGCGCTGGTGTGCCCCACTGCCCCCACGCCCGCCTTCAAACTCGGCGAACTCGTCGACGACCCGCTGGCGATGAAACTCGCCGATGTGCTGACGATTCCTGTGAACTTGGCGGGGTTGCCAGGGCTGAGCGTGCCCTGCGGCTTCGTGAACGGGCTTCCGGTGGGGTTGCAAATCATCGGCAAGCCGTTCGACGAAATGACCGTGCTGCGCGTGGGCTATGCGTGGGAGCAGTTAGCCTGCCTGCGCGACGAGTTGCGGACGCCGACGGGACTGCAGGCGTAATCCCCCGTTCAGGTACACTCCATACCGATGACGACCTACAGCCGCGCGTCCGAAGTGTGGCGCGAGATGGGACTGACCGACGCCGAGTACGAGCGCATCGTGTCGCTGATGGGGCGCGAGCCGACCGATGTGGAACTCGGCATGTTCGCCGTGATGTGGTCGGAACACTGCGGCTACAAGTATTCGCGTCCCGTGCTGCGCCTGTTCCGCAAGTATCGCGAGTCGCTGGAGGGGGCGGGCTTCGAGAACGCGGGCGTCGTGCCGCTGGACGAGCGACTGGGCATCGCCTTCAAGGTCGAAAGCCACAACCACCCGTCGGCAGTGGAGCCGCATCAGGGCGCAGCGACAGGCGTCGGGGGCATCATCCGCGACATCTTCACGATGGGCGCGCGCCCGATTGCCATCCTCAACTCGCTGCGCTTCGGATCCCTAAGTGAGCCGCGCAACCGCTACCTGTTCGAGCATGTGGTGGAGGGCATCGCAAGTTATGGCAACTGCATCGGCGTGCCGACCGTCGCGGGCGAGGTCTACTTCCACCCGTGCTATTCGGGCAACCCGCTGGTGAACGCGATGGCGGTGGGCGTTGTGCCGTTAGACCGCATCGTGTCGGCGCGGGCAGATGTGCCTGGCAGCGCGGTGATGTATGTCGGCGCAAGCACAGGGCGCGATGGCATCCACGGCGCGACCTTCGCCTCCGAGACCCTCGGCGACGACCAAGAGGAGAAGCGCCCGAATGTGCAAATCGGCGACCCGTTTATGGAGAAACTGCTGATTGAGGCGACGCTGGAAGCAATCGAAACGGGCGCGGTGCTGGGGATGCAAGACATGGGCGCGGCGGGGCTGACCTGCACCACCTGCGAGCCGACCGCCAAATCGGGCACGGGCGTGGAGATTGAGACCAGCCTCGTGCCCACCCGCGAGGCGAACATGACCCCCTACGAGATTATGCTCTCTGAGTCGCAGGAGCGGATGCTGCTCTATGTGCAGGCGAGGCGTGAGGAGGAGGTCGCACGGGTATTCCGCAAGTGGGGGCTGAACGCCGTCGTGATTGGGCGCGTCATCGAAGAGCCTGTCGTGCGCGTGCGCCATCGGGGCGAGGTGGTCGCCGAAGTGCCCCCCGACTACCTCACCACGCAGTGCCCGACCTACACGCTGCAGGCGGACGAACCCGCGTACCTGCGCGAAGTGCAGCGACTGGAACTCGCGGAAGTGCCCGTCCCCGACGATATGAACGCCGTGCTGCTCGCGCTGCTGGAATCGCCCACGATTGCCAGCAAGCGCTGGGTGTACGAGCAGTACGACTGGCTGGTCGGCACGCAGACGATTTTGCCCCCAGGCACGGGCGACGCGGCGGCGTTGCGCATTCGCGGCTCGGAGCGCGGGATTGCCCTCACGATTGACTGCAACGCACGGTATTGCTACCTGCACCCGTATCGCGGAGGGCAGATTGCGGTGGCGGAGGCGGCGCGCAACCTCGCCTGCGTCGGCGCACAGCCGCGCGCAATCACCGACTGCCTCAACTTCGGCAACCCGCAACGCCCCGAAATCTACTACCAGTTCGAGCAAGCCGTGCGCGGAATCGCCGACGCGAGCGAGTTTTTCGGGACGCCTGTCGTGTCGGGGAATGTGAGTTTCTACAACGAGAGCGAGTTCGGCGCGGTCTACCCCACCCCGACGATCGGCATGCTGGGCATTCTGGAGCGTCCCGAAGATGCGGTCGGAATGGGCTTTCGCGAGGCGGGCGATGTGGCGCTGCTGGTGTGCCCCGCATCCCGTCCCGCCGACGCCGAGCCGCACTTCGGGATTGGCGCGAGCGAGTATCTGTATGTGCTGCACGGGCTGGAGCGCGGCGCGCCCGACCCTGTGGATTTGGCGGCGGAGCGCGCGCTGCACCGCCTGCTGGTGGAACTGGCGCGTCGTCGGCTGGTGCGCTCGATGCACGACCTCAGCGAGGGCGGGTTCGCCGTTGCGCTGGCGGAGTGCGCGCTGGTGCATGGCGTCGGCGCGCAGGTAGACCTCACGGACGCTGCCAACGAGGGCGCGCCGCGCCCCGACGCTGCGCTGTTCGGCGAACGGCAGACGCGCGTGATTCTCTCGGCGTCGCCCCAGCATGTAGACGAAATCACCGCGCGGGCGCAGACGCACGGGTTGGCGTGCCATGCAATCGGCGAAACAGGGGGCGACCGCCTGCGCATTCGCTGGAACGGCGCGCTGCTTATCGACCTACCGCTGGAGCAGTGCAACGCAGCGTATGAGGGGGCGATTCCGCGCTGGTTCGGGCAGGCGGGCGTCGTTTACTGAGGTATACTGGAATTTGTGGGACGCCTTCGCGTACTGCACGGCAGTCGTGAGCAACTGATGGGCTACCTACGGCGCCATCCCGAAATCGAGCGGCTCAGCCTGCTCATTTCCGAAGGTGACGATGGGGCTGAGTGCGTGGACACTTCTGGAACGGGGACAACCCGCGTTCGAAACGGCGTTCCCTTATTCCCCGATGTGCCGAACCCAGTGCCTGTGACTGTAGAGCTGGTGAACCAGTTGCTCCATGAAGAAGAAACGACAACGGATTGACCTGCCCGATGTGAATGTTCTGGTCGCGCTGTTCGATCCTGCACATGTGCACCATGAGGCTGCTCATGCGTGGTTCTCAGAGGCGCGTCATAGAGCTTGGGCAACCTGCCCACTTACACAAAGCGGTTTCTTGCGTGTGGTTACAAGCCTTGCATATCCGAACAGACGACATACTGTTATATAACTCTTGATTTTTAGCAACGAGACCTGCAGGACGCAAGTGCGGCAAGTGCGGCGTAGCTGCGCGATATCAGGCTACACATTCAGCATGGGACAGGCGCTACGGTAAAGAATGGACAGCAGAAAGTCTATTGGGTTGAATGCCGATACCGACAGAAACGGTTGGAGTTGGCATGCGATGCGAAAGCGGGTATCCTATCGGCGGAGGTTGGCGCATATGCAAACGCAGATTCAGTGGCTGGGACACTCGACCTTTCTGATCACTTCGCCGAACGGTAAGCGGATTCTGATTGACCCGTGGGTGCAGGGCAACCCCGCCTGCCCAGAAGACGCCAAGCAGCTACCTGGCGTGGACATTATGCTGATTACGCACGGGCACGCCGACCACTGCGCAGACGCCGTGCCGATTGCGAAGACCTATCAGCCGACGGTGGCGTGCATCTACGAGATGTACCTCTACCTCACGCGGCACGGGGTACAAAAAGTGCAGCCGATGAACAAGGGCGGCAGCGTGGCGATAGACGGCGTCACCGTCACGATGGTGAACGCCTTCCACAGCAGCGGTCTGGAGGAGGGCGGGCAGGTGGTCTACGCGGGCGAGCCTGCGGGCTATGTGGTGCGCTTGGAGAACGGGCTGACGCTCTATCACGCGGGCGACACCTGCGTGTTTGGGGATATGCGCATCATCGGCGAGTTGTATCAGCCCGATGTGGCGATGCTGCCGATAGGCGATGTGTTCACGATGGGACCGCGCGAGGCAGCGTATGCGATTCGGCTGCTGGGCGTCAAGCGCGTGATTCCGATGCACTGGGGCACTTTCCCGCTGCTGACGGGCACGCCCGATCAGTTGCGCGAGGCGACCCGCGACATCGAGGGGCTGGAAATCCTCGCGCTGCGTCCTGGAGAGAGTGTGAGAGTGTAGGCGTTATTCCTCCAAACTCGCAGAGGCGGGCACGATTGCGCCTCCTTCGCGCGTGAGGTAATGCACCTCGCGAACGCCGTTGCGTAGCAGGTGCAGGCGCGCCTCCTCCAGCCCGAAGCCGACCTGCGCGGGGCGGTGGCTGTCGTCGCCGATGCAGAAGCGCACGCCCATCCGCGCGCCCAACTGCACAATCCAGTCGGCGGGGTAGGGTTGGTCAAGCCCCTTGCGCAGCGCAGAGGTGTTGACCTCCACCCGTGCGCCGACTGCACGGATGGCTTCCAGCGCGTGCTCCACTGCTTGGCGCACGCGCGGGGTCGCAACCTGCTCCGCCAGTCCCAACCGCGTCGCCTTGAGGCGCACCAAGTCCAGATGCCCAATCACTTCGGGGCGCACCGCCTGCGCCATCGCGGCGACCTTGTGATAATACTGCACGGCGACCGACTCCATCCCGCCGACCCGCGCCATCATGTCCAGAAAACTCTGCTCCGAGTAGCCGTCGATGGAGGCGTCATGCAGGTAATGCACCGACCCGACGATGTAGTCGAACCCGTAGCGTTCGCGGTAGCCCTGCACCAGCGCGACATAACGGTCTTCGGGCACGACCTCGATCTCGAACCCGCGCAGCACGGTCAAGCGGTCAGCGAACTCCTCGGCGAGTTGCGTAATCGTGTGCGCGTAGCGGTCGAAAATCTCTTCCAGCGTCTGCGTCGTCCAGCCCCACTCGACCTCTTTGGGGTACAAAAATCGCGCTTCGGCGCGGGGCATATGTTCCGCCACGCCGAAGACCGTGTAGCCTGCGTGGTGCGCGGCTTCGAGAATCTCGCGCAGGCTGCCCTCGGCATGTTCGCAGAACTCGCCGCTGTGCCCGCCGTGCAGCGAGATTTTCCACGCCGCCTTTGCCGAACCCATAGCGGCGTTAGTGTACCCTAATCGTTGCGGAACAGGCTCCCGACGAACCAGCCGAAGCCAATCGCCAGAAACGGCAGCGTGGACATGAAGTCCATCTGGAAGCGCAGCCAGTCGGCGATGTCGAGCGCGCCCGTCAGCATCAGTGCGCCGTCGAACAAGCCGCGGAAGCCCACATAGACCAGCGCGAGAATCGCCGCAGGGTTACTCTGCTCGCCGCGCGAGAGTGCCCAGAACAGCAGCGCGAACAGCCCGTACACGACAAACGCCGCGACGGGGTTGCCCAGCACGCCGTGCAGCAGGGTCAGCGCGAACAGGTCTCGATAGCCCGCGAGGTCTTCCAAGCGGTCAATCAGGTACGAGTTGGGCAGCCAGACGCCGATGAAAAACAGCGTCGCGATACTGCTCCAGACGCCCCAGTCGGGACGCCACGCGATGAAGATGAGGTTGAGCAACGCCAGCAGCAGCCCGACGCCGAAAAACCGCTCCAGTTTGGCGGTTAGCGTGTAGCCCGTGTTGACCTCGTAGAGGAACTTGACCGACTTTTTCGCCTCTTCCGCCGCTTCGTACAGTGGGTTGTTGTGCATCATTCCCAGCCTCCGCTTGCCGTGGTGGTTGCGCCCGCATTCAGTTTGAGGGTGCTGACCATCCGCTCGTAGACGGGTTGGTACTGCTGGAACTGGTGAGGCGGGCTATAGGCGATGATGTGCAGCGCCTCGGTCTGCGAGACGGGCACGGTAATCAGGTAGCCCTGCGCAGGCGTGTTGAAGAGGGGAACCCAGTGCGCGAGGGTGAAGGTGAAGTCAGTGCGCAGTGCAGGCGCGCCTTGCACGCGCGTGGGGCGTGTCTGCGTCTCTTTGAGGTCGGCGTATGCCTCGCGCAGGGTCTCCAGTTGGGCGGTGTGTATGCGTCGCAGGGTGCGCGCGGCGTTCTGGTCGGGGGTAGCGGCGGCAGGCGCGTCGTCGTCGCTGCCGACCTGCAAGTCCGTCCGCAGGGTCACCAGCGCGAGTTTCATGCCTGTGCGTGCGCCGCGCTCGATGCGCACCGCGTCTTGCAACTGCACGGGGCTGTTGGGCTTGTTCATGCCCATCTGGGTCAGCGCGTCGCGGTGGGCGCGGAACTCGCGCGGCGCCTGCAGGCTGAACCGCCCCTGCTGCACCGACGCCCACTCGTTGGAGACGATGGGACGCTCCGCGCGCGGGTTCGAAAGCATAATCATCACGGCGGCGACCCCTAATGCCGAGGCAATCCACAGAAAACGGTACAGAAGCAACATACTGCCATCTCCCTACGCTCTTAGACATTTTCGGCGTCGGTTCCGTGCAGGGGGCGCGCGCCGTCGGGTATACTTTCGCCGTGCGCGGCGCGTCTGTGCGCTGCGCGTTTACAGACGCAAGTAAGGAGGCTACTATGGCGAATATCGGTAAGGTCGTGCAGGTGATGGGTCCCGTCGTCGATGTGCGCTTCTCCGACGGCGAGTTGCCCGCCATCAACAACGCCATCAAGATCAAGGACGAGGCGCGCGGCATCGATTTGACCTGCGAGGCGGCGCAACACTTAGGCGACGACATCGTGCGCACAGTCGCCCTTTCGTCCACCGACGGGCTGGTGCGCGGGATGGACGCTATCGACACAGGCGCGCCCATCAAAGTGCCCGTCGGACGCCCCACCCTCGGCAGGCTGTTCAACCTGCTGGGCGAACCCATCGATGAGCGCGGTCCCGTGCAAACCGACATCTACGCCCCCATCCATAAGCCCGCGCCCTCACTGGAAGAGCAGAATGTAAAAACCGAAATCCTCGAAACGGGGCTGAAGGTTATTGACTTGCTGTGTCCGTTCAACAAGGGCGGCAAAATCGGGCTGTTCGGCGGCGCGGGGCTGGGCAAAACTGTGCTGATTCAGGAGCTGATCCGCAATATCGCCACCGAGCACCAAGGCGTGTCGGTGTTCGCGGGCGTGGGCGAGCGCACGCGCGAGGGCAACGACCTGTATCTTGAGATGAACGAGACGGGCGTGATTAGCCAGACGGTGCTGGTGTTCGGGCAGATGAACGAGCCGCCAGGCGCGCGGCTGCGCGTGGGGCTGACCGCCCTGACGATGGCGGAATACTTCCGCGACGAGGAGGGGCAGGATGTGCTGGTGTTCATCGACAACATCTTCCGCTTCGTGCAGGCGGGCGCGGAGGTGTCCGCGCTGCTGGGGCGCATGCCCTCCGCTGTAGGCTACCAGCCGACGCTGGCGACCGAGATGGGCGAGCTGCAGGAGCGCATCACCTCCACCAAGCGCGGCTCGATTACCTCCGTGCAGGCGATTTATGTGCCCGCCGACGACCCGACCGACCCCGCACCCGCAACCACCTTCTCGCACCTTGACGCCTATGTGTACCTGGAGCGGCGCATCGCCGAGAAGGGCATCTACCCCGCCGTCGACCCGCTGGCGTCCACCTCCAAGAACCTTGACCCCGCAATCGTCGGCGAGGAACACTATCAGGTGGCGCGCAGCGTGCAGCAGATTCTGCAGCGCTATCGCGACCTGCAGGACATCATCGCGATTCTGGGCATCGACGAGCTGTCGGACGAGGACAAGCTGCTGGTCGCCCGCGCCCGCAAGATCGAGCGATTCATGTCGCAGCCGTTCTTCCTCGCCGAGAAGTTCACGGGCAACCCTGGACGCTATGTGCGCGTGGCGGACACCGTGCGCAGCTTCAAGATGATTGTCAACGGCGAGGTGGACGACCTGCCTGAGCAGGCGTTCTACATGTGCGGCGCGATTGAGGATGTGCTGGAGAAGGCGAAGCAGCTGCAGGGGGCGTAGGCGATGCGCGAGTTTCTGCTGTCGATTGTGAACCCTGAGCGCACGGTGCTGGAGGAGCGCGTGGTGCATGTGCGCCTGCCGGGCAGCGAGGGCTACTTCGGCGTGATGGCGGGGCACATGCCCTTCTTCGCGCAGTTGCAGTACGGCGTGGGCGAGTACCGCCGCGCGGACGGCGTCACGCGCAAGTTCACCGTGCTGGGCGGCTTCGCGGAGGTGCTGCCCGACCGCACGATTGTGCTGGCGGACGGCGCGGAGCTGGCGGACGAGATTGACCCCGACCGCGCCCGCGTCGCCCTGCGCAAAGCACTGGAGGTGCTGAGCCAGCCCCTCTCGGAAGAGGAGCTGGCGGAGGCAAAGCTCGAGGTGGAACGCGCCAAAGCGCGCCTGCGCGCCCTCGGCGAGCAGGTGTAGCGGCTACCGCGAGCGTCGTGCGAGCATCTGCTCCGCTTCGGCAAGCAGGGCGTCGAGTGTCTGGTCGCGGTAGCCGCGTTCGCGCAGGTCGGTGAGCGCTTGCTTGGCTTCGGCGGGGCGATTCTGCAAAATGCGCAGGCGCGCCAGCGCGATGCCGTAGGCGACTCGGTCTGGGTCGCGCTGCGCCGCCGCCTGCAGGTGCGCCTCCGCCGAAGCCAAGTCGCGCTGGTTCATCCAGTGGTGCGCGGCGGCAATCCACTTGCTGGCTTGCTGCAACTCGCGCAGTCCCTGCTCGGCAGCCGTGCCCGCAGGGTTCGGAATCAGCGCATACGCCGCGCGGAACTCGGCTTCGGCGAGGTCTAACCGCGCCTTGCGTGCATAGAGCAGCCCCAACGCCTGATGCCCATAAAACTTCGGCGTGCGCCCCAGCACGCGCTCGCGAATAATGCGCTCCGACTCGTCGAATTCGCCCCGCTCGGAGAGCATCACCGCAAGGTTGTTCCAGCCGACGATGTTGTGGGGCTCGATTTCGGTCGCTTGACGGAACAGTGCAATCGCCGCGTCGGGGTCGCCCAAGCGCAGCAGCGCGACGCCCTTGTTCACATAGCCCATCCCGCTGCGCGGGGCGACCTGAATGGCTTTCTCGGCGTACTCCAGCGCTTCGGTGTGGCGTCCCTGCTTGTTATACAGGTCGGACAGGTTGCTATACCCAATCGGCGAGCGCGGCGCAGCGACCGTGACCCACTTCCAGAACGATTCGGCGTCGCGCCAGTTGGGGAGGTTGTAAGCCGTGGTCAGCAGCAGTGCGGCGCAGTAGCCAACCATCGCGCCTTGGATTGCCCGCACGCGCCGCGCCGACGCCCGCCCCAGCAGCCCCACCACAAGCCCCAGCACGATGAGCGCGAGCGGGAAGGTCAGGAACCGCTCCGCCGTGAAGACGCCAAACGCGAACTCCATCGGGCGCAGGTTCAGCACGGGCAGTAGCCCGACCAGCCCCGCCCCAAGCAGCCAACCCACGCGCGGCTGACGACGCGCCATCCACCCAACGCCCGCCACAACAGCAACCGCAATCGCCAACTGCGCCCACGCCCAGCCGTCGCTGAGCAGAATCGGCAACTCCGAGTGGTGCGCGGGCGTGATGCTGAAAAACGGGAAGACCGCCAGCCCCGTTAGCGTCGCCAGCGTGCGCCCGACCAGTAGCAGGTGCTGGAGCGGCGTGCCCACGTCTATTTGCAAGTTCTCAGGCGGCGTGGTGAACAGGTAGCCCAGCGCGGCGTAGCGCAGCGCGAAGTAGACGCCCAGCGCAACCGCCAGCCCCGCATAGAGCGCACGCTCGCGGCGGAGTAAATCCCGCACATACGCCAGCGAGAAACGCCCCCCCCTCCGTGAGGTTCCCCCCACTGCGTGAGGGGAACCCAGCGCAGGCGGTTCCCCTTGCGGAGCAGGGGGAACCTTCGAGGAGGGGGGCTTGGCATCCGTCGGATAACCCACCGCCAGTTGCCACAGGAGCATCACCAGCGGCAGGGTAAGCGCGACCTCCTTGCACAGCAGGGCGAGCAGGAACGCCGTCGCGACGCCCGCCACACGCGCCGCGCCCTGCAAACGCCCCTCCAGCCACAACGCCAGCAGCAGAAACAGCGTCGCCAGCAGGTCGTACCGCGACGAGACGAACGCCACGCTCTCCACCAGCGCGGGATGCGCCCCGTACAGCGCGCCTGCCAACACTCCCTGCCAACGCCCGCCCAGCAGCCGCAGCCCCAACACGCACACCAGCGCGGTGTTCACGAGGTGAATCAGCACATTCGCCGCGTGGAACGGCGCGGGGTTCGCCTGCCAGACCCAGATTTGCACGAGCAGACTGCTGAGCGCGAGTGGGCGGAAGTAGTTCGGCGAGAAGTCCAGCGGCTGGCGCACCGCCTCCAGCCAGCGCGACGGCGACTGGTACTCGATGCGCCCGTAGATGATTTGGTCGTCGTCCCAGACGAACCCGAAGCCGAGCGTCTGGGCGTAGACCGCGCCGACCACTATCACGACCGCCAGCACGCCCAGCGCGTGCGCACGCCACAAGCGTTGGAAAAACACCCGATAGTATACACGCTTGCACGCGGCAAGGTGGGGTACACTGTGCGCTTGAGGCGGAGCGATGCACGAAGCGTACCAGAACCTGACCGCGCTGATTCACGCTTTTGGGGCGCGCCCTGCGACGACCGAGTCGGAGGCGCGCCTGCGCGAGTACCTGCATCGTCGCCTGCACGAGCGCGGGCTGACGGTCTTCGAGCAGCCGTTTCGGAGCGTCGCGTCGCTAACTCCCGCGTGGCTGACGGTCTCCGCGCTGTTTGTGGCGTCGGCGGTGTTGGGCTGGCTGAACGCGCCTGCGCTGTGGTGGGTGGGCGCGGGCAGCAGCCTCACAGCGATGGCGATGTTCTGGGGCTTGGTCAGCGGCAGGTGGGATGTGATGTCCCTGTTTCCGCAGCGCGAGAGCGCGAACCTGATTGCCGTCGCGCCTGCGCAGGGGGAGGCGCGACGGCGCATCGTGCTGATGGCGCATATCGACAGCCAGCGCGCCGCGCTGATGTGGCATCCGCGCCATGTGCGGGCGTTCGGGCGCAACTTCCAACTGCAGGCGGGCGTGCTGGCGGCGCACACGCTAAGCGCGCTCCTGCTTGGGTTGTCGCCGTTGCTGGGGCTGGCGTGGCTGCCCGCCGTCGCCCGCGCCCTCATGACGCTCGGCGGGCTGGTCGCGCTGTATGGAATGGCGCTGCTGCTGCATCGCGAATGGTTCCTGCCGTGGGTGCAGGGCGCGAACGACAACGGGTCGGGAACCGCTGCGCTGCTGACGGTGCTGGAACAGCTCGCCGACGCGCCGCTGCCCCACACGGAGGTCTGGGGCGTCTTCACGGGCTGCGAGGAGGTCGGCAGACCCAACGGCGCGTTCGCGTTTGAGCGCGAGTACGGACACCAGCTGCGCGACGCCGAGTTCCTGATTATCGACCACATCGGGCTGGGCGAGCCGCGCTACTTGGCGGTGGAGGCGATGCTGCCCCGCGCGCGGGCGCATCCCGACATGGTGCGTTCGATGGAATGCCTCGCGGCGGCGCGTCCCGACCTGTGCCTACAGCCCAGCGCGGTACCGCACGGCGCGTACACCGACGCGCTGCCGTTCTACCTGCGTGGCTACCGCGCGATTGCTCTGTGGTGCGAGATCGAAAAAGGCGTCCCGCCCCACTGGCACTGGATCACAGACACGCTGGAGCATGTGTCCGCGTCCGACCTCCAGCGGGCGGTCGCCGTGATTGAAGCGTTCCTTCAGACTTCGGGTTCGGGTCGCCCGTAGTCGCGCATGATGGACTGAATCTGCTCCACCAGGCGCGCGGCTTCCTCGTAGGGTCGCTGCCAGATGTTGCGCCCGAAAATCAGCCCGATTGCCCCCGCGTCCATCGACAGGCGCACCTTGTTCAGCACATCGGCGTCGTTGCCCTTCTCGCCGCCGGAGAGCAGCACGAAGGTGTTGACCGCCGAGGTGACCACACGCTGGATGCGCTGCTCGTCGTTCTCTTCCAGTTCGTTGTAGGGCTTGGGGTGCTTAGCGCGCTCTTCGGGCGGGGCGAGTTTCGGGAAGTTGACCTTCACGATGTCCGCGCCGAGTTCGGCGGCGGTGCGCGCGGCGTAGTCTACCGCCCACAGGCTGTCGCGCCCGCCTTTGGCTTGCACCGCCTCGCCGCGCGGGTACGCCCACACAATCAGCGGCATGCCATACGCTTCGGCGGCGGCGCGCACCTCCATAAACTGGCGGAAGTCGTCGTCTTGGCGCGGCGAGCCGACATAGAGCGTGTAGCCGACGGCGTCCGCGCCCAGCCGCACGGCGTCCTCCACGCGCGAATTCAGCGGCGACAACGCCTGCGCGTCCGACGGCACCTCGGTCTTGCCGTTCAGCTTCAGGATCAGCGGAATCTTGCCTGCGAACTTCGCGAGGTACTTCTCGGCGATTCCGTACTGGAACGCCACCGCCGAAAAGCCCAAGTCGATTGCCAAGCGGCAGATGTAGTCAGGGTCGCCCGAGGGCGGGTAGGGGAAAAAGTCGCGCGGTCCGTGTTCCAGCCCTTGGTCGTAGGGCAGCACCATCAGCGTGCCGTTGCCGATGCCGTACTTATACATCATCCGATACAGGCGGGTGCGCTTGCCCGTGCTTAGGTGGGGCAAATCGCTCAGTGAGAGCCGTTTGGTTGGCGTCATCGTTATCATCGTACCACCTCGCTGCAGGGGATTATACCTGCTCGGCGGGTTTTTGCAGCAGGTACGCCATCGCTTGCACGGCGAGCAGGTAGCTGTGTGCGCCGAAGCCGCTGATGTGCCCGACACAGGCGGGCGCGATTACCGATTGGTGGCGGAACGGCTCGCGGGCGTAGATATTGGTCAGGTGGACTTCGATCGTGGGTAGCCCGACGGCGCGGATGGCGTCGTAGAGGGCGATGCTGGTATGCGTGTACGCGCCCGCGTTGATAATTATGCCGTCCGCCCATGCGCGCGCCGCGTGCAGTGCGTCGATGAGCGCGCCCTCGTGGTTCGACTGCACATGGCGCAGCTCGATGCCGAGCGATTGGGCGTACTCGGTCGCGCGTTGCACGATAGCATCCAGCGTCTCCGCGCCGTAGATGTGTGGCTCGCGCGTCCCCAGCAGGTTCAAGTTCGGTCCGTTCAGCAGCAGGATGCGAGGCATGGCAAGGAGTCTACCCGTTGAGCGCGGCAGTTGCTTCGTTGGCAGGGGGCGGTTCCATCCGCTGATAGAACACCACGCCTGCCTGCTGAATGTGCGCCTTCAGGTCAGGGTCGCTCACCTGCCCAAAGATGACCAAGTCCACCGAGTAGGGCAGCATCAGGTCATCGATGGCGTCCATGATTTTGCATAGCATCTGTAGGTTCAGGTCGTCCCCGAAGAGGGCGAGGTCGATGTCGGAGCCGTTGCGGTAGCTGCCCGTCGCTCGTGAGCCGTACAGCACGGCTTGCTCTACCTGCGGGTATTGCGCCAGCACCGCGCAGAGTCTCTGGATGATCGCCTCACTCAAGCCGAAGCGCGTGGTCATGAAGGTTCCTCGCTCGCTTTAAGTTGTTCCATACGCTCACGGAAGGCAGCGAACTCTGCGAAGTAATTATCGACGATCGCGGAGAAGATTATTGCTGCGGTTTCCTCGTTGTAGGTGTGCGAGGTCAGGTTGCGGCTCTGAATCATCTCCATCCAGACCTCGCCGTTATCGATCAAGCCTGCCTTGAACGCCTCGCGAGTAGCGTCTCGGGAGCCGTAAATATTCTGCACGCCGCGCTCCTCCAGAAAGTCCTTCATCGTCTTCCAAGCAAGTTCATGTGTGTACTCGAACGCTTGGATCAGCCCCTGCTGTTCGAGTTTCGAGAGTTCGCGCTGTCGGGACAGCTTGACCGCTTCCTCCAGCTGGGCGAACGCCTTGACGAAGTTGTTGAAGCGTCTCACCCAGCGGCGCTCGGATTGGTTCATCGCGTATCTTCCTGCGAGACTGATTGTACCCTTTGTGGGTGCGACGGGCGCGCCTGCCATGCGAGTTTAAGTTCGGGTCGTTCCCCAGCAGGCTGCAGGGCATGGGAAGAGTTTACCCTATAGTGAGGAGTGTATAAAAAAGGGACGCTAATCGCGCCTCTAACGAGAGGAAGGAACGGCACTGTGCTATCCTACGATGCAAGCAATAGTCATTCAGGTACAGTTAGTGCCGCAACTGGTAGAACACAACAGCGATACTTCAGTGATTTTCTTGTTGCAAGAAGCTCTTGAGTGCTCGTTTATCCTCTTCAGATAGGTCGTCTTGTGTGATTTCGCCCCTATCTATAGCATCAATCAGTTCACGAATCACGGAATACTTCTGTTCCAAGCGTTGTTTCTCATGGGGCGACAAGTCTCGATGCACGACTTTCAACTTTGCAAGAAGTTCATTGTCAGGGTAAGTAAAATCGAGCCTGAAACCATTCTGCTTCAATCTGTTAAATTCAGAGACAAGATTTTCCATTCCCTGTCCGTACCCAAGCACTCTCACCCAAGCTTTGCTGCGAGTTATGGCTGTAAATAAACGATTGCGTAGGGTTGCCAGT
>JAIMAN010000088.1 GCA_023511915.1 Armatimonadota bacterium
AGATCTACCCGCGTAAGATCGTCGCCAGCGTCCGATGTGTAAAAGCGACAGCCTGCCCCCCTCGCCCGCGTGCGGGCGAGGGGGGACTATGGAGTGCGGAAGCGGAGCTTCCGCCTGATGCTGAAGCTGCGCTTCAGCACTCAAACAGGTCAGCGCTCCAGCGGGAAGTGATGCTCTTGCCAGGCGAGGATGCCGCCCGTGAGGTTGTAGAGATTGCGGTAGCCACGCGCCATCAGCGCACTAATCGCTGTGCTGGAGCGTCCGCCTGAGAGGCAGTGAACAATCACGGGGCGGTCGGTCGGGATCTCGTGCGCTCGCTGCAGCACGCGCCCCGCGTGGATATGCTTCGCGTTCGGGATGTGCCCCGCGCGGTACTCGGACAACCCGCGCACATCCAGAATCACCGCCTCGCCCGACTGCCAGAGCCGATGCGCGTTCTCGGCGCTAATTTGCGGTAAGGTCTCCAGTTCGGTAGGCGCGTAGCCCTCCAGCGACGGAATGTAGCCAATAACATTGTCCAGCCCGACGCGCACCAGTTGGCGCACGAGCGTTTCGATTTGTTCGGGGGGCGCAAGCAGGATCAGCGGCTTATCATACGGCAGCAGCCACCCTGCCCAAGTGGAGAACATCTTGCCCGCAGGGATGTTAATCGCGCCCTTGATATGCCCGCCTGCGAAGGCGAACTTGTCGCGCGTGTCCACCAGCACCGCGCCGTCCCGCAGCGCGTTTTGGAACGCTTCGGGCGTCAGGCGCGGCGGCTCGGGCAACTTGCCCAGAATCGGCATCCCGTCGCGATTGAGCTGCTTCATCACGGCGAAGTAGGTCGGCGCTTCGGGCTGGTCGGCGAGCAGGTCGCGCACGAACTGCTCCTCGTCGTAGTTGGCGATGGAGCGCGCCCACCATGCGTGGCGCTTCTCGTAGCCGAGTGTGGAAGCAGGCAGTGCGCCCAACGCCTTGCCGCACGCCGAACCCGCGCCGTGCCCAGGCCAAATCTGCAGGTAGTCGGGCTGCTCGATAAAGCGCACGAGGCTCTGGTACAGTTTGCGCGCGCCGGGCTCCGCCGTGCCCTGAATGCCCGCCGCCTCCTCCAGCAGGTCAGAGCGTCCCAAGTCGCCCACGAAGATGAAGTCGCCCGTAATCGCGATCATCGGGTCGGTCGCCTCTTTGCCGTCGTAGAGCAGGAAGGTGATGTGTTCGGGGGTGTGTCCGGGCGTGTGGACGGCGCGCACGCGAATGTTGCCAATCAGCCACTCGTCGCCGTCTTTGAGCAGGCGCACCTTGAAGCCCTCCAGCCCGCGATATTTCCAGTTCGCGTCGCCTTCGTCGGAGAGGTAGAGCGTCGCGCCTGTGGCGTGCGCCAGTTCGCGTGCGCCCGACAGGAAGTCCGCGTGGATGTGCGTTTCGCCAACCGCGACGATCTTCAGATCCGTCTCTTGCGCCAACTGTAGGTACACATCGATATCGCGTCGGGGGTCAATCACCATCGCTTCCCCCGTGGCAGGGCATCCGAAAAAGTAGGACGCCTGCGCCAGACCGTCTTCGTAGATTTGTCGGAAGATCATCGTTGTACCTCCTTATCGTGGATACCCCGCCGCGCCAACTGCGCCGCGACGGTAATGCCCGCCGTGCCACCGCCGATAATCGCGACACGATGCCGATAAGTTTCTCGAGCCTTGACAGGCGCGCTGCCTACTCCAGTGTAGGTTTGCATACGCATGTGAGGGTTAGAGGCAGTAGGGCGGGAAAAGGATTCATCGACGCCCTACATCTCCAACGCCTTTTGCTCGCTTGTGGCTGCGACGCGCTCTGCCTGCGCCACGCCCATCAGCAACGCCGCGCTCGGAATCGCGAACCCCTCGCCCCCAAGCAACGCCTCCACCGTGCGTATCTGCAGGCGTGGGATGCGCAAGTTGCCCAACGGCGTCGTGTAACCCCCCGCCTGCGCCGCCTCTTGCACCATATCCCGCGTCGGCGGCTCCAAAGTCACGAACAGCCCCAAAGTCGCCCCCTCGCGCTCCAACACGCCCCGAAAATCACGGATGTCCTTCACGCTCACCCTGCCGCTCTTGACCTGTATCAACGCGCGCTTGGGGTCTTTCAGGTCGTCCTTGAAAAACAGCACGCCGTCGATGCCCGTGTCCTTGCCCTTTTTGTCTTGGTAGGGGCGGGCGCGCGGGATGAGACCGATCGCCCACTTCTGGAACTCGTCGCGGTCGTGCTGGGCGAGGGCGCGGGCGTCTTCTACGCTGGTCGGCTCGCCAACGACGCGATAGTCCGTGCCCTCTGTGAGGTCGAACATATCGCTGAGGCGGTACTTGATGAGGGCAATCGCGAGGTGCGTGATGTCGATGCCGATCCAGCGGCGGTTGAGTTTCTGCGCGGCGACGATTGCCGTGCCGCAGCCGCAGAACGGGTCAAGCACGGTGTCGCCCTCGTTGCTGGAGGCTTGGATGATGCGCTCCAGCAGCGCAAGGGGCTTCTGGGTCGGGTAGCCGAGTAGTTCCGCTGCCGCCGTGCGCGTGCCGAAGCCTGGGATGTCGTCCCAGACGCTGCCGACGGTCGCCCGCGCCTCATCAAGATAGTATTTCAGGTACTCCTTGCCCGTGCTGGAGATGTGGATACGCCCCTCAGCACGGAACCGCTCCCACATCTCGTCGCTGTAGTTGCCGCGCTGAACCGCCTTGTAGCGTCCCCGCGCATCTTCGTAGCGGTAGGCTTGCTTTTGCTCTTCGGTTAGCGGGAGGTACTGCTGGTGAAAGGCGTAGGTATCGGACTTCGTGTAGAACAGCAGCACATCGATGTTGCGGGGCCACTGGCGGCTAATGCGCTTGCCGCCTTTGCCTGCGGGATCGCGCACCCACACAATCTCATTCCGAAAGTTCCGCGCCCCGAAGATCACATCCAGCATCACCTTCAGGTAGTGGCTCGCCGTCGGGTCGCAGTGCAGATACAAACTGCCTGTCGGCTTCAGCACTCGATGCAACTCCACCAAGCGCGGCGCCATCATCACCAAGTACGCCGTTAGGTCGTTGCGCCCCAGCGTGCGCACAAAGCCTTGCACCAGCTCCACCAGCGCAGGCTTGGGGCAGGTCTGGCAGAACTCGTCGTAGGCGCGTTCGCTCCACTGCCAAGTGTCGGTGAAGGCTTTGATTTGTCCCTGCGCGGGTTCGCCCGACTGCTCCCGGAACAGCAAGTTGTAGTCGCGGTTGCTGTTGAAGGGCGGGTCGAGGTAGACGAGGTCTACGCTCGCGTCGAGCAGGTACTTGCGCATCACCTCCAGATTGTCGCCGTAGTAGAGGGCGTTGCTGGGCATATAAGAAGTATACCAATTGGGCGTTTTCGCCCCCCCTGCCCCTTTCCTGATAAGGGTACATCGTTTGGGTTCGGTGTGTGCAGGGCGCGCGCGTTTTCACCCTCACTCGCAGCCGCTTTCCCACGCTGTGGGAGAGGGGAGCCGCGCGCGAACCTGTTTGGAGTGCTGAAGCGTCAGATCCAGCGTCAGGCGGAAGCTTCGCTTCCGCACTCCATAATCCCCCTCGCCCGCTTGCGGGAGCGGGGGACACAAGGGGCGAGGGCAACCTAATCGGGCACAATCGCGTACTTGATGCCCGCGCCCTGATCCAGTTGCTCGAAGACGGCGACAATCTCGCGCAGGGGGTACACGCCTGTAATCAGCCGTTCGACAGGCAGTTGCCCGTGGCGCAGGCGTTCCAGTGCGGTGTGGGCGTCCTGCGTGGTGAAGTGGAAGCTGCCCAGAATCGTGAGTTCGTCGTAGTGCCAGCGTTCGGCGAGCACCGAGACGGTTTCGCCCTTTGCCAGCCCGCTATACAGCAGCACCTTGCCGCCGGGCGCGGCGAGGTTGGGGGCGAGTTCCCAGATGGCTTTCGCGCCTGTAGCTTCGACGACCACATCTGCGCCGCCGTCGGTGAGCCGAAGCGCCTGCGCCTGCCAGTCGGCGTCGTCGCTTGCCTGTATGGTGTGCTGGGCGCCGAGGGCGCGGGCGAGTTCGAGCCGTTCCGCGCGCCTGCCGACCACGACCGTCTCGCAGCCGCGCGCCTGCGCTTCCATTAGGTGCAGGTAGCCCATCGCGCCCGTGCCCACGATGCACACCCGCTTGCCAGGCAGCGGCTCCAGTTGCCGCCATGCGTGGATGACGCACGCCAGCGGCTCCACGAACGCCCCCTGCAGGTCGCTCAGCCCCTGCAACTGGAACACATGCTGGGCGGCGACCCGCGCGTTGATGCGCAGGTACTCGGCGTAGGTTCCCAGCACGACGGCGTCGAACAGGCGGCGGCACAGGTTGGGGCGTCCGCGCTGGCAGAGGGGGCACGCGCCGCAGGGGGCGGTCGGCAGCCAAGTCACGCGCTGCCCGACCTGCAGGTGCGACACCCCGTCGCCGACGGCGACCACCTCGCCCGCGCCCTCGTGCCCGAACAGCCCGAACGGCAACTTCGCATGCCCGCGCCGATAGGTCTTGAGATCCGTGCCGCAGGTGAGCGCGACCCGCACGCGCACGACCACCTCGCCCGCATCGGGTACGGGGATGGGCGCGTCCTGCAACCGCAACGCACGCGGGGCGTCCAGCCATGCTTGAAGCACGCCAAAAGTGTACCCCCGCCGTAAGGTTCCCCCTGCAAGCAAGGGGAACCGTGAAGAGGTGTACCTGCTCTGTGAAATCGGGTACAATCTGAGTGGTGAGACCTATGGACACGCGCGTTCAAGAGATTGTGCTGCGCGACTCCTCCACACCCGCGATTCCGAATCTGGAGATGGGCGGGAATGTGCTGGTGACGCGCTTGGACGAGATTGTGAACTGGGCGCGGCGCAACAGCATCTTTCCGCTGACCTTCGGGCTGGCGTGCTGCGCGATTGAGATGATGTCGTCGGCGGCGTCGCGCTTCGATTTGGCGCGGTTCGGGATGGAGGTGTTCCGCGCCTCGCCGCGTCAGGCGGACTTGATGATTGTCGCGGGGCGCGTCAGCAAGAAGATGGCGCCTGTGCTGCGCCAGATTTACGACCAGATGCCCTCGCCCAAGTGGGTGGTCTCGATGGGCGCGTGCGCGTCCTGCGGGGGGATTTTCAACAACTACGCGATTGTGCAGGGCGTCGACCAGATTGTGCCTGTCGATGTCTATGTGCCAGGCTGTCCCCCGTCGCCTGACGCGCTGATTTACGCGCTGATTAAGTTGCAGCAGAAGATTCGCACGCAGCGGCTGGGGATGCTGCTGGAACTGACCCCGCGCACCGAGACGCCCGCGCTGGAGACAAGCGACGGAACCCGCGCGATTGAGGCAAGCGATGCGAGCAAGTAGCGATGATTGGATGGCAGGAAGCGAAATCCGCAACGAGGTGCCCGTATGAATATCGTGCGTGATGTGCTCAAACCTATCGGCAAGGGTCTGAAAATCACGATGCGCCACTTTCTGGAGCCGAAAGACACGGTCTCCTACCCCGAACAGCGCAAGGAGCAGTTCGCCCGCACGCGCTGGAAGCATGTGCTGCTGCGCTACGAGAACGGGCTGGAGCGGTGCATCGGCTGTTCGCTGTGCGCGGGGGCGTGCCCTGTGCGCTGTATCTATGTGGAGGCGGCTGACAACACCGACACCGAACGCTACTCGCCCGGCGAGCGGTACGCCAAGCGGTACGAGATTAACCTACTGCGCTGCATCTACTGCGGCTACTGCCAAGACGCCTGCCCAACGGGCGCCATCGTGCTGCGCGAAGACTACGAACTGGCGGACTACACACGCGAGTCGTTTATCGCCACCAAAGAGATGCTGCTGGAGCCGTTGCCCGTGCGCGACGAGGTTGCCGAAGGCGTGAAGTAAGGGTCGGCGGCGCAGTCGCCTCCAGCGGAAACGGGCAGGAATCTGACGCGCCTGCGCGAATTCGGGGGCTATGTCCGCCTTCAAAATCGGCATCAACCGCTGGACACTGCCCGCCAACTGGGATGTCAAAACCTGCCTGCGCGTCGCCAAAGAGTCGGGCTTCGACGCGATTGAGTTCAACATGGACTTCGAGGGCGCGCTCAGCCCCGCGACCAGCGATGCGGACGCGCAGCAAATCCGCCGCGACGCCGACGCGATGGGCGTTGCACTGAGTTCGCTCTCCACAGGCGTCTACTGGCAGAAGCCGTTCACGCACCCCGACCCGCAAGTGCGCGCCGAGTCGCTGGAGTTGTGCCGCCAGCAGTTGCGGCTGGCGCAGGCGTTGGGCGTGGACGCGATTCTGGTCGTGCCTGGGGTGGTGGCGCCCGATGTGCCCTATGATGTCGCCTACGAACGCGCTCGCGACGCCCTGCAACAGTTGGCGCCCGAAGCCGAACGGCGCAAGGTCGCCATCGCCATCGAAAATGTGTGGAACCGATTCCTGCTCAGCCCGCTGGAGGTGCGCGACCTGATTGACCGCCTCGGCAGCCCGTATGTCGGCGTCTACTTCGACGCGGGCAACATTCTGGCGTATGGCTACCCGCAGCACTGGATTGCGATTCTGGGCGCGCGCATCAAGCGGGTGCATGTGAAGGACTTTCGGGGCGACATTGGCAACATTCAGGGCTTTGCGAACCCGTTGCAGGGCGATGTGCCGTGGCTGGCGGTGCGTAGCGCGCTGGAGTCGGTCGGCTATCGGGGCTACATCACGGCGGAGGTTGGGGGCTATCGGCTGTTCCCCGAACTGGGGCTGCGCCACATCGCCGACGCGCTGCGCGCCGTGTTCCAGAGTTAGGGGGTTTGGGGACGCCCTCATGACCTCCTGATAGGGGTACACCGTTTGGGTTCACCGCATGCGGAACGGACGCGCGTTCTTCGCCCTCACCCCCAGCCCCTCTCCCACAGCGTGGGAGAGGGGTGTAGGGGCGCACGGCGGTGCGCCCTGCTTTGGAGTGCTGAAGCGTCAGCTTCGGCGTGGGCGGAAGCTTCGCTTCCGCACTCCACAATCCCCCTCGCCCGCTCGCGGGAGGGGGGGACACAGGGGGTGAGGGGCTAAGAGGCTCTCATCACTCCTCGTGCCCTTCGTACTTCTCCTTGAGGGCTTGCACGACGGCGGGGTCAGCGAGGGTGGTCGTGTCGCCCAGCGCGCGCCCTTCGGCGATGTCGCGTAGCAGGCGGCGCATAATCTTGCCGCTGCGCGTCTTGGGCAGGTCGGCGGTGAAGAATATCTGGTCGGGTCGGGCAATCGCGCCGATTTTCTGCGCCACATGCTGCTTGAGGGCGTCCTTGAGGCTCTCGTCGGCGGGGTAGCCCTCTTTGATAATCACGAACGCCGCGACGCCCTGCCCCTTGATCTCGTGGTGGACGCCAATCACTGCCGCCTCCGCTACGGCAGGGTGATCCACCAGCGCGCTCTCCACTTCCATCGTGCTGAGGCGGTGCCCCGACACATTAATTACATCGTCCACGCGCCCCAGCAGCCAGAAGTAGCCGTCCTCATCTTGGCGTGCGCCGTCGCCCGTGAAGTATAGCCCGTCGTACTTGCTCCAGTAGGTCTGCACGAATCGCTCGGGGTCGCCCC
This sequence comes from Armatimonadota bacterium, assembly GCA_023511915.1. Lineage (GTDB taxonomy): Bacteria > Armatimonadota > Fimbriimonadia > Fimbriimonadales > GBS-DC > GBS-DC. The sequence goes on from JAIMAN010000088.1 coordinate 7,510, forward strand.
ACAGCCCGCGCGTCATCGACGGCCACGGGCGCGTAATCACCAAGTAGCCGCCCTGATTCGCCCCCACAGGCTCGCCCTTGTCGTTCAGAATGGCGGGGAAGATGCCCGGAAACGGCTTGGTCGCTGACCCAGGCTTCGTGGCGACGATGCCAGGCAGCGGGGTAATCATAAT
>JAIMAN010000089.1 GCA_023511915.1 Armatimonadota bacterium
CCTGCGTGCGCCGCGCCGCAGACGCCCTACAACCTCGCCCAACAGCATGCGCGCTTTCTGGAGCGGTTCGGGCAGGAAGGGTAGACGGTACGGGCGCAGCAAACTGCACCCGTACCGTTGTAGCGTTTAGCAGCCGTTGCCGAAGTTGAACAGCACATCCAGCAGGTCGGCGTCGTCGACCACCTGGTCGCAGTTGGTGTCCTCTGGCAGACCGCTGCCCGTGTTGCCGAACGCGAACAGCACCGCCAGCAGGTCGGCGTCATCGACGCAGCCGTTGCCGTCTACATCGCCGCCGTTCGGCTGGCAGCTGGGGGTCACCCAGAACGCCATCATGCCGCCCAGCACGCGCGGCGGGTTGCTACACACTTGGAAAGTGTAGTCGTAGCATTCGGCAGCGGGGTCGTGGTTGCCATCGGTTGGGGTATCGTCATCCCACTGGAGCGAAGTGGAGCTGCCGATGTCGCCCGCGTCCTGCATGCTCCAGAGCATCGGCTGCGCTGTCGTGGCGTAGGTGACCGTGCCGGTGCTCGAGTCGAATGCGCTGGCGTAAATCACAGCATAGCCGCCGAGCAGCTCCGTGCCCGCATCGCCGTCGTCCGCAGGGGTAGCAGGCAGCTGGATGCCGCCAATCGCGCTCAAGCACACAGGCGAGTAGTAGTAGCCAGTGCCTGCCGCCAGCGTGCCGTAGTCCAGCACGACGCCGTCCAGAGGCTGATTCTGGAACACATCGTGCACATCCTGACACTCGGCGTCCATCTGCTCGGTGGTGAGAATCAGGACGATACATGGCTCAGCCTGAGGCGGGTTCCAGAACCATGCGTGCGTCAGCGATGTGGCGGTACCGCCGTTGTACTGCGCGTTGACCAGCGTCTGGATGTCGTTCGCCCAGTAGGGGTTGTGGTAAGTGGGACCGAAGTACCAGCGTGAGCTGGGTTGGAAGTCAGAGCTACAGTTCGTGCCGCCGATCGGGTTCCCGTCAGCGTCCGTGCCGAAGTGGTCGAACACCAGCACCTCGTTGGGGTCGCAGGGACCTGCAGGCGCGAAGTCGCCCAGCTCAATCCACGGAGTAGCGGGCACGATTCGCCCGTTATCCCAGCGCACCTTCATCATGCGCTTGGGCATAACCATCTGACCAGGGGGAGCGAGTTGAAGCTCGGCGTTCTTAGAGCCGTCCGCGAACGCGAAAGAGGCGCACAAAGCGGCGCCTGCCAGGATCAGTGTTGTACCTCGCATCATCATATGAGCCTCCTTTCGCAGGCAGATGTCGCATAATCGCTTTCTATGCCTGCGCACCTCTATTATACATCAGTATTAACCAAATGTTCACGCTTCAGGGGGCGAATCGGGCAAATTCCCCCCGAATTTCCCCTGAAGTTCTGACCAACCGCCGCGCTTAGGTACAATTCCCCGCCGATGGAACGGGCGACGCTACTATTGGAGATTGGGTGCGAGGAGATTCCCGCAGCGTTTATGCGCGGCGCGTTGGAGCAGTTGCACGCGAAACTCGCCGAGACGCTGGACGAATGCCGCTTGGCGCACGGCGCGGTGCGCACGCTGGGCACGCCGCGTCGACTAATCGCGCTGGCAAGCGAAGTGGCGACCCAGCAGACGCCCGAAGAGCGCGTCGTGCGCGGACCCGCCAAGCGCGCCTGCTTCGACGCGCAGGGCAACCCGACGCAGGCGCTGATTGGCTTCGCCCGTTCGCGCGGGGTGGAACCCGACGCCGTGCAGTTCCTCGAGACGCCGCAGGGCGAGTACGCCTTCGTACGCGAGTACGACCCAGGACAGCCCGCCGTAGAGGTGCTTGCCGACGCGCTGCCGAAACTAATCCTGTCGATGACCTTCCCGAAGACGCTGCGCTGGGGCAGCCGCAAAATGCGCTTCGGACGCCCCATCCGCTGGATCGTCGCCATGCTGGGGCAGACGGTCATCCCGTTCGAGTTGGAAGGTATCCCGTCGGGCAGGCACAGTCGCGGGCATCGCTTCCTGTCGCCTGAGCCGTTCGAGGTGGAGTCGCCCGAAGCGTTTCTGGAGCAATTGCGCCGCGCCCATGTGATTGCCGACCCCGCCGAGCGCGAGCGCATCATCATCGACGGCGCGACGCGCCTGGCGCACAGCATCGGCGCGCGACCTGTGCTGGAGCCTGACCTCGTGGAGGAGAATGTGCATTTGGTGGAGCAGCCGCATCTGCTGCTGGGGGGCTTCCCCGAATCGTTCCTGCGGCTGCCCGCGCCCGTGCTGGTCTCGGCAATGAAAAAGCACGAGAAGTTTTTCCCTGTGGTGGACAGCGAGGGCGCGCTGTTGCCGCACTTTATTTCGGTCTACAACAACGGCGACCCCGACAAGGTGCGCGAGGGCAACGAATGGGTGCTGGTCGCGCGGTTCAACGACGCGGCGTTCTTTTTTGAGGAAGACCGCAAGCAGTCGCTGGAGGCGTTCGTGCCCGCGCTGGGACGGATTCTGTACCAGCAGAAGTTGGGCGCGCTGCTGGACAAGGCGCATCGGCTGGAGCGCGTCGCGGAGCAGTTAGCGGGCGCGCTGGACTGGAACGCGGAGCAGACGCTGCTTCTGCTGCGCGCCGCGCGGCTGTGCAAGGCGGACTTGGCGACGCAGATGGTGATGGAGTTCCCCGACCTGCAGGGGGTGATTGGCGCGGAGTACGCGCGGCTGTCGGGCGAGCCAGAGGCGGTGGCGACCGCGATTGGCGAGCATTACATGCCGCGCCACGCGGGCGACCCTGTGCCCGAATCGCCGCTGGGACGCGCGCTGGCGGTGCTTGATCGCATCGACGCGCTGGTGGGCTATGTGGGGCTGGGCTACCTGCCGAAGGGGTCGTCCGACCCGTTCGGGCTGCGACGCGCGGCGGCGGGCGTGGTGGAGATTCTGCAGCACGAGCCTGACTACCCGACGCTGGCGGAGTTGGTGCAGCGGGCGCACGACGCCTACCGCGAGCAACGCGCCCCTCTGAAGCCGCTCATCGCTGTGCAAGCCGACCTGCGGACGCTGTTCTACAGCCGTATCGAGGCGCTGCTGGAGGAGGCGGGCGTGCGCTACGACCTGATTCGTGCGACGCTGGGCGGCGGCTGGGACGACTCGGTGTACGGGTTCGTGCAGCGGGCGCGTCTGTTGCAGGCGCACGCAGGGGCGGACGAGTTCGTCGCGCTGGTGCAGACCGCCACGCGCCCCGCAAACATCCTCGCCGCCGCCGAGAAGAAGGACATCAAAGCCGTCGGCGGGCTGGAGCAAGTGGACGCGATGCTGTTCGAACACCCGACGGAGCATGCGCTGTACGAGGCGGTCGCGCGATTGACCCCGCCCTTCGAGGGGCTGTATTATAGGCACGACTACGCCGCGATTTACGCCGAGTTGCACGCGCTGTCGCCTGCGGTGAACGCGCTGTTCGACGGCGTGATGGTGATGACCGACGACGCCGCGCGACGGCAGAACCGCCTGAACCTGCTGGCGTGCGCGAATCGGCTCTACCTCGCGCTGGCAGACTTTACGCAGGTGGTGGTGGAGTAGGGCTATAGTCGCTCCCACAGCATCTGTACGAGCTTATCTTGCAAGGCGCGTGCGTCCGCGCCTGAAGCGTTGTAGGCGTTCATGATGACAGAGAAGGCGAGCCAGCGCCCGCTTTTTGTGCGCAGGTAGCCCGACAGGCTGCTGACGCGGTTCAGGCTGCCCGTTTTGGCGTAGCCGTTGCCTTGCACGGGCGTCCCACGCAGACGGTTGCGCAGCGTGCCGTCCACGCCGTACACGGGCAGCGACTCGCGGAACGCCTCTGCATGCGGCGAGCGGTGCATATACTCCAGCAGGCGCACGAAGTTCTCTGGGCTGACCCCGTTGATGCGCGATAGACCCGACCCGTCCACGATATGCACCGCGCCCATCTCCAACCCCGCTGATTGCAAGAATTCGCGCAAAACTTGCACACCTGCAGCGGTCGTGCCTGCGCCGCGAATTTCCTTGCCGAGCGTTTTCAGCGTGATTTCGGTAATCAGGTTGTCGCTGGGCTTGTTGATGAGCGCGACGACCTCGTGCAGTGGGGGCGAGAGGTGTTCGGCGAGGAGGGTCAGGTGATTGCTTTTGTCTGTCCTCACCCCCAGCCCCTCTCCCACAAGGTGGGAGAGGGGTGCGCATTCCCCCTCTCCCGCCCTGTGGGAGAGGGGGATACAGGGGGTGAGGGCAGGCACAACCCCACGCTCCACTACCACGCCCGCTGCCTGCAACGCCTGCCGAAACAGGTGCGCCGCGTAGCGCGAGGGATTCTCCACCGCGTACCGACCGACGAAGACCTCCTCGCTGCCGAGTGGGAGCGTCCCGTCCACGATGATTTGGTTGCGGGCGCGGGTGCGGGTTGCGCGAATGCCCGTGTTCGCCGCGCCGCGTTCCACTGTGCGCGTGCGGTTCACCAACTCCACATAGTCGGTGGCAGGCTCCAAGCGCAGCTGGGCGGGTTCACCGACCTGTGTCGCGGGCTTGGCGTAGAGGCGTATCGCGTTCCGTTCGGCGCAGAGCGCGCTCATCTGCGCTTGGTAGCCGAACGGCTCGTCGTCGCTGCTCCAGCCGAAGCCGTAGCGTTCGGCGTCGAGCCACGAGTCGTCGTAGAGCAGGTAGCCCTGCACGCGCTGCACCCCCGCTTGGCGCACCTGCTGGGCAAGCGTCTCCAAGCCGCGCATCTCCAGCGTCGCGTCCCCCAGCCCCTGCAGAATCAGGTCGCCTTGCAGCGTCCCGTCGGGCAGGAGCGTCCCGCGCATCCATACGCGCGTGCGGAAGCGGTAGTCGGGTCCCAGCCGATGGAGCGCGGCTGCCGAGACGAGCAGTTTCATGTTCGAGGCGGGAATCAGCACGCGCTCGGCGTCGCGTGTGTAAAGCGTCTCGCCCGTCTGCAGGTCGCGCACGGCCACCCCGCAGTAGCCGTAGCGCAGCCACTCCACATTCAGCAGGGCGTCGATCTCGGCTTGAAGCGACTGGGCATGGAGCGCACTCAGTACCAGAAAAAACGCAAAACTTGCACTGACGCGATGCATGCTAATGAATTCGCGCAGGCGGTTCGGGTTCCTGCTATCGCAGATTATGGAGTGCGGAAGCGGAGCTTCCGCCACCGCTGAAGCAGCGCCTCAGCACTCCAAAAGCGGTGCGCCGTTAGCAGGAACTCTCCCACCTCTGCCGAATCATCGGCGCGATGGCGGTACAGGATGAGTTAGTCAGGGCGCGGCAGACCGCCGAAGAGGTCGCCGCCGAAGAGCATAAGTTCCAAGAGGGGTTCACCTTCCGCACCTTCTTGGGGCTTTTGTTCGTGGCGTTTGTGATGCTGCCCGGCAGTATCTACATGGGCTTGGTGGCGGGCGTCGGGTTGGGCGCGGCGGCGGAGTGGGTGACGATTGTGCTGTTCGCAGAAGTCATGCGCCGCTCGCTGCAGCCCCTGCGCCGACAGGAGATTTACATGCTCTATTACATCGCGGCGTCGCTGACCGCGATGGGCGTCTATGGGCTGTCGGGCGGTCCGTTGCAGTGGAAGATTTGGGATCAGTTTTTCGTGCAGTCGTCGCCCGCCGCGCCGATTGCCGACCAAGTGCCGCGCTGGGCAGTGCCTGCGCCCGATTCGCCCGCGCTGCGCGAACGCACTTTTCTGGACAGCGCGTGGGCGTTGCCGATTTTCCTGCTCGCGCTCACCGAGATTCTGGGGCGCGCGAGTTGGATGAGCATGGGCTACCTGCTGTTTCGGATGACCTCGGATGTGGAGAAGCTGCCGTTCCCGCTCGCGCCTGTGGCGGCGTCGGGCGCGCTGGCGTTGGCGGAGGCAGGCAGCCGCGAGGAGTCGTGGCGCTGGGGTGTGTTCTCCACAGGCGCGGTCGTCGGCATGGGCTTCGGGCTCTTCTATGTGGGCATCCCCGTGTTCACGGGCACGCTGTTCGGCAACGCGCTGCAACTTATCCCGATTCCGTTTCTGGACTTGACGCAGAATGTGGAGGCGAGTTTGCCGACCGCGATTGTGGGTATCTCCATCAACTTGGGCGAGGTGCTGGTCGGCTTCGTGTTGCCGTATCACATCCTGCTGGGCGCGGCGATTAGCTCGGTGGCGACCTATGTGGTGGCGAACCCGATCCTGTATCGCGCGGGGCTGATACCGAACTGGCAGCCGAACTCGCCCGCGCTGCAGACCAAACTCGCGGCGGACTTGGACTTCTGGCTGGCGATTATCGTCGGGCTGCAGTTGGCGGTGGCGGTGATTGGCGTCTCGATGGTGGTGCGCACGCTGCGCGAGTATCGCACGAACCAATCGCTGCGCCTGCGCGGGCTGACCCCGCCCCCTGGACGGGGCGACCCGCCGCTGTGGATCCCGCTGGTGGTGTGGGCGGTGTCGGTCGTCTCGTATATCGCGCTGTGTCGGTGGCTCGTGCCCGACTTCCCGCTGTGGATTGTCGCGGGGTTCGGGCTGCTCTGGAGTCCGCTCAACAGCTATGTGTCGGCGCGGATGGTGGGGCTGACGGGGCAGGGCGTTTCCGTGCCGTTTATCAAGGAGGTGGCGATTATCAGCAGTCGCTACCCGCGCGTGGACATCTGGTACGCGCCGCTGCCACTGTACGACCACGGCTGGTCGGCGCAACGCTTCCGCGAGGTGGAGCTGACAGGCACGAAGTTCAGCAGTATCCTGAAGGCGGAGCTGGTGATGTTGCCCGTGATTTTCCTGGCGAGCTTCGTCTTCTGGGCGTTTTTCTGGAAGGCGAGCCCGATTCCGTCGCCGCTGTTCCCGTTCGCGCAGAAGATGTGGCCCTACTACGCGCAGATGGAAGCCGTGTGGAAGCAGATTAACCTGCCGCAGAGCGAGATTCGCGAGGTGGTGCTGAACGCGCTGAACATCCCGCGCATCGTGGCGGGCTTTGTGTCGGGGCTGGGGCTGTTCTGGCTGTTCAGCGCGTTCAAATGGCCTGTGCTGCTGTTTTACGGGCTGGTGAGCGGGGTGGGGCAGCTGCCGCACTTCACGCTGCCGAAGCTGCTGGGCGCGTGGCTGGGGCATCGCTACTTCAAAAAACGCTACGGCGAGGAGAACTGGATGCGCTACGCGCCTGTGCTGCTGGCGGGCTTCTTCTGCGGGATGGGGCTAATCGGTATGCTCGGCATCGCGCTCGCGCTGGTCGCTAAGTCGGTCTCCGTGTTGCCGTTCTGAAGTGTTTGCCCTCAACCCCGGCCCCTCTCCCACGCGGTGGGAGAGGGGGGATACCTCTCTTTGGAGTGCTGAAGCGTTAGCTTCAGCGTCTCGTTTTTAAGCGCAGCTTCAGCATGAGGCGGAAGCTCCGCTTCCGCACTCCATAACCCTGCTCACGCCTGCGGAGAGGGGAACAAAGGGGGTAGGGCGACTAACAACTTAAC
>JAIMAN010000019.1 GCA_023511915.1 Armatimonadota bacterium
GCATACCAACACCGTAGTGTGCCCATCCGCGTTGTCTCCTTTCGGAAGCGCGTGCGCCCTTCCGTCTGTAAATACGCAGCGCGGGGCGCGGAATCCTTCTCGTGCGTCATAGGAATTGAACGCCTAATTTCCCAGCGGCTCCTCGAACAGTCGCAGGTACGGTTCGAATCGGAAGCGTCGGTTGCGGGCGTAGCCTGTGATTTCGCGCAGGACGCCTAACTTGACCAAGCGATTGACCAGTTGGTTCGCGCCTGCAGGGGTGATGTTGAGCCATTCGCGCACGGTTGCGACAGTAATGATTGGCTGTTGGAATAGCCGATCCAAGATTCGATGTCCGTTGGCGGCAGCGCGACCAAGCGTCTCCGTAATGCGGGATCGGTAGTCTTCACGCATGCGCAATATCGCCGCTGCGGTCTGGCTGGCTTCCGTAGCGACCGCTGCAACGCCGCGCAAGAAGAACGCAAGCCAACCTTCCCAGTCGCCTTCGTCGCGCACGGCTTGAAGCCGCTCGTAATACTCAGAGCGATACCGCTTGAAGTAGTGCGACAGGTAAAGCACAGGATGCGCCAGCAGCTTGCGTTCTGTAAGCAGGAAGGTGATTAGCAATCGCCCAAGCCGCCCGTTGCCGTCCAAGAACGGGTGTATCGTCTCGAACTGCGCGTGCGCCAGACCCACCTGAATCAGCACAGGGAGCGTCGTGTCGGTGTGCAGGAAGCGTTCGAGGTCTGCGAGCGCGCGGGGCACTTCGTGAGGCGGGGGCGGCACGCAAATCGCCTCGCGCAGCGTGCAGCCCGCAGGACCAATCCAGTTCTGGGAGGTGCGCAGTTCGCCTGGTCGGAGCTGCCCGCCGCGCACGCCCTGCATCAGTTCGGCGTGAATCTCGCGGATGAGCCGCACAGAGACGGGGAGTTCCTTCAACCGCGCCAGACCGTAGTTCATCGCCCGAACATAGTTGACGACTTCGGCGACATCCGCAGGCGCATCGGGGTCAAGCAGTTGGGCTTCTGCAGCAAGAAGGTTCTGCAGCGAGCTTTGCGTCCCTTCAATCTGGCTGGAAAGCACCGCCTCTTTCCGCACATACATGTAGACGAAGAGGTCGGGGTTAGGCAGCGTGAGAATAGCGCCGTCCAGCCGCCCCAGCGCGTAATCTGCCTCTGAAAGCAGCGACTGCAAAGAACCGCTCACCTCCACAGGCGGGTCAGGCGGCAAAGGCGCTGGAATAAAGGCGCGGTAGCCCTCTGGCTGCATCACATAGTGACCTGCGCGTCCCCTCATCCTCTCACCTGCGTTGATTATAGCCGACGCCGCGTCCCATAATCAACAGTGCGTTTATTATACTGCGCCGCCGCGCCCATAGACAACGCAGTGTTGATTAAGCCGATTCGTCGTGCCGTGCGCCAGCAGCGCTACCCCTTGCTCCCCAACAAATGCGCTGTGAACAGATATTGATGCGCCCAGCCCGCCCACTCGCCGAAGCGGTCGTGGAACCACTCCACCACTTGCCGATAGGTCTTGTCGGTGAGGCTCTTGTTGGCGAGGTCAGGCATCAGCCACTTGCCGACCGCCTGCCACATGTGGGTGTCGATCGGTACGGCGAGCATGTGGTTCAACCCAAACAGTAGCACGCAGTCGGCGACCTTCGCGCCGACGCCGGGCAACTGCATCAGCTCCGCTTTGGCGTCCCAGTAGGGCAGCTCGCGCAGGCTCTCCAGCCAGCCGTCGCCGCGCTCGGTGAGGGCTTGCGCGGCGGCAATCAGCGTCTTGGCGCGGTAGCCGAAGCCCAGTGCGCGCAGGGTCGCCTCGTCCGCCTGCGCCAGTCGCTCGGCGGTTGGGAAGGCATAATGCGCCGTGTCGCCGTCGCGGTGAATCGGCTCGCCGTACCGCTCGCACAGCCGCTCGATCATGCCCGTGATGCGCGGGATGTTGTTCGCGGGCGTACACAGGAACGAAAACAGGCACTCTTCCGCGCTCAGCCAGTGCATCAGGCGCAGTCCCGGCAGCGCGTCCACCCACTCTGCCCAGCGTGGGTCGCGGCGGGTCAACTCGTGCTGAACCGCCTTCAGGTCGGTCTCCAAGCGGAACAGGCGGAAAAACAGCGCGGCGGGCTGCTCGGCAGTGGGCGACTCGATGCGCCAGCGGTTGCCCAACGGTTGCACGATCAGCAAGTGCGCATCGGCGTAGCCCAGCCATCGCCCTCCTTCCTGCCGCCATCGGAACACCTGCCCGCTTTGCACGCACAGCGGCAAATCCAGTTCCCAAGCTGGAATCGAAACGCGCATGGCGGGCTAAAGTGTACCTGAGCGGTCGCGCGCGGCTTGCGCTTGTGCAATCAGCGTGCGCGGCGGGATGAACTCCACATCCTCGTCCAGCACCTTCAGCGTCTCGACGGTCGCATTCGGGGCGAGGCTCAGCAGCCTGCCGACAATCGCTTCGGTGGAGCGTTCGGGAGTGGACGCGCCGCTGGTGACGCCAATCACCCGCGCCTGCTGCACCCATTCGGGGCGCACCTCGTCGGGTTCCAACAACAGGTAAGCAGGCGCGCCGTGCGCTTCGGCGACCTCACGCAGGCGGTTCGAGTTGCTGCTGGTCGTACTGCCGACCACCAGCACCAAGTCGCTCTGCTTGGCGAGCGCTTTGACGGCGGTCTGGCGGTTCGTGGTGGCGTAGCAGATGTCCTCCTTTTTGGGCGTCTCAAGGTGTGGGAAGCGTCGGCGCAGCACGCTGAGGATTTGGTTCACCTCGTCCACGCTGAGGGTGGTCTGCGTGGCGACGGCGAGCGGGACGCCTTCGGGCGGCTGCACCTGCTCGGCTTCTTCGAGGTTGTCCACAAGCGTGATTTGGTCGGGCGCGTGCCCCGTGCTGCCCTGCGCCTCCACATGCCCGCGATGCCCGATATACAGGATGTGATAGCCCTGCCGCGCGAAGCGGGTGATCTCACGATGCACCTTGCTCACCAGCGGGCAGGTCGCATCGACGACATTCAGCCCGCGTTCCTGCGCCTGCTGACGCACGGCGGGCGAGACTCCATGCGCGCTGAACACCACATTCGAGCCAGGCGGCACATCGTCCAAGTCTTCCACGAAGATCACGCCGCGCTGTTCGAACGCGCGCACGACATGTTCGTTATGCACAATCGCGTGGCGCACATACAGCGGCGCGCCGAACGCCTCCAGCGCGAGGTCGACCACCTCGATGGCGTAGGCAACGCCTGCGCAGAACCCGCGCGGCGCCGCCAGCAGCACTTTCTCCATCGCCCCGAAGTGTACCTGATTCGGGGTCTGCACGGGGCAGTGCGACCCGATTGGCGCAAAAATGGTGTATAATACACAGGGAAAGGAGCCCGCCTATGAAACGCATCGGGATAGCAGGGGCGACCCTGTGCTTGGGATTGCTGAGCGCGCCGAGTTGGGCGCAGTTGCAGCCGAACGCGCCGTGGCCGGCGTTTGGCAAGGACTACCAAAACTCGCGCCGCACGACGCTGGGCGCGCCGACCAACGGTAGTATCCGCTGGATTTACAGCGCGGGCAGCTTCACCTTCAGTTCGCCGATTGTGGCGGCGGACGGCACGATATACTTTGGGGCGACGGGCGGGGTGTACGCCGTGCGCCCGAACGGGACGCTCCGCTGGCGCTGGAACGCAGGCTACTCCGCGGCGACCTCCACGCCCGCGATTGACGCCAACGGCGTCGTGTACGCGCTGGTCAACCCGTCGGACGCAATCTTGGTCGCGCTCAACGGCAGCACGGGCGCGCTACTCTGGAGCCTGTATCTGGGCGGGTCGAATGTGCTCTCTTCCCCTGCTATCGGTCCCGACGGGCGCATCTATGTGACCAACGGCGAGGTTCCCGGGGGCTACCTCTACTGCATCAACACGGACGGCACGATTGCGTGGCGGCTGTATCTGGGGATGGAAGCCAACAGCACGCCCTGCTTCGGCAGCGACGGCGCGATTTATGTCGGCTCGGCGCGCCACTTGAACGCCGTCAACCCCGACGGCACTTTCCGCTGGCGATTCCCCGTCTTCTACCCCGTGCAGGGGTCGATCGGTATTTCGGGCAGTCGCGTCTTTTTCGGCGCGTGGGACAACGCGTTCCGCGTGGTGAACCTGTCGGGCGTGCAGCAGTGGCTGGCGCCGTTGAACTCGCCGATGGAGAGCGGCGTCGCGTTCACGGCTGACCGTGTCTACTTCACTTTCAACCTCAACGAGCTGCGCGCCTATAGCCATACAGGCGCGCTGCAATGGCGTCACAGCGGCGCCTACCGCGCCAGCACGCCTGCTGTGGGCGCAGACGGCGTGGTCTACGCTGTGGGCAACCGCGGCAGTACGATGTATGCCCTCAACCCTGCCAACGGGCTGGTGCGCTGGGCAACGGGTATTGGTACGGCGAACTGGTACGGCTCGCCCGCAATCGGCGGCGACGGCACGGTCTATGTGGTCAACGGCGATGGGCGGCTTTACGCCTTCGGTCCGCTGGGCGGCTTTTTGTGGGCGGGCGGCGATGTGGACGGCTGGGACGGCGACTACACAGGCACAACCGCCGTCGTGCAGTTCTATCAAGGCGACGAACTCAAATACGAGATGGTCGCGCCCGTGAACCCCGACGGAACCGTCGAACTGAACGACACGCCTGTCGGCGTCCACGACATCAAGGTGCGCATCCACAACTCGCTCTTTGGGCGCGCGCCCAGCGTCGCGCTGGAAGTTGACCGACCCGCCGCCATCCAAGTGCGCCTGCTCAACGGCGATGTGAACGCCGACAATATCGTGGACGACGCCGACCTGCTGTATATCCTGATGCACTACGGGCAGCACGCGCCCGACTATGACCTCAACGGCGACGCCCTGATTGACGACGCCGACCTGATGATTGTGCTGTTCAACTTCGGCGCAATCGGCGAATAGGGCAAATTCCGCGCCGAAAGTAGCAGGAGCCTCCAGCGCAGGGTAGAATAGATGCTCGCTGGAGGCCTTTTGGTATGCCCATACGGATTGGCTTCGTCGGGATTGGCTGGATTGCGGGCACGCACATGGATGCGCTCAGCCAACTGGAAGACGCGCAGCCTATCGCGTTTTGCGACCTCGATTCGGAGCGCGCCGAACGCGCTGCCGCGCGCTTTGGCGGACGCGCCTACACCGACTGGCGCACCATGCTGAACGCCGAACCGCTGGACGCGCTCTACATCTGCCTACCGCCGCATGCGCACGACGGGGTAGAAATCGCCGCCGCCGAGCGTGGGATTCACCTGTTTGTGGAAAAGCCCGTCGCACGCGACTTGGACTACGCCCGTCGCGTCGAGGAAGCCATCCAAAAGGCGGGCGTCATCTGCTCGGTTGGCTACCACTTCCGCTACTACGGCGCAACGGAGCGGGCGAAAGAGCGATTGCAGGGACTGCCCGTGCTGATGGTCAAAGGCGCGTGGGACGGCGGGATGCCCACAGGCACCCTCTGGTGGCGCAAGCACGCCCTCTCCGGCGGGCAACAGGTCGAGCAGACCACGCACATCTTCGACCTCGCACGCTACTTGGTGGGCGAAATCGTAGAGGTGTTCACCTTCAGCCAGAATAACCCCGCCTTACTGCACCATCCCGACGGCGATGTGAATGTGGCGGATGTGGTCTGCCTCAAGTTCGCAAACGGCGCGGTCGGCGTCATCACCGATACCAACGGACTGCACGCCCCTGGCGAGGTCGGACTGAAGGTCTACACACCAGAGCGCGTCGTTGAGGTATCATGGGGGCGCATGGTGGAAACGGAGGCGAACCGCAAGGAAGAGTATCACTCGCGCGACAACCCGTATTTGCGCGAGTCGGAGGCGTTTCTGACGGCGATCCGCACGGGCGATCGGAGCCAGATTCGCTGCGATTACAGCGATGCTATGCGCACGCTTGCCGTGACCTTGGCGGCGGACGAGTCGGGAAGAAAGGGCAGTTTGCTAACGATTGGCTGAAATGCGCGCCCTTCGAAGAGTGTTTCAACAGGTGATTCACTCTGACTCACTCTTGCGTCGTCGGCTGATACGCGCCATACGCTGGTCAGTTTTAGGGGCGGGCGCTGCGCAAGCGGCCTACTTACTGGCGTCTATCCTGATTGCACGGTTATTGGGCAACGAGGACTTCGGACGACTGGGCTTGATGCAGCTTACGCTCAACACGCTCGTGACGCTCATTTCACCAAGTGTCGGGTGGTCGATTATGCGCGCCGCCGCGATGATGCACGCGCAGGAACGCGAAGCATTAGCCCCTCTGCTCAACTCGTTGATGATGGTCGGTACCCTTACCAGTGGTTGTCTGAGTGTGGGCTTGCTGCTGCTTACACCGATGATTTGTACCTATTGGTTTGCAGACCCCAGGTCGATAGCCGCGTTTCAGATCGGCGCGCTCTCGGTGTTTGCGAACAGCTACTTCTCGTTGGTTGTGAGCCTGTTTGCGGGGCTGGAGGCGTTTCGCGGCGTGGCGCTACTCAATACTGTGCGTGGCTTCCTGCTCGGCGCGCTGATGCTTACGGGCGCGTACTGGGGCGGCTTGAACGGCGCGGCAGTAGGTTTCACAGTAGCCAGCGCGTTGGGCGCGGCAATTGCGTGGTATGTTATGCGGCGCGTGCTGCACCACTACCACCTCAGCCTACACGCGCACAACTGGCAAAGAGCATACCAACTGCTTGCTCAGATCTCGCTGCCTTCGTTTCTCTCGACGGTTGTCGGCTCGTTCACCTTGTGGGCAGGCGGCGTGTTCTTAGTGCGACATCCCGACGGATTGCACCAAGTCGCTGTGTTTAACGCCTCAAATCAGTGGAAATCGGTGTTGTTGTTTCTACCGACCCAGATTAGCCAAGCCAGTGCGCCGATTATGGCAAACCTTTGGGGGCAGGGCGATCTCAGCCGTCTCCAAGCGGTTATTCGTTCCAACCTGCTTTTGGTGCTGCTTACCTACGGGCTGCCATGTGCGGCGGTTCTGGTGTTCAGCTCGTATCTGCTGCATCTCTACCTACTTGCAGGCGCCCAAGAGACACACGCGCTACGACTGCTTACGCTCTCAGGTCTAATGTCCGCTTTGTGTAGCGTGATGGGGTACACGATGATTGCGATGGGCAAAGGCTGGCAAGCGGTGTCGGTCAACCTGCTTTGGATGGCGATTTTCCTGACACTTACTGCGTTGTGGCTTGCGCAGGGCGCACTCGGGCTCTCCAAAAGCTATCTGATCTCTTACTCCGTTCTGTTTATCGTTGCTCTAAGCTATGTGAGCTATGTTTTAGTGAGGCAGAGGGAGGTGATTCTGCGATGTTCCTGACCCTTGCACGAAAAGTAATCCATTCGCAGCGCGCCAAGCGCATCGAGGCAATGCACGGGCAACCCCAGTGGCGCAAAGTGCCCGCAGGATTCTGGATGTATATCGACCCCAACGAGTGGTTTGGCAAAACGGTGTTGATGGGATACTACGAGTCACACTTGGTCTACTTGATTCATCAGGTGTGCCGCTACGGGGATGTGTGCGTTGATATTGGCGCGAATCAGGGGTACTTCGCGCTTCACATGGCGCGAAAGGTTGGCGTGGCGGGGTGTGTAATCGCTATCGAGCCGATTGAACCGACATACGCACGCTTAGTGGCGAACATACAGCGTAATCGCGTGCCGCAGATACACTGCGTTCCGCGCGCGGCTGGCGCGTGCGTGCAGTCTCTCGAGATGTGGTATGACCCTGCAGAAAGCGGTTATGCCTCGGTCTATAATCGCCCCTCAGAGCAAGCCACGCGCATCACCATTCAAGTGGAGCCAGTCGATACTATTCTCGAACAACATCTGACCCCCCAGCAGCTGGACAAACTCATTTTCGCCAAAATCGATGTGGAAGGCTTTGAACCAGCAGTGCTGGAAGGGTTTCGGCGTACGCTTCAACGGAGCCAGCCGCTGCTCTGGATCGAGAAGAACCCGAACTGCCTCCAGAAAGGGGGATACACTGTTTCGGACATCACACGCCCGCTATGCGAGCTGGGCTATCATATCTATGAACCGTCGTTCCATCGAAACTTTCTCGGGATTGCCAGTCTCACCTTGACCCCCGCAGATATTCACAGCGAGCGTTTTAATACCGAGTTCGATGATATTATTGCGGTCGTTCCGCGCTCTATCGGTTGGGAACGACTACAGCGCCGTCGAATCCATATTCGCTAAGGAGACGCCATGACAACGGTTCTGATTACTGGTGGCGCGGGCTTTATCGGACGCTGGTTAGTGCGCCATGCCCTAAACGCAGGCGCAGCTGTCGTGGTCTATGATGACCTGCGTGTCGGCTCGTTGGAGAACCTGATGGAGATGGAAGGTAACTTCGCCTTCTATCAGGGTGACATCCGCGATCAGTCGCAACTCGTCCATGTGCTGCGCAAGCACTCTGTAGGGCGCGTCTTTCATCTGGCGGCGCTCCACTACATTCCCTACTGCGAGAGCCACCCACAGGAAACCTTCGAGGTCAACTTAGTGGGCACACTCGCAGTGCTGGAAGCGATGCGCGCTGCATCTGTCCCGCGTTTGGTATTTGCCTCCACAGGCGCGCTCTATCCGCCCTTAGACATTCCCTTGACTGAAGAGACGCCTCTGGAGCCGCAAGACATCTACGGACTGACCAAACTGCACTGCGAACAGGCGATTCAGTATTACCAAAAGCGGTACGGCATCGAGGCGACCCTCGTGAGACTTTTCAACACCTATGGCGCCTACGAGACCAACCCGCACCTGCTCCCACACATCATCCAGACGCTCAAACAGGGCGTTCGGGAAATCCCGCTGGGCAACCTCAAGCCGAAGCGCGACTATGTGTATGTGGAAGATGTTGCGGAAGGGTTTTGGCGACTGGGCGCGTCGACCACGACAGTGGGTGTTTACAATTTAGGCACGGGCGTGGAACACTCGGTGGAAGAGGTCGTCGCGACGCTTGCTGCGTTGTTGCAAACGCCCATCCAGATTGTTCAAGACCCCTCGCGGGTGCGCCCTGTGGACAAACTGCACCAGCGTGCAGACTTGGAGCGACTGCGCAGCGCGCTGCAGTGGGCGCCCAGCACCTCGCTCGTGGACGGGCTCCGACGCTGGCTGACGATGGAGGGACTGCTGGAACAGCGATGAAGATTGCGGTCGTTGGCGGCGCGCCGCCTAACCGTGAGGGCGAGGCGCACTATACGGCGTGTGTGTTTCGAGCGCTGGCGTCGGAATTTCCCGATGCACGGGTTTGGCATCTGGCGCATCGGCAACGCGACTGCCCCGACGCGGAGTACCCCCTGCCGAACTACACCGTCTTCCGAGTGACGGAAGGCTACCACCCCCGCCGACGGCATCTGGCGCCGCTGCAGGTCATACGCGCGCTACGCGCCTACGCACCCGAAGTTGTTCACTTCCAAGCCCCTCACAAAGCCCTATATGGCGGCGTCTATGGGGAACCCATGCTGTGGGTATTCCGCTGGCTCCAATGGCGGGGCGTCCCGACGGTGGTCACACTCCACTCGCTATGGCTGGAAGACGACTTTCTCGAGATGGCGCAGGAGCGCCGTCTTAGCGCGGCGAAGCTGAACCTGCTGCGAGTCCTCTATCGACGCTATCACCTGCGGCTGTTCACGCTCGCCTCGCAGATCAACGCGCTGGTTGCAGGCGATGCGAATCCCCTCATCGGCGAGTTTCAGGCGCTTTGGCGATTGGAACGGTTTGCCCTTGTGAACGAAGCGCATCCGTGCGAGCCGCGGCGGTACTCTGTGGAACACCAGCGCCAAGCCAAAACCGCACTGGGGTTGGGCGATAAGCGGCTGGTGCTTGCGTTCGGATTCGTGCGTCCCGACAAGGGGTTCCATTACTTGATGGACGCCGTGCATGCGCTGCTGCCAACACTACCCGACCTTCAGCTTATCATTGCTGGGGAGCCGCGCGGCGCACAGGGGGAAGCTTACGCCCAACAGCTACGGGCGCGCTATATGCACATGGGCTGCCCTGCGCCAATCACGCTGGATCTGAACTACCTGCCCGACGCACGGCTGGAACAGTTGCTGACAGCAGCCGATGTGCTGGTCGTGCCCTACACGCGCGTGATGGGCGCGAGCGGTCCTGTGCATCACGCGCTGAGCTTCGGCAAACCAGTGGTCGCGACCGCCCTCGGACAGAATCGGGGCTTGGCAGAGGTGTGCTGGCTCGTGCCGCCCCAGAACCCTGACGCGCTCGCGCAGGCAATTCAGCAACTGCTGACCGATGACACCGCTTGGGGCGACTATCATCGGCGCGCCCACAGCTACGCCGCGACTCACACATGGAGCCATCTGGCTGCCCACTACTATCGGGATTATCAACGGTTGCTGGAGCGCGTGCCATGAGGGTGTTGTTTATCAGCCTGAGCTTGCCGCCGTTCGCCGAATCGCAGACCATCCGCTCGGCGTATCTCATCCGCGCGCTGGCGCAGTACGGAGTGAAATTTGACCTCATCACCGCGCACACCGTCCCCTCGATGACCGACCCCTCGCTGGAGGCGTTGCTGCCCGAGTCGTGTCGGGTCTGGCGCACCGAAGTGCCGACCTACGATCGTACGGTCGAGCGATTGAAGCGGGCAGGGCGTCGACGACTGCTGTACCTGTATAGCAACCTTGCCTACCGCCTGTTTGCGCCCGATGTGCGACGCGGGTGGAACCTGCAGGCGGTCGCCTTAGCACAGCAAGTCGCCGAACGCTTCCCGCCCGACCTGCTGATGTCCGCTTCGGGCAGCGCAACCGCGCATCTGGCGGCGGCGCAGCTCAAGCACACGCTACAGCGTGCTTGGGTCGCCGACTTGGGCGACCCGTGGAGCTGGGTAGACTGGCAGCACCCCGACACCTGGCTCAAAGCCATCCCGAATCGCTGGCTGGAGCGACGCACGCTGCCCCAAACCGACTTGCTGCTCTGGACGACAGAAGCCACCCAACGCGCCTACCAGCAGTGGTATCGTCGTAGTATCCCTCCCAGCATTGTCATCCCCTATGGCTATCGTCAAGAGGACTTTCCCATCGCGCCACAGCCTACCACAGTGCCGATCCGATTTGCGTATGTGGGCGCCGCCAGCCGTCGCGCGCGCAACCTTATTCCGCTTCTGGAGGCGCTCGCGCATACTCGAAATGCCACGCCTTTCGCGCTCCAAATCGTGGGTGACGCCAGCCACCACTTCCAACGCGCCGCCCATGCGCTGAACCTGCCACAGGTACACTTCACGGGGCGCGTCTCCTACACCGACTCGCTGCATTACATTCGCGAAGCAGGCGTGCTTGTGTTGGTCGGCAACAAAAGCCCCTATCAAGTGCCTGGCAAAACCTTCCTCTACTTAGCGTCTGGCAGACCCATCCTCTACCTATCCCAGATGCCTCATGCAGACGACCCGACCTATCAGCTCTTGAGCGCGTTCGAGGGCGTCGCAGTGGTTCCCAACCAAGCGCAAGCAATACGAGAGTGGTTGGAGTTCCTCAACGAGGCACGGTTCCGCGCATGGGAAGCGGAGGCGCGTATGCGTCATGCGGCGCCGAGCCTCGAACCCTACGAGGTACACTCATTAGGGCGACAACTGTACGATTCGTTGAAGCACATCGTGGAGAGGACGGGATGCTCGGATTAGGCGTGATGCTGATGGTGATTGCGCACCAGGTGTGGCTGCAGGCGCGCGGCTGGCGGTTTAATGCCATGAGCCCCTACTTCCTCGTCGACTTCCTCACCTTCACGCTGATCGGGTTAGGCTCGCTGGTGGAACCCCTCCCGCATCGCTCCCTGCACGAAGAGATACTCTTCAGCGTCTTCGTGCTCTCTGGCTTAGCAGCATACTATCTGGGACTGCATTTTCCGTATGCTGCTGTTCACAAGCGGTGGCTTGTGCCCGCAGCAGCGCGAATCCCTCTCTTACGACTGTTTAGCCTGTTCAGCATCCAGACACTTTTATTGTTGTTATCAATCACTGGCGTCGTGGCATTCCTACTTGTACAACGGATGTCTGCCCTTGGACTGAGCTTTGCAGATATGCTGAGCCTAAGTGTTCTTCAAATTCACGCGCAAGTCGCAACTGAGGGGTTGGGCGCGCTGCCTGTGATTATCGTCTACATAATCACAGTAATGGTATTGATTCATCTTTATCGATTGCTCCAGATGCATCATTATGCGGTCGCCTTCGGCTTTTATGTGGTTCTGACGGTGTCTTACTTGTTGATTGCCTCCACACGGATTCCTGTACTGCTTTGCTTGTCCGCGCCACTCGCATACTATCACTACACGATCCGACGCATCAACAGATTGCTGCTGGTTGCGCTGTTGGTGGGCGCGCCTGTGGCAATCACTTTGCTACAGGGGCTGCGCAGCAACGCGCTGTTTGCGTGGACCGTGTCCGACAGGCTGGTTGCGGAAATTATCGTCATGAAGAGTTTCCACACGCTCTGGCAACGATATGTTGATGGCTCGGTGCACTTGGAGTGGGGCGCGAACTACTACTACTACTCGCCGCTCACCTTTGTGCCGAAAGCTCTGTGGGCAGAGAAACCGCAGACCTCCTTCGAGACACGCTGGACGATGAATCTCTTCGGCAGTCTATTGGACGAAGACGGGCAAATCTCTGTGCATACCTTCACACCGTGGGGCGAAGGCTTGGTTCAGTTTGGCTGGCTGGGTGGCGTAGTGAACTTGTTCCTATACGGATTAATTCTCAGCTATGCGATACGCTTTTTGGGGAATCGTCCGCATGCCTGTATGGTCTACTACTTTTATGCGGTGCTTGCTGCGACCTTCGTGCGCACCAGCGTGCAAGCGCTCGCGTTCACGACCCTACTCTACTTGGTCGCTGTATGGCTGTACGAGGCGATATTCATGAAGCGTCCATCTTCAGAGGAGGTGATTGCCCAATGCGCGTCGTGATTGCTGCGCCTGCTGTGCGAGCAGCGATGGGATATCATCTCTGCTGCATGATAAACCATATGCAGGAGCCTATGGCTCGACTCTTCGTCCCGGAACAGTTCCAGTGCGAGGGCTATACGGGTCGGATTGTGCGCTACGCGCTACCTCAGTCGGGCGTGCGCAAAGGGTTCGCGTATTGTAATCTTATCTGGGCTCGGCGACAATTCCGAACAATTGCCGAATTGCGCCCCGACCTACTTCATTTATTCAATAGCGAGGGCTACCCCAGTTCCTATTGGTGGGTGCGGTGGGCGCGCACACAGTTGGGCATCCCGACGGTCGTAAGTGTGCATGATCCTCAACCGCATCCGGGCAATCTGCTGGCGGCGATGCTCTACCGATGGGGACAGAAGACCATTCGCTCCAGCTCGCATGTGCAGGTTTTCTCGGAGTGCTTCAGGGCGCTCTGCGCGCAGTGGGGATTCAGCACCGAACGAACTTTCGTGATTCCGCTCTGCACGGATGTCTCGAACTTCACGCAGTACCGCTTTCCTGAGGTCTCTAGGGAAAACCTTGCCCTCTTTTTCGGACGTCTGGAGGCATACAAGGGTATTCCCGTGTTGCTGGACGCCGCGCGGTATGTGCGTGGCAAGCTGCGCGTTGCGATTGCGGGTCCTGGCAAGTTGCCACAGCCAATAGTGCGGCGCATTCTCGCCGAGCCTGACCTCTTTGAGCTCCACAATCGTTTCCTCCACGAGTCGGAGGTCTCGCGGCTGTTCCATCGCGCCGCTGTGTGTGTGATGCCGTATGTGCAGGCGACGCAGTCGTCAGTGCCGTGGATTGCCGCGGCGTTTGGCGTGCCCGTCGTGGCGACTGCGACAGGCGGGCTCGCAGCGCAGGTACAGCAGATGAACGGCGTGCTTGTACCGCCGAACGACCCGAAAGCGCTGGCGGAGGGCATGCTTCACGCTGTCGGAAGACCCGTGATTTTCCCTGAGGAATGGAACCCTTGCCTAATTGCCCAACAGTATATACAGATGTATCGGCAAATCCTGTGCGTCCAGGAGGGATCCCTGTGAGCGCGCGTGTGTTGCACATCGTCGGCGACTCTAAATACGGCGGCGGCTCGTATGTCATCTTACGCCTGGCGCAGATGGCGCGCGCCGTTGGGTGGGAGCCGTGGGTGCTCACCACAGACCCCGTGTTCCAGCAGGTGCTGGCAGAAAACGCCCTTCCTTACACGAACTGTGCGCTTATCGCGCGCGAGATTCATCCCTACAAAGACCTCCGCGCGTTGCGGCAGCTCACGGCATACCTACGCGCTAATCACTTCGATATTGTGCATACGCATACCTCTAAAGGCGGTTTCATCGGGCGACGCGCGGCTTGGAGCGCGGGGGTTCCCGCGATTATTCATACCGTGCACGGGTTCGCTTTCCACGAGCAGAGCCACCCCCTGCAGGTGCGCCTGTACGCCGCCATAGAACGCCTGGCGGCGCGCTGGTGCCACAAGCTCGTCACCGTGAGCTGCTACCATCGTGAGTGGGCGCTGCAACTGAAGATTGCCACGCCTGCAAAAATCGCCGCCATCCCCAACGGGATAGACCCTGCACGCGTCGAGCCAACGCAGCCCCTGAGCAACATCCGCGAGGCGCTCGGCATCCACGCTGGGGCGCCAATCATCCTTTCCACGGGGCGACTGGCAGCCCAGAAGGGGTTTGAGTATCTGATTGAGGCAGTTGCTATGCTTAAACAGCGTAGCCCCCAACCCTTTCGTGTAATTATTGCAGGCGAGGGACCGCTAAGGGACGCGCTCCAAAGGCAAATTCAGCGGCTGGGCGTCGCCGAAAGCGTGCGCCTAATCGGCTTCTATAAGACCATCGGCGACCTGTACGCGCTGGCAGACCTTGTCGTGCTACCCAGCTTGTGGGAAGGGCTTTCCATCGCGCTGCTGGAGGCGATGGCGGCGGGGAAGCCGATTATCACCACGACCATCGGCAGCAATCTTGAAGCGACAGACAATGGGCGTGTGGCGCAGTTAGTGCCGCCGAAGGATGCGCACGCGCTGGCGAATGCGATCCAGCAGATGCTGGGCGACCCGCAGCAGGCAGCCCACTACGCCCACCGCGCACGCGACCACTTCATGCAACACTACACCGAAACACGCATGCTGGAACAGTATCGCCAGCTCTACTGTGAGGCTCTCGATGCCGCCCATTCCGATACGCGCCGTTCAAGCAAATGACCTCCCGCAAGTGGTCGCTATCCACCAGCAGGCATTCAAAGGGTTCCACATGACCCTGCTGGGATCGCGATTCTTGGCAGGCTACTACCAAACCGTGCTGGACTATCCCGACTCGATTTTTCTGGCAGCGGTGGACGGCGCGCGGATGCTGGGGTTCGTGGCGGGGTTTGTGAACCCACCGCAGTTTTATGCCATGTTGCGAGCGCGGAAGCGTGCGCTGGCGCTGGCGGCGGCGACACACTTAGTCCTGCGTCCCCACCTGTGGCGGCGCACTCTAAGTAGTCTCCGGCGGGCGCAGTCGCTTGCAGACACAGGCGACCAGCCCCACCTTGCGGAGTTGGCGTCTATCGGCGTCAGCCCCGCTGCGCAGGGACGCGGCGTCGGTAACGCGCTCACGCTCGCGTTTCTGGACGCGACGCGACAGAGGCAGGCAACGGAAGTTATGCTCACAACCGACGCGCACAACAACGACGCCGTGAACCGCTTCTACCAGAATCTGGGCTTCCAGTGCATACGCCAATTCTGGCATACGCCCGACCGCCTGATGAACGAGTATCGAATCACGCTTTCGCAGGTACAATTGGTAGGCGAGGGAACGCCAAATGACACATAGCGATTTTCTCCCCTACGCGCTGCCTGCACTGGACGAGCAGGAAGCGCAGGCGGTGCTGGAGGTGCTGCGCAGCGGCTGGCTGACCACGGGACCGAAGACAAAGCAGTTCGAGGAGGCGTTCGCCCGCTACACGGGCGCGGCACATGCCGTCGCGGTCAACTCCTGCACAGCAGCGATGCACCTCGTGCTGGCGGCGTGGGGCATCACGCACGGCGACGAAGTAATCACCACACCGCTGACCTTCTGCGCCACAATCGAAGCCATCGAGTATGTCGGTGCGCGCCCCGTGTTGGTCGATATCGACCCTGCCACAGGCAACATCGACCCCAACGGTATCGAGCAGGCGATTACGCCGCGCACGCGCGTGCTGCTACCCGTGCATTATGGCGGACTGCCCTGCGAGATGGACGCGATTATGGACATCGCCGCACGCCACAGCCTGCGCGTGCTGGAGGACGCTGCACACGCAGCAGGCGCAGCCTACAAGGGACGCAAAATCGGCGCCATCGGACATGCCACCGCCTTCTCCTTCTACGCCAACAAAAACATGACCACAGGCGAAGGCGGGATGATTACTACCAACAATCCTGAGCTTGCCGACCGCTGCCGCATCTTGAGCCTGCACGGCATCAGCCGCGACGCTTGGAAACGCTATACGGCGGCAGGCTCGTGGTACTACGAGGTCACCGAACTCGGCTACAAATACAACATGCCCGATGTGCTGGCGGCAATTGGGCTGTGCCAGTTGCATAAACTGGACGCGCTGAACGCACGACGGCAAGCGATTGCCGAGCAGTACCACCGCGCCTTCGGCGAGATGGATTTCCTTGAACCGTTCCCACCTGCCGTGCCTGACTACAGCACCCATGTGTGGCACTTGTACACCATCCTGCTTCGACTGGAGACGCTGCGCATTGGGCGCGACCAGTTTATCGACGAACTCAAAGCGCGTGGGATTGGCGTGAGCGTCCACTACATCCCGATTCACTTCCACCCGCACTATCAAGGCTATGGCTGGCGCAGGGGCGACTTCCCGCACACCGAAGCCTACTATGCCCGCACGATTTCCCTGCCCCTGTACCCCAGCATGACCGACGCCGATGTGTCGCGCGTGATGGAGACCGTGTACGAGGTGGGTACGCAGTGGCGACGATAATTCGCTATTTGGACGAAGCCGCAAAGCGTGTGGTGGACATCCTCGCAGCAAGCGCGGGGCTACTCGTGCTTGCGCCGCTGATGGGGCTGATTGCGCTTGCTATAAAGCTCGACTCGCCTGGAGGCGTGTTTTTCGCGCATCGGCGCGTCGGGCGCTACGGACGCCCCTTCAAGGTGCTGAAGTTCCGCACAATGGTACAAGACGCGCCCAAGCGCGGTGGCGCGATTACCGCAGGGCACGACCCACGCATCACGCGCGTGGGCAGGATTCTGCGCAAAACCAAGCTCGACGAGTTGCCCCAGCTGTGGAATGTGCTAAAGGGCGAGATGAGCCTCGTCGGACCGCGCCCAGAAGTGGAACCGTATGTCGCGCTGTGGGAGCCGACGCTCCGCGAAAAAGTTCTCAGCGTGCGTCCAGGCATCACTGGCTTGACCCAAATCCGCTACCGCCACGAGGAGACGCTACTCGCCCAGCAGCCCGACCCAGAGACCTACTACCGCGAGGTGCTGCTCCCGCTCAAGCTGCAATCCGACGCCGAGTATGTGGACAGGCGCACGCTTCTGTACGACCTGTCCCTCATCCTGCGTACACTGCTTGCCCTGTTCGAGCGACCGTCCGACAAGCGCGCGAGCCTATCCCATACCCAGACGCAGGAGTGAGAACGATGGGGCGACTGGACGAAGTGCATCACCCCGAGTGGCACAACTGCCTGCGCCTTGTCAGCGACGCCTACGAGCTGCTCGTCCCCACGCAGTTCGGCATCCGAATCCTGCACTTCGGGTGGGCGGGCGGCGAGAACCTGTTTTGGACGGAGCCGTCGCCAACCGAATCCGCAGACGCTTGGCGCGTCTACGGCGGGCATCGGCTCTGGCACGCGCCCGAACATCCCATCCGCACCTACTGCCCCGACAACGACCCCATCGAGTGGCACTGGGACGGGTACCAGCTCCTACTGCGTCAGCCCACCGAACCGCGCACGGGCATCCAAAAGGAGGCGGCGATTACGCCGCACACCGACTCGGTGCAGGTGCGCCATCGGCTAGTGAACCGCAATCTGTGGGAGGTGCGGCTGGCAGCGTGGGCGCTGAGCGTGATGCGCCCCAGTGGTGTCGCGCTCATCCCCCAAGAGCCGTACCACCCGCACCCCGACGCGCTGCTGCCCGTGCGCCGCGTCGCGCTGTGGGCATACACCGATATGAGCGACCCGCGCCTGCGCTGGGGCAAGCGGCTGATTCAAGTGCGCCAAGACCCGCGCGCCGACGCGCCGCTCAAAATCGGCGTCAGCAACACGCTGGGCTGGATGGCGTACTGGCTGGGCGAGACGCTGTTCGTCAAGCGGTACGCCTACGACCCGTCCGCGGAGTACCCCGACCTCGGCTGCAACACGGAGGTGTTCACGAACGCCGCGATGCTGGAGCTGGAGACGCTTTCGCCCCTGACAACGCTGCCCCCCGACGGCGCGCTGGAGCATATCGAGCGGTGGTCGCTGCATCGGGTGGGGGCGTATCTGGACGACGAAGACGCGCTGCTGGAGACGCTCGCCTACGCCTTGCGCGATTGAGGCGGCGCCGCGCTCTCGCGCACAATCAGTTCGCCTTCCATCAGGCAGTTGCCTTGCAGGGGCGCGCCCGTCTCTATCTGCTGCAGGAGCGCGTCGGCGGCGGCGTAGCCGATGTCGTGAATCGGGTTGCGAATCGTGGTTAGCGGCGGTTTCGCCAGCGCCGCCATCGGTATATCGTCGAAGCCGACCACCGACACATCGCGCGGCACGCGCACGCCGTGCTGGGCGCAGGCGTCCAACGCGCCGAGCGCGAGTAGGTCGTTCGAGCCGACGATTGCCGTTAGGCGCGGACGCACCTGCAACAGTTGCGTCGCCTCCGCGAAGCCGCCCGAATACTCGTAGTTGCTGGGCGCAATCCAGTCGGGTGGCGCCTCGATGCCCCAGTCTGCCATCGTCTCGATGTACGCCTTAAGCCGTTGATGCGCGCTCCACTGGTTGTCGGGTCCCTTGATGAAGCCAATCCGCCGATGCCCCTGCTCCAGCAGCCAGTTGACCAGTAGGCGCATCATCGGCTCGTTCGCGCTGTCGACGCAGTAAAAGCCCAGCGATTTGGGCAGCGTGCTGCCGACCACTACGCAGGGCAGGTGCGTGTGTTGGTGGTACTCCAGTAGGGGGCTGCCCATCAGCGGCACAATCAGCAGCAGCCCGTCCACTGTGCCGTCGTCCAGCTGCGTCCAGAGCGTGCGCGGGTCTAAGTCGTTCAGCGTGATGATTTTCAGGTGGTAGTTGCGCGGGGCAAGCGCCTCCACAACGCCGTCCAGCACGGCGGTCGCGTAGTGGTTGCGCGTGAAGATAGCGTGCTGCGGCTCCATCACGATGCCGATGGTGTGCGTGCGCCGTGCGGCGAGGCTGCGCGCCACACGGTTCGGGCGGTAGCCCAGCCGATGCGCCGCTGTCAGCACGCGCTCGACCGTCTCGGGGCTGTGCAGCCCGCTCTTGTTGTTCAAGATGTTCGACGCTGTGCCGATCGAGACGCCTGCCGCCTCCGCCAGTTGCTTCAAAGTGGGGCGTTTCACACGCCGCGCCGTCTTCACGCCCTAATTATACACTACTCCCGACCGCTGAGGGAACGCCTACCGCACCTTCCCACCACCCCAAGGGGTAAATAATGAGGGTGTAGGTGTCGGTGTTTGGGGGATGTCTTCCTCTTCGTCGTCGTAGAGCGCGACGGCGTTGTCTGTCCACTCGTTGGGAGCGAAGGGGCGGGGGGCGTATAAGCGACGCAAGAGCGGGAATTCGTCCTCGAAAGGTACGCCTTCCACACCCTCGACAAGCCCTGTCTCTTTCGCGATTGTGTAAGTATGGTATCGCATCGGTTGTTCGTTCCCATACGGTAGGATACCCTACATTTTCACGCAGGTCTGTCTCGTAGGGTTTCCGCGTGATGGTCTCCATAGCAGATAGGATGCCCGATAGTCAACAATTGCTCGACGGTCTCTTAGGTGTGTGTGTCCGCCTGCGCATAGACGCGGGTCTCCTTCAGTAATAAAATGAGGCGTTCCAATTCTACCCCCAGCCGTTGGGCGCCCCACGCGATTAGCCCGACATCAAACAGCGTCTTGCCCAGCTGGGGCAGGTACATGTAGTGTTCGAAAAAGTGCAGGAACGCCATCGGCAGAAACGCCAGCGCGTGCCACAGCCATGCGCCGCCCAACAACCCCCGCCACCGCCACACCGCCGCCAGCACGCCCAGATAGAGCAGCGTGCCCACCAGGTGATCCCACCCCGTCTTGTCCACCAGCAACACTTCAAGCTGTGCGCCAATCGCCCGCCAGTATTGCCACTGCCCCACAGGAGGCAGCAGTTCGGTCAGGTAGGTAGAGACAGGTCCCGACAGGCTGCTGCGCAGTTGCTGGCGCTGGTAGGCAGTCGGCTCGGCGGGCAGCAGGGCGAAGCGCAGCGCGAAGACCAGCACGGCGCATGCCGCCCCCACAGCAAACGCCCGCGCGCCCCAACCGCCCCAGTCGCGCCGCCGCCAGAATGCCAGCGCGCCCACCAACGCAACCAGCATAATCGGCTGCTCGTAGCTGCCCAGCGCAAGCAGGTACAGCACGCCCCCCAACGCCAGCCAGCCCCATCGTCGCTCCGTTGCCCCCCGCAGCAGCGCGTACATCGCCCACACGCCGAACATCGCCCCCAGCAACGCCGTGCGCGAGGGAACCCATGTAATCAGGCGCGTGTATTCGGTCGCCAGCAGGCGGTCGAAGCCCCAAAACAGCGCGCCTATCGCAAGGATTATTTGACCCCCCTCCTTTAGGTTCCCCCTGCCCGCAGGGGGAACCGTCCCCAGCTGGTTCCCCTCGCGAGGCGGGGGGAACCTGAAGGAGCGGGACAATACTTTTCTGCTTGCCACGATGCCCACCACTGCCCCCACAAACCACCACGCCGACCACTTCGACACGATACTTGTCAGCCCAATCTGCTGCAGGCTCAGCGCGACGCCCACCCCCAGCGCGAGCCATTCAGCGTGGGGACTGCCCACGAGACGCGCGTAGGCGCGCACGAGCGCCCACGCCCCCAGCGCCGTCAGAATCATCAGCAGCCAGTTCGTCAGGCGGAAGCCCCAGCCCGACTCGCCATAGAGCGCGTAGTCCAGTGCGATGGAGACGCTGCTGATCGGGCGGTAGAAGCCGTTTTCCAGCAGCCAGTCGCCCACGAGCCATCGCAGCGCGCCGTGCTGCTGCACGGCATCCAACATCACCGCCGTGTCGCTGTCGGCGCGGATGGGGGAGTCGTGAAACGCTTGGGGCAGCGCGAGCAGGTGCAGTCCTACGATAACCGCCAGCGCCGCCCAGAGCCAGCCGTCACTTCTTCTGCTTGAAGAAGAGCGCGTTCTTCTCAATATAGTTTCGCCATTCGGGGGGCACTTCGGTGTCAGCGTAGATGGCGTTCACAGGGCACTCGGGCTCGCACAGCCCGCAGTCGATGCACTCGTCGGGGTGAATGTAGAGCTGGTCGTCGCCCTCGTAGATGCAGTCCACGGGGCAGACCGCCACGCACGATTTGTCCTTCACGCCAATACACGGTTCCGTGATAACATACGGCATAAGGATAGCCTCCTGCGCTATAGGATACCCGATTCAGTTCTCCAAGTGGGGTTCGTCGCGGTAGCGTTCGAGGACGCGCTTGGCGACATCGCGTAGCAGGTCGGGCAGTTCCTTGCCTCGAATCGGCTCAGTCGGTTTCTGGTAGAGGGGTGCGCCCGCGCCGACCCAGCCGCCCTGCGCGAGGTACTGAAGCGCGCGGTAGGCGGGGTGGTTGCGTTCCAGACGAATCGTGGGCTGCGTGCGGAATCGGGTGACGCCGCGCGGCGCGCCGAGTTGCTCGCGCATGCGGGCGTCCAGTCGCTGCGCGTATTGCGCCAGCATCTGCCCGACCTGATAGCGCGGCATCGGTTTGCCTGCACTGAAGCGCGGCGGGATTGCCCCGCGCGCCTTGAGTTCCTTGAGCGCGGGCTGCGCCCACGCAGGATGCCTGCCCTCCAGCGATACCGCGCCTGCCGACGCGAGGCTAATCGGCTTTTGGAACGCTTCCGTCAGTCCCCGCTCCAAGTTCACCACGAACTCGGCGGTCAGCATGGCGACCTCGTAGCCCGTGAGCGGCTCGTCGTAGGCGGAAGTGGGTTTCGGGGGCGGCGCGTGGAAGTTCGGCTGCCGCTGCGCGCCCTGCGACCAAAGTAGCCCGACAAGCAGTAGGTTCAGCCCCGCCGCCTGCGCCATCGATAAACGGTTCATACCCTTAATTATGGCAGATTCGGCGCAACGGGCGCACTTAGCCCGGCGGCCAGCCCATTTGCCGCCCGCCCAGCAGGTGGAAGTGCAGGTGGTACACCGACTGCCCCGCCGCGCGGTTCGTGTTCAGCACCACGCGGTAGCCCTCCGCCTCGATGCCCTCCTGACGGGCAAGCTCGGCGCACACCCACAGCAGATGCCCCATCAGCCCCTCGTGGTCGGTTTGCATCGCCGCGAGGTTTTCGATGTGCAGGCGCGGGATGACCAAGATATGCGTCGGCGCCTGCGGGTTGATGTCGCGGAACGCCAGCGCGTGTTCGTCTTCGTAGACCACCTGCGTCGGGATTTCGCGGCTCACGAACTTGCAGAACAGGCACGCGCTCATGCCGACCTCCCTGCGGCGTGTTCGCGCCGCCGCTCGCGCAGAATCTCGCGAATCTTGCGGATAGACTCCTGCGCCATTTGTTGCACCTCGTGGGGCTTCAGTCCCAGTTTTTCCGCCGCCTGCTCCAGCGTGTGCGCCTGCTCGCCCTGCAGCCCGTACAGCAGGCGCACGACCTCCCGCTCGGCGGGCAGCAGATCGTCCATCACGCGCTCAATCTGTTTGGGGTGCAACGGCTGCGCAAGGTCATACACGATTTGCATCAGCACCGTCTTCTCGTCTTTGGCGCGGTGCTGCCACATCTTGAGCGTCTGCTCGATTTGGGCGTGTCCCAGCGTCTCGGCGAAGTAGCCTTCCGCCCAGAAGTTGCGCTTGCCGATTTCCTGCTCCAAGCGGGGGATGCCCTCGAACAGCCGATGCGCCGTGCTGCGCTTGATATTGCTGATTACATCGGCGACGGCATCGGTCGGTTTGATGCCCAGCACCAGATGCACCTGGTTCGGCATCACGCGGTAGGCGATGAGTTCGTACTCGTAGCTTTGGCACACTTCGGGGAGCGCATGGGCAAAGAGCGCAGTGACCTCCGCATCAAAAAGGGGTTTCTTCGCGCGGGCGTAGAAGGCGACCAGCACAAACAGGCGGTACGCACTGGAGCCTGTCGTGCGCAACTTCTCGAAAGGCGACCGCGCCTTACGCTGCTGCGACCCCTCGGTTGGTTTCTTCGCCATGCGTGCCCTCCAGCATCAAGCGACACCATCGGAAGTATACCCCATGTGGGGGCGTTTTTTCCTGCCTGAATCAGGGCGAATCCGTATACGGGCGCAGCCAATCCGCCAGCGCGGGGAGCGCGTCGAATATGCGCACGCCTTGAGGCAGGTTGTTCAAGATTTCGCGCCCGTAGGCTTTCGTGCGCGTGCGCGGGTCTAAGATTGCGGCGATCCCCCAGTCGTCGGCGCGGCGGATGAGCCTGCCGAACCCCTGACGCATCTGCTGCTTGACCATCGGCAGCGTCCACGCGCGGAAGGGGTCTAACGCCTGCGCCTCGAACCACGCCTGACGCGCCCGCTGCAGGGGCGTGGTCGGCACTTCGAACGGGATGCGCGTCAGGATCAGGTTCACCAGCGTCTCGCCGGGGGCGTCGAATCCCGTCCAGAACGAGCGCACCCCGAACAGCACCGAATGCACCTCTTCGCGGAACTGCCGCGCGAGGTCTGCCACCGAGCCGTCGCCCTGCATCAGGATGCGCACTCCGTCCAGTTGGATGCGCTCGCGCACGGCGCGCATCTCGGCGACGGAGGCGAACAGCACCAGCGCGCGTCCGTGCGTGAGGCGGATCAGCGCGCCGATTTCGTCGGCGAGGCGCTGATAGTAGGCGTCTGCGCCAGGCGCGCGGGCATGCGGCGGGGGCGGCGGGATCGCGCCCACGCGCGGCAAGTAGAGCGCGCACTGGCGACGGTAATCGAACACATAGGGCAGTTGAAGCGTCGCGTGCGCTTCGAACCCCAGTTGCCCCGCGAAAAAGTCGAACCGCCCGTCGATAGTCAGCGTCGCGCTCATCAGCAGCGCGGGGCGGTCGCTCCACAGGCGCGTGTGCAGCCACTCGCCCAGCGCGAGCGGCTCGTAGCACGCCTTCCAGCGCGGCGCGTCAGGCTCCACCCAACTTACGCCCTCCGCTGGCTCCGCCAGCCGCCCCAAGTGCTCATACGCCATCACGAACTCGCCGCGGAACTGCAGCAGCAGCTCGCGCACGGCGTCGTGCTGCGCGTCGGTGAGTTGCCCCTTGAAGTCCTTCAGCGTCTGGCTCAGTTCCCGATAGAGGTCGCCAATCTCCTTGCGTATCGCCGCTGCCGTGTGGCTGACCTGTTCGTGCAGGTCGGGTCGGAACGCGCCGTGCAGCGGGCGCATCTGCGCCAGCGTTTCGGGCGCGACGCGCGTAGCGACCCCCTCCTTCGGTAGGTCGCCGGGGAACGCCATCTGCTCATAGGCGTCGCGCACGCGCCCCGCAAAGCCCGCCACCAACTGCTGCACGGACTGTATCAGCCCCAGTGGCGGGTTCTCGCCCGTAAGCACGTCGCCAACCTGGTTGCTCAAGTTCACGGCGTGCGCAATCAGCCGTTCGATAAACTTGCTGTCCAGGTCGAACTCCAGCGCGCTGGCGGCGGCGTCCAGAAAGTCGTGCGCCTCGTCGAGGATCAGGTAGTCGTAGTCGTCCAGCAGCGAGGCTGCGCCGTCGGTCGCTTGGCGCACCATCGCGTCTGCCAGCACGAAGGCGTGATTGGTGATAACAATCCCCGCTCGGCGCGCCCGCTCCCGCGCTTGGTAGTAAAAGCAGGTGGGGTAGTAGGGGCACAGGCGCGCCCGACACGCGCTCGGCACAGCGATATGCTCCCACAGCCCGCGCATAAACCGCTCGGGCACGCCCCTGCGCCGTAGAAACTCGTGCAGTTCCGACTCCACGCCCTCCTGCGCGACGCTGACCCACTGCTGGAGGGAATTCGCGAGTTCGGGACGCACGCGCGACGCCTTGTTGCCCCGAATGATGTCGGCGCAGGCGTAGCGGCTGCGTCCCATCGCCAAGGCGACTTCGGGCGCGGTCGGGAACAGGCTCAGCGCGAGCGGCAGGTCTTTGCGCCAATACTGCTCCGCCAGCATCGCCGTGTAGGTGCTAATCACGACGCGCTTGCGGTGCTGCAGGCTGTAGGCAATCGCGGGCAGCAGCGCGGCGAGGCTTTTGCCCACCCCCGTCGGCGCTTCCACCATCGCCGACTGCCCGCGCTCCAGTTGCTCGCACACGAACTGCGCCATCTGGCGTTGCACGGGGCGCGGCTCGAAATCGGGGCGCGACTCCAGACGCTGGAACGCGGCGTCTACTGCCTCCCACAGGCTGCTCATGCCAGCGGAGATTATACTACAACGGGGTGGCTTTCAGCAGGCGCAGAGTCTCAGCAAACAGGCGTGCGATTGTTTCCGTCGCGCCGTGCATCACTTCGGTGACCTCCTCGTGCGTGAGCGGCTGCCCGCTCAGCCCCGCGCCCAGATTCGTGACGATAGCGACGGCGGCGTAGTGGATGCCCGCCTCGCGACACAGAATCGCCTCCGGCGCGACCGTCATCCCAATCACATCGCCGCCCAGCAAGCGAAACATCCGAATCTCGGCGGGCGTCTCATAGCGCGGTCCAGGCGCACACACATAGACCCCCTCTCGCTGCACAGGTATCCCCAGCCTATCCGCCGCTTTGAGCAGCGCGTCGCGCAGTAGCGGCGAGAACGGCTCGGTGAAATCGGTATGCACTACCGTATCGTGGTACAGCGTGTTGACCTCGCGCATGAAGTCCAGAAAATCGCTCAGGATGACCAGCGTGCCAGGCGTCCAGTCCGTGCGCAGCGCGCCGACAGCGGCGGTCGCCAGCACGCTTTGCACGCCATGCTCTTTCAGTAGGCGCACATGGCGTGCGTGCGGGATGCGATGGGGCGGAACCTTGTGCCCCTTCGAGTGGCGGGGGAGGAGGAGTGCAGGCTCCCCGTGCAGGCTCCCTTCGTACAGAAACACGCCGTCGTTATCGGTATGCTCTGCCTGAAGCGTCCAGCCCGGCAGGCTCTGCACTCCTGTCCCACCGATAATCGCTGTCTTCATGCAAATTCAGCGATTGCGCGCCCGCGTTTTGCCTTTGGCGGCGGCGGGCTGTGCTTCACCATCGTTGTGCTCGTGGTATGCCTTCTGGAGGCTCAGGCGCACCATATCGGAGACGCGATTGATCTCCGTGATGTTCGCTTGACGCGCCGCTTCGGGGTTGACAATCAGCACCGCCCAGTTGGACAGCACGAATTGATGCACCTCCGTCGGCGTCGGATAGGGTCCTTGCTGGGCTTGGGGCGTCGGCACATAGACGGCGGCTTTTTCCGCCACCAACGCTTGCGCCGCCTCGCCCATCTGCTTGGCAATGGTCGTCTCCGACCGCTGCTCCAGAACCGAGTTGATGAGCTGCTCTAACTGCTCATCGGTCTTGCCTTCCATCATCCGACGCACGGCGCGCAGCGGAATATACTGCGCCTGCAGAGTCTTGAGCGTCACCAACTGCAACAGGTGGTGATAGTCGTAGATGACGCGGTTCCCACGCCGACGCGACGGCGGGTCAATCAGCCGATGCGCCGTGTAGAAACGAACCGTGCGCACATCTGGGAAGGGCACCACCTTGTAGCGCGGTTGAATCGGCGCCCACTGCTCCAGCAGACTGTTCGCAACAGCCACAAGCTCCTCGATGGTGAAACCCTCTTGCTCCCGATACTGCATCAACGCTTCGATGGGTTTCATAGTGTCCAGAGTGTACCCCATGTGGATACAAAATTGCAAGTGCTATGGATTAATGTTAAATCGCGTAGTTTATGATGCGCTAAGGTTTAGATGGATTGCCTGAGTGAATCGGTCATAATTCATGCCATGACACACCCACCGATCACAGAGTTCATCGCGTTTCTGCCTGCGCCGAACTGGGAGGCGACGCGCCAGTTCTACGAGCAGACGCTGGGCTTGCCCTGTGTGCTGGAGCAGGTGGACTGCTGCATCTACCGCGTGGCGGGGGCGGGCTATCTGGGCTTTTGCCGCCGCGCGGAGACGCCCCAGCCCGCCGAGCGCGTGATCCTGACGCTGGTCACGCCCGCCGTCGACGAATGGCACGCACACCTGCAGGCGCACGGCGTCGAAATCACTAAGCCGCCCGCCTACAACGAGCGGTACCACATCTACCACCTGTTCGCCCGCGACCCGAACGGCTACCTGATCGAGATTCAGCGGTTCGACGACCCGCGCTGGAGCGACTAAGACGCCATCTCTGGGGCAGCCTCGCGCGCCCGACGCCCGAAGTAGTAGACCATAAACGCGCCTGTGGCGAACATAATCAGGCTGTAGACCGCCGCAGGGATGGACATCGCAGGCTGCTTCAGAATCGTGCTGGCAATCAGAATCGCGAGCGTGCCGTTCTGGATGCCGCCCTCGATGGCAATCGCTATCGCCTGCTTGAGCGGCAGGCGGAACAGGCGCGCCACATTATAGCCCATCCACAGCGTCAGCACATTCAGCGCGAGCATCGAAAGCCCCGCCTGCCGAAAGTGCGACGGCAGGTTCTCCACATCCTGCAGCACCGCGCCCAGCACCGCAATCACGATAAACACCATCGACAGATACCGCACGGGACGCTCCGCCGCAAACGCCAACTTGGGCTTGCGCGCGCGAATGAGCATGCCGATTGAGACGGGAATCAGGATAATTGCGCCGACCTGAACAATCGTGCGCAGCACGGGCAGCCGAATCTCTTGCGTCTCGCCCAGAAAGTGCGCCAACGACAGGTTAATCAGGATCGGCGTCGTGACGATGATGATGATGCTGTTGAACGCGGTCAGGGTGATGCCCAGCGCGACATCGCCCCGCGCGAGGTAGGTAATCAGGTTCGCCGTCGCGCCCGCAGGACACAGCGCGAGGATCATCACCCCGACCGCCAACTGCGGCTCCATCGGGAACAGTTTCGCAATTATGAACCCCGCCAGCGGCAGCAGCACCATCTGGCAGGTCAGCCCAATCACGAACGCCTTCGGGAAAATCACCACGCGCAAAAAGTCGTAGCGCGTGAGCGTCAGCCCCAAGCCCAGCATAATCACCGCCAGCGCAACGGGCAGCACGACATTCGTAAAGATGTTCGCTTCCATAGCGGGCTATATAACACATCGAAGCGAATTTTCCTGTCGCTTACAGCCCGTACCCAAGCGGGTTCACAGGCTCGCCGTTGACGCGCACTTCGAAGTGCAGGTGCGGTCCTGTGGAGTAGCCTGTGCTGCCGACGCGGGCGATGGTCTGCCCCCGCTTGACCTCCTGCCCGACGGCGACGAGGATAGCGGAGCAGTGCGCGTACAGGGTCGCCACGCCACCGCCGTGATCGATAATCACCGTGTAGCCGTAGCCGCGTAGGTAGCCCGCTTCGACCACCACGCCTGCATCGGCGGCGCGGATGGGCGTTCCCGTCGGCGCGGCGATGTCGATGCCTGTGTGCATCTTGCGCACCTTGAAGATGGGATGCACGCGCATGCCATAGCCCGAAGTGATGCGCCCTTCCACAGGGCGGATGAAGCGTCCCGACCAGGGTCGGTCGGCGCGGGCGCGTCCTTTGGGCGTCTCCATCAAGGCGCGCAGGCGGCGGGCGATGGCTTGCGACTCGGCTTCCAGCTCCGCCAGTTGCTTTTCGTAGAGCGCGCGCTCGCGGGCGATGTCTTTCAGCAGGGCTTGCTTCTCGTCCTGCGCCTCCGTGAGTTCCGTCTGCTGTGTGCGCAGGTCAGCCTCCAGCCCCGCGATACGGCGCACGAGCGCGTCCATCTGCGCCTTCGCTTGGGCGACCTCCTGCTGGTCGGCGCGCACCTGCTCCAGCAGCGCGCGGTCGGTCTTCACGATTTGGCGCAGCACATAGCTGCGGCTGTTGAGCTCGCTAAGGTTACGGGCGTTGGTAAGCAGGCTAAGGTACGACACGCTGCGGTATTTGTAGGCGGCGCGGAGCCGTTGCGCCAGCAGGCTCTCGCGGCGGCGCAGGCGTTGGGTGAGCATCTCGAGGCGTTTGGCAAGTTCCGCCTGCTCCTTGCGGGCGCGGGCGAGGCGGTCGCGCGTCTCACGCAGGCGCGCCGACACGCGCGTGATCTGCTGATCCAGCTCGGCGAGATCGCGCCGCACCTTGCGCTCCTCGCGCCGCTTCTGGTCAATCGCGCCACGCAGTTTGCCAATCTCCCCTTGTAGCGACTGCAGCTCGCGTTGCAACTGCTGGCGTTGCTGCGCTTTGTCCTGCTGCGCCCCCAACGGCAGGCACAGCAACAGCGCAATCAGCAGCGCCGCAAGCCAACCTCCCTGTCGCACTGCGCCCATCGCGTGCAGTATACCTCACGCCGTCATGAATTCGGGGTATAATGTTTATGCAGGCTTGCCCTGCGAAAGGAGGAATCGATGAGGATACGATGTGCAGTATTGGCTCTTACGGCGCTCGTGGGCATGAGCGGCGCATTCGCTCAGTGCCTGATTACTGGCTTCGAGAACTTCCAAGTCGGTCTCAACGGCGCAGTGCTGTTCCGCCAACCCAGTTTTTCGGGATCGACCACTAGCTTTCTGGCGTTTACTGGAGTCTGCAACATTCCCAACGGCGTCTACAACTGCGCTCTGATTTCCGATGAGCAGGCGTTTAGTGGAACCCAGTCGCTCAAGGTGGTGTGGCAGTTCCGCCTGAACCCGGATACAGGTCAGCCGTACCCCAACGCTTGGCTCCGCCTGACGACCTTCAATACCCCGAATATACCCAACCCCGCGATTAACTTCGACCACCGCGTGCGCGTGCGCCTCTATGTGCCCAGCGATACGCCCGACTTCTATCTGACGCTGGGTGTGCGCGAGACAGGAACCACGGCAGCGTGCGCAGGCAACGGGGGCGCTTCAGGCGGCATCGAGTGGATTGGCGCGACTTCGGCGCAGGCGGGTCCCAGCGCGCCCGTCGGCCAACTGGTGAACCAGAAAGACCAGTGGGTGACAGTGAAGTTCGACATCCGTCGCGACCCGATTCTTGGGTTTGCGGGTAGCACAGCGAATGGTACGATTGATGGCAATACAGGCACAATCGAACAGTTGGCCTTCACGCCTACCGACCCTGCGAACCTTGGTCCGTACATCGTCTATATCGACGATGTGGAGACCTATGTGCCTACACCAGGCGATGTGGACGACAACGGCTGCGTGGACGACGCCGACCTGCTGCAGGTGCTGTTTGCCTTCGGCTCGACAGGTCAAAACGACGCGGATGTGAACGGCGACCAGATTGTCGACGACGCGGACTTGCTGATTGTGCTATTCAACTTCGGCACGGGGTGCTAAGCCCCTCCTAACCTCCCTCCCCGCGTGCGGGGAGGGAGGAGATGCTTCACGCCTGCACAGGGTTCACGCTTACACGGCGGCGCTGGCGCGGACCCTCGAACTGCACATAGCCGTCCACCAGCGCAAACAGCGTGTCGTCGCTGCCGCGCCCGACATTGCGCCCCGGATGGAACTTCGTGCCGCGCTGACGCACAATCACATTGCCCGCGCGCACGAACTCGCCGCCGTAAGCCTTAACGCCCAGAAACTTCGGGTTGCTGTCCCGACCGTTCCGCGTACTGCCGACGCCTTTTTTACTTGCCATATCGCTCGCCTCCTCATACAGGTAGGCGGGGATGGTCTGCCCCGCCCACGCGGGATTATACCCTATTCGACGGTCTGATTGTTCCCGCCGAAGAGGATGCGATAGTAGCAATAAACAATCAGCACGGTGAAGAAGGTCCACGCGCTCAGCATAAAGATCCACCCTTGCAGGCTCATTCGATCACCTCCGCGCGTTGCATGCTCTTGCGCACATTCCAAGCGTACCAGATGGCGGCAATCTGTAGCAGGAACACCAGCAGGATGAACCCGCGAATCATCCAGATATGCCAGCCGACCTGCAAGCCTGCGGCTTCGATCGGGCGCGTCGCCAACTCGCCCGCCAGCAGCGGCGCAATCACATTATCGCGCGCCCAGAACGCCAGAATCACAGCGAGGATAATCGGCGTGATATACTTGGCGCAAAAGTAGAAGAAGCGCGGCACGCGCAGCAGCGCGCCCTCGTGCATGTCGCGCCAAATCTTGTCGCCGCCGAAAATCCACATCAGGATAATCACTTCAATTAGCGCCATCAGTGGCGGCCCGAAAGTGCCCGACCAGAAGTCGTACACATCGACGCCGCCCTTGAACCAAATCGCGAACTGCACGCCAATCAGCCAGAAAATCCCCAGCGCGGCGACCGCGCGCGGGCGCGTCATGCCGAACTCGTCCTCCAAAAAGGCGATAATCGGCTGACACATCGCCACCACAGAGGTCATCGCCGCGAAGAACAGCAGCAGGAACCACAGGAAGCCCAGAATGTTGCCCGCAGGCAGGAAACTGAACACGGCGGGCATCGAGACGAAGCCCAAGTAGAAGCTGCCCTTGGAGGCAATCACCTGCGCCGCCGCCACGCCGAAAAACGCCGACGCCGCAGGCAGCGCAATCGACGCGCCCAGCACCACCTCCGCGAAGCTGTTGGACGCCGTCGTCGACAGACCCGTCAGCGTCACATCGTCCTTGCGCCGCAGATACGACGCATAGCACTGAATCGCGCCCATGCCCAAGCTCAGCGAGAAGAAGACCTGTCCCGCCGCCGCCAGCCAAGTCTTGGGATCCAGCAGCACGAACACCTGCTGCCCGTCGCGCTCGACATACCACTTCGGCTCCCACAGGAACGCGATGCCGTCCATCACGCCGTACTCTTGCGAGACGGGATTGCCCAGCGTAAAGACGCGCACCATCAGCACAATCGCCAGCAAAAACAGCAGCGGCATCGCGATTTTCGCCAGCAGCTCAATCCCGCCCGACACCCCGCGCACCATCAGCCACAGCGTCAGGAAGTAGACCACGGCGAAGACGCCCAGCGCGAACGCATCGGGCTGCAGAAAGACGCTATCGCCCGTGCTGCCCGAATATTGATCCAGAAACTGCGCGTAGGGCGCCAGCACGGTCTGGGAGACCTCGTCGGCGGTCATGCCTGCGCGCAGCTGCGCCTGCTCCACATGCGGCGTCTGCCCCAGTAGCGTCTTGATGCTGTAGCCCAGCGTCCACGACCCCAGATACGAGTAGTAGAACAAGATCAGCGTCGGGATGAACAGCCCCAGCACGCCGAGATACTTGGCGATGGGGTGTCGCCACATCAGTTGGAACATCGCGGGGGTCGTGCCGTGCCCGCGCACGCCGCCGTAGCGTCCCTGCGCCCACTCCAGCCACATCAGCGGGATCGCCATCAGCAGCAGGCAGATAAAGTACGGGATGAGGAACGCCCCGCCGCCGTTCGCCGCCGCCTGCCCCGGAAAACGCAAAAAGTTGCCCAAGCCGATGGCGTTGCCCGCCATCGCCAGCACGAGTCCAATCCGTGTACCCCAATGCTCGCGTCCGCCGTTGCCTTGATTCGCCATAATTCCGCTATGCACCTCCGTGTAGAGTTGCGCCCATAAGCGGGCTTGGAGGACTATTCGCCAAGAGTGCGGGAGTTCCTGCAAAAAATTCCCTGTCAGGTATCCTATAGCCGCTATGCGCACGCGCTGGGCGGTTGGATGGCGGTTTTGGGCGATATTCAGTGAGCTGTTGCTGATTGCAGACTGCAGGAATCGAGTGCTTTTTTGCCCTCACCCCCAGCCCCTCTCCCACATCGTGGGCGAGGGGAGCCGCGCGTTCCCCCTCGCCAATTGGCGTCTACTGCCCTGCGTGCTGGCTGCTTGCTTGCTAACAGTCGTCCTCACTGCTTGCCAACCCAACAATGCCAGCCCCTCGCCTGCCGCGACGAACCCGACTACGCCACCACCTGCCGACCAACCACCCCCAGAGCCTGACATCCCCACCTTCCGCTACAAAATCGTCAACACCTACCCGCACGACCCGCAAGCGTTCACGCAAGGACTGGAGTTCCACGACGGCGACCTCTATGAGGGCACAGGGCTGAAGGGCAAGTCGTCGCTGAGGCGGGTGGAGCTGCGCACAGGGCGCATTCTGCAAATCCACCGCCTGCCCAGCGAATACTTCGGCGAGGGCATCACGATTCTGGGCGACAAACTCTACCAGCTCACATGGCAAAACGGCGTCTGCTTCGTGTACGACAGGCGCGCGTTTCGCCAAATCACCCAGTTCCGCTACGACGGCGAGGGCTGGGGACTGACCAACGACGGCAAGCACCTCATCATGAGCGACGGCTCCGAGGTTATCACCTTCCGCGACCCCGACACCTTCGCCGAAGTGCGCCGAATCACCGTCCGCGCGCAAGGCAAGCCCGTCAAAAACCTCAACGAGCTGGAATACATCGAGGGCGAAATCTGGGCGAACATCTGGTACAGCGACATCATTGCGCGAATCGACCCCAGCACGGGCATCGTGAAGGCGTGGGTGGATCTGGAGGGGCTACCCGTGCCGAATCGCGACATCGAGGCGGTACTGAACGGCATTGCCTACGACCGCCAGAACAAGCGCATCTTCGTGACGGGCAAAAACTGGAGCAAGCTGTTCGAAATCGAGCTGGTTCCGCCGCGAAACGCCGCCCCTACCCAAGACGATGCGACGCGCTGAGAGCAAGATTCTGTCGTGGGACGCGCTTGAGCAACTCGCTGCGCAGTGGCGCGAGGCGGGCGTGCAAGTCGTGCTGACCAACGGCTGCTTCGACCTACTGCATGTGGGACACCTGCGCTATCTGCAGGCGGCGCGGGAACTCGGCGACCTGCTGGTGGTGGGCGTCAACAGCGACGAGTCGGTGCGCCAACTCAAGGGCGCGCCGCGTCCCTACCGCCCCGAAGCCGAACGCGCCGAACTCGTCGCAGGGCTGGAGTGCGTCGACTATGTGGTCATCTTCCCGCAGACCACCGCCGTCGAGTTGGTCAAGCGCGTGCAGCCGACCTACTACGCCAAAGGCGGCGACTACACCGAGCAAGACCTGCCCGAATCGGAAGCCGTCGTCGAGCAAGGTGGCTTCGTGGTGATTCTGCCGCTGGAAGCAGAACAGTCCACCACCCAACTCGTCGAAAAGATAAAATCTGTGGAGTGCTGAAGCGTCAGCTTCAGCGAGGCTACTTTGGAGTGCTGAAGCGCAGCTTCAGCGAGGCTACTTTGGAGTGCTGAAGCGTCAGCTTCAGCGAGGCTACTTTGGAGTGCTGAAGCGCAGCTTCAGCCAAACAGTGGAGGGGCATGGACGATGGATGTGATACAGGTAAGCAGGTGGCATCACGCGCCGAAGCACTACTTTGTGCCGAACACACTCTACATGGTGACGGCTGCCACCCTTTACAAACAGCGCCTGTTCGACAGCTACGAAAAACTCAAAATTTTGGAGGCAGAGTTGTTCGCCACTACGCAAATGTATGGTTGGGAACTGCATGCTTGGGCACTGTTCCCCAATCACTACCATGTCATCCTACGCTCGCCTGAAGACGGCGCTTCTCTGAAACGGTTGATACAGCGCCTGCATTCTCGAACCGCTTTTGAAATCAACACACTTGACGATACGCCTACTCGCAGAGTGTGGTACGAATACTGGGATACTTGCCTAACCTATGAGAGGAGCTACCTTGCGCGGTTGAATTATGTGAACAACAACCCAGTACGACACGGATTGGTTTCTCAAGCAGAAGACTACTCTTTCTGCTCTGCAGCATGGTTCAAGGCATATGCGCCTGCTGAGCTTCAGCGTAAGCTGGCTTGTATCCCTTATAATCGGGTTAAAGTTCCAGAAGTTAATTTGTGATGGTCAAAGTGCGCAAGAGGTGCGCGCAGGCGGTATAGTATCGGTGTTGGGCGGAAGCTTCGCTTCCGCACTCCATAGCTTTTGAGTTGTTGAGTTGGGCGGAAGCTTCGCTTCCGCACTCCATAGCTTTTGAGTTGTTGAGTTGGGCGGAAGCTTCGCTTCCGCATTCCATAGCTTTTGAGTTGTTGAGTTAGGCGGAAGCTTCGCTTCCGCACTCCATAGTGAGGTTGGTTGGATATGAAGATAGGAACGATGCTACTGAGCCTGATTCTGTGGGCAGGCGCACAGGCGGACTTGGCAAGCTATGTGCGCGCCCCGTCGCCGTTCGAATGGACGAAGAGCCTGGAGTCGAAAATCGGCAACAGCCAGTTCGTGGAGCTGACCGTCGTCTCGCAGAAGTGGCGCGAGTTCACTTGGCGGCACCGCGTGCGCATCATCAAGCCGAACGAACTGAAGCACACGGAGACCGCGATTCTGTATATCACGGGCAGCGGCGACGGGCGCAGCGAGCTGCAAATCATCGCCCGCGCGGTGGAGCGCATCGGCGCGATTGGCGTCGTGCTGCACGATGTGCCCAATCAGCCGCTGATACGCCCCGACCTCGTGGAAGACAACCTCATCGCGCACACTTATGTGCAGTTCTGGGAGACGGGCGACCCGACATGGCCGCTGCTGTTCCCAATGACCAAATCGGCGGTGCGTGCGATGGACGCCGTGCAAGCGTTCGCCAAGCAGGAGTGGCGA
Source organism: Armatimonadota bacterium (assembly GCA_023511915.1). Lineage (GTDB taxonomy): Bacteria > Armatimonadota > Fimbriimonadia > Fimbriimonadales > GBS-DC > GBS-DC. The sequence continues at coordinate 35,641 of JAIMAN010000019.1, forward strand.
CTGGACATCAAGGACTTCGTGGTCACAGGCGCGTCCAAGCGCGGCTGGACAACTTGGCTGACCGCCGCCGTCGATAACCGCGTGCGCGCGATTGCCCCGATGGTGTTCGACAACCTTAACTTCTTCAAGCAGATGCCGCACCAGCTCGAACTGTGGGGACGCTACAGCGAGCAGATTGCGGAATACTACACGCGCGGGCTGATGGAGAAGATGCTGACCGAGCGCGGCAGGCAACTGGTGAGCTGGGTAGACCCCTACTCGTATCGCGCACGCTACACGATGCCGATTCTGATCATCAACGGCGCGAACGACCCGTACTGGGCGACGGACGCCGCGCGGTTCTACTTCGACGACCTGCCGAGCAAGCGCAAGTACGCGCTGTATGTGCCCAACGGGGGGCACGGGCTGGGCGACTTTGACCGCGTGGTGAACAGCCTGTGCGCGTTCTACCTGATGAGCGTCGGCAAAATGGAGTTCCCGACGCGCATGGACGCAACGCATAGCATCGCAGGCGACGAGGTAGTCTTCCGCGTGCGCACCGACGCCGCGCCTGAGATCGTGGAGGTGTGGGTCGCCCGCCGCGCCAACGACAAGGACTTCCGCCCCGCACGCTGGGAGCCTGTGCGCGCCCGCAAAGAGGGCGATGCGTGGGTCGCCCGCATCCCGCGTCGCGGCGACAACCTCGCCCTGTTCGCCGAAGTCACCCTCCGCGCCGAGACGGGCAACTTCTCGCTCTGCACCGTGCCTATGATTGTGGCGAAGTGAGGGCGACAACCCCGCGATTCTACCAGTTTTTAACCGTCGGGGTTGGCATTTCGGCGCAAAATGTGCTATAATAGGGGCGAGGATCACTTTGCCGCTGAATCTATACTTTCGCCCTGTTGTACCGAGCCCCCTTCTGGGGGCATAAGGCGAGAATACGATTTCTCGCCGCGTTTGGGGCGGGTTGTCCCGCCCTTCTAAACACTCTATGGAGGAGGTCTGCAACGATGCGCATGATGAAATGGAATCTACTGGGCGCGACTGCGCTGCTGACCAGCGTTGCGTTGGCGCAGCCGACTATCGACGGCACGCGCGATGTCGAGTACGGCGCGCCTATCGTGGTACAAAATACCCCCACAGGCTTTGGCGACAGCAGTCTTGGGCAAGTGGACTATGCAAATGGCTCCGAACTCGACGCCGCCTATGCGTATGTCGATATGATGAACTCCACCCTGTACCTGATGCTCACGGGCAACCTGGAATCGAACTTCAACAAGCTGGAAATCTTCTTCGACACGGGTGCAGGCGGACAGAATCGCTTGCGCGGGGACAACTCTGGCGTCGACTTCGGTGGATTGAACCGCATGGGAGACGACGGCTCAGGCAATGGGTTGACCTTCGATGCAGGCTTTGAAGCAGACTACTGGATCGGCATCACGGGTGGCGGCGGACCTTACGCACTGTATGCGAACTGGGCGCAGCTGGCGACCTTTGGCGGAGGTCCAGGCGACTACTTGGGCACGACAGGAGCTGCCTCGAACGGAATTCTGTCTGGGGGCAATAACCCCTTTGGTGTCCGTGTCACTATCAACAACAGCAACACAGGCGGTGTGACGAACAGCGTGGCTGATCCCGCAGCGGCGACAGTGGTCACCACAGGCGTCGAGCTTGCCATTCCCTTCGCCGCGATTGGCATCACCCCGAACACCACGATTAAGATCGCGGCGTTTGTCAATGGCGGTGGGCATGACTTCGTGTCCAACCAAGTGCTTGGGGGTATCGGCGGAGGCGGCAATCTGGGTGAGCCGCGTAATGTGAACTTCGCGAACATCGCAGGCGACCAATACTTCACCGTGTTTGTCCCCGAGCCTGCGAGCCTGCTGGCGCTGGGCGCGGGGCTGGCGGGTCTGATGGGGCTGCGCCGACGCCGCACGGCTTAATCCTCCCCTCACCTCCCACCACGAAGCGCCCCCCTGATAGCCGAGCCTCAGGGGGGCGCTTGTCTATCCGCACAGCCGCTGCAGCGCCTCACGATACCGCGCGGCGGTCTGGGCAACGATGTTGTCGGGCAGCGCGGGCGCAGGCGGACGCTTGTCCCAGCCGATAGACTCCAGATAGTCGCGCACGAACTGCTTGTCGAAGCTGGGCTGCGGCTTGCCTGGCTGATACTGCGCGGCGTCCCAGAAGCGCGACGAATCGGGCGTGAGCGCCTCGTCAATCAGAATCACCTGCCCCGTCGCGTCGTAGCCGAACTCGAACTTCGTGTCGGCGAGAATAATCCCGCGCGTGCGGGCGTACTCGTGCGCCTCACGGTACAGGCGCAGCGTGTAGTCGCGCAGCAGAGTCGTCGTCTCGCGTCCCACCAACGCGCACGCCTGCTCGAAGCTGATGTTCTCGTCGTGCCCTGTGTGCGCTTTGGTCGCGGGGGTGAACAGCGGTTCGGGCAGCGGCGACGACTCGTGCAAATCGGACGGCAGGGTCAGCCCGTGCAGCACGACGGCGTCTCCGTGCGACTGCTCCCGCGCTGCGCGATACTCCTTCCAGAGCGACCCCGCGATATAGCCCCGCGCGACGCACTCGATGGGGATCGGCGTTGCTCGCTTGACCAGCATCGTGCGTCCGTCCAGCGTCTCGCGATACTCGTCGGGGTTCAGCCCCGCCTGCCGCAGCGCGTCGGCGATGTCTGCCCACTCCGCGCTGATCAGGTGGTGTGGCATCCACGACTCGAACCTGCGGAACCAGAAGACGCTGAGCTGCGTCAAGATGCGCCCCTTGTCGGGGATGGGCGTCGGCAGCACGACATCGAACGCCGACAGGCGGTCGGTCGCAATCATCAGCAGCGCGTCGCCGAGCGCGTAGGTGTCGCGCACCTTGCCCCGCGCGTGCAACGGCAGCGGCAGATGCGTCTCGTACACGGGCGTCATCGCCTATCGGTTCGCGGGGCGGGGCAAACTTCCTGCGAGAGGGGATTACACTTGGGGCATAAACGGCGTCGCGCCCGCCTCCAGGATCTGGCGGTTGCCAGGCAGGTGGTCTAACCGTTGGGTCATCACATAGACGGTGCGCCCGTGCTGGAGCAGTTCGCGGCACAGTTGCACGATGTAGCCGTCGGGGCGCGCCTCGATTACGATGACCGCGCCTGCGAGGTAGCCGATGAGCGCGTCGCGGTACTTGCCGCTTGAGGCGAGCCAGCCGTCGCGGGGGCGGAACGGGCTGATTGCCAGCGCGTGTGCAGGGTCAAATTCCGCTTGCCAGATGCGCGCCTGCTTGAGCGGCTCCTTGCGCAAATCGTCGCCGAACGCGCTCAGCAGTCCCCTGTCCAGCGCCAGCACATACGGCGCGCCACGACGCACGGCGCAGAGCAGCGCGCGCTGATAGGCGGGCTGCGTCGCGCTCACAAGCAGGGTTAGCCCCTGCGCGATGAGGCTCTCGGCGAGCCGCTCCAGCTCGTGCAGCCCCTCCGCCGAGATGGCGTGCGACCCCAGCAGGGCGACGGTCAGCCCGTCCAGCAGCGCGTGGTTGCCGTACAGGAACAGCACGGCGGGCGGTTCGGGCATCGCCTCCAGCGCGGCGGGGTAGGCAGAGTCTTGGAAGCTGAGCCAGCGCACGCCGCAGCGGGTCAAGTGCGCGTCCAGCCGTGCGGTCTCCTCAAGGCGGGCGGCGCGTTCCTCGCGCATGGCGCGCAGGGCGCGCGGGGGCAGGCGGTACTCTTCACGCAGCGTCTCGTCGGGCAGGCACAGGATCTCGGCGGGCGTCTCGCGGCGCACTTGCTGACGCTCCAGCACATGGCGCAGCGTCTTGCGCCCCACATCGGGCAACAAACTCAGAAACAGCAGCCACTGACGATCGGTTAGAGGGGAAGCCATCAGACTTCGTTCGATGCGATCCGCTCCCGCAACCTCTGGCGAAGTGCTTGCGTTGCGGGGTCTGACTCCCACAGCATACGGTTCCGCTCGCCAATTCGCGCTAACTCGGCAAGGTAGGCGTCTATGACCGCCCGATTACGCAGGTAATAAGCAATCACGGCGTAGACATCCTCAAGCGCGAGCACGGGGAAGTCTTGCGCAATCTCTTCGGGTGTTGCGCCCTGTTGGAAATAGATGAGGACGGAATCCAGCCCCACGCGGGTATTCCCGACACGCGCCACGCCGTGAGCGTCTACCCGCACAGGAAATTCGGGCGCGACGAGTTGCTCCAGCATCGTCTTCGCGTCCATATGCATAGACTATACCCCACTCAATTGCAGGAATCGGCGGGCAGGGGGCGTAATTGTGGGCTGATGGCAGTGTCGGGGGTACGGGACACGGAGCAGGAACGCCTGTCTGTGTGGGACGGGCTGATGTTTTGGGGGGTGCAGTATCGTCGTCTGTCGCTGGCGGCGCTGCTGCGCGGGGTGTGGTTTTTCGCGCTGTGGGCGGGTCTGTCGGCGGCGTTGCTCGCGCCTGTGTTGGCGCAGGTCAAAGGCGGCGCGGGTCTGTACCTACTGCTGGGCTGGGTCGCGGCGTTGCACCTGCTGGGACGCGGCTGGCTGGAGCGGCGACTGCCCGACCCGTCGTTCGCGCAGGATGTGCGCACGGGCAACTTCGAGCAATTGCGAATCGTCCCGCTGACGGCGCACGGGCTGCTTGTGCAGCGCGGCTTGCCTGATATGCTTTTCCGCGCGGCGACGCAGAGCGTGTGGCTGCCCGTGTACGCGATTGTCGTCGGCGCGCTCGGTGCAAGCCTTGCGGACGCCTGCGCCCTGTGGCTGCTGTTCAGCTTCGCGAACTACTTCGTGCTGGGGCTGGTCTCGCTAATCCTGCTGATCCCGTCAGAGGAGATTCACTGGATTCTGCTCTGCGGGCTGTTGGCGTATGCGCTGCTGCTGGACGGTGGGCGTGTGCGCACGGCGGTGTCCAGCAGCAGCCTGTTCAGCGTGATGCTTGCGCTACCGATTGTCGGGCGGGTATTGCTGCCGATTCAGGCGATGGCGACGCTGCCGAACCTGTTGCCGTTTGTGCTGGTGTGGCTGCTGGTGGAGTGGCTGCGGTTCGAGCGGCTGGCGCGCTGGGTGAACGCGCCGTCGGGGTTGGGGCGTTGGGCGTACCTGCTGCCCAGCGCGGCGCTGATGGCAGCGGCAGGCGCGCTGTTTGGGCAGTGGTGTGAGCAGACCCTCTCGGCGGCGGGCGCGGCACGCACCCAGTTGGGCGTCAGCGCGCTGTTCGCTGCGGTCGGCTACCTCAGCCTGCTGCTGCTGACCCTGCGCCGCCAAGCGGAGCCGATTGTGCAGCCGCTGCGGGCACACCTGCTGGAGACGGGACTGTTGCGCCTGATGAGCGTGCTGTTGGCGGTCGGAGCGGTCGCGGTTGGGGGCTTGCCGATGGGGTCGGCAGCGTTCTGGGGGGTGCTGGTGTGGCTGACGGTTGTGGAGTGGCTGGCTGGCGCGCTGGCGCGCTGGCAGTTGCAGCGGGCGCACAGCCGCACGCGCGCGGGGGCGTACCTCGCGCTGCTGCTGGGCGTCGCGCCTGCAGTCGTGTTCTGGATTGAGCCGTTCTCGTTTATCATCGGCGCGCTTAGCCCCGTCTACGCGCTGGTGTTGGCGTCCAGTGCGTGGGCAAGTACGGGCGTTGCTGGGCAGCCGCCGCTGTGGGCGTGCTTCGCGCTGCCTGTGGCGCGCTACGCGCTGGTGCTGGGCGTTTTGGCGCTGATTACGCTCACCGCGCGGGCGACCCAGCCGACGAAGCGACTGCACCCCGCGTGGGGCTGGCTCGCGCTGCCCCTGTTGTACCCCCTGCTGGATTGGCTCGTGCAGCGCAACGCGACGAACCCTATCACGCGCCTGACGATTGCTGAACGCTGCCCGCCATTCGCGCCCGTAATCGGTCTCGCGGTTTTCGCGCTCGCCTTGCCGCTGGGCAACATAGGGTGGACATCAGGGTGGCTGGTGGCTGTCGTGCTGGGGCTGTTTCTCTGGCTGTGGGGATACTATGCGACGGCGAAGCGCGTGCGCCGCTGGCTCGATTCAGGCGAGTTGACCAGCGCGTTCCTCGCAGGGCTGACGCCAAACCAGATTTTTTGGGGCTGGGTGTACGGCGCGTGGTATCAGCAGTTGCGCGTGCTGCTGGCGGCGTTTGGGGGATGGCTGTGGGGCGTGTCGCTGTTTCTATGGCTGAACGCAGGCAGGGGCGGTTGGAACCCCGTGCAGTGGTTGACCCTCTGGCTCAGCGTCGGGTTGGCGTTCTATCTGGTCTATCTGGCGCTGTGGTCGTGTGCGTGGCTGATTGCCGCGCCTGCCGCCATACGCGACCAGTTGACCCATACAGGGGGCGGCGCGCCTGTGCTGACCCCACGCGCGACGCTGCAGGCGAGCGTCTACAGCCTGCTGGCGTGCTGTGCGCCGCTCGCGCCTTTCTTGCTGATTGGGCTGCCGATTTACGCCTCGCAAAGCACGCTCGCGCTGCACCGCATGGCGCGTGCGCCTGGGGAACTCTCGCGCCGATATGGAATATCTAATTAAGAGGTGGCTTGGCGATGCTACGGCGAGACCTATCGTTGCAGGAACTGTTTGGGGAACTGGTAGAGCGAGCGTTCGCACTGTCGTTGCGCTGGGATGATCGGCAGGTGATGCGCTACCTCACGCGCCTGCTGACCGAGTTCGCGCACATCGATAGCCTCTACCGCCTGCGCGACCTGAACGGTCGCCCGCTGCAGGAGGTCGCCGAGATGCTCTACTATGCCGATGTGCGGCTGGGCGCGCAGTCGTTCTATCAGGAGCGCGAGGTGCATCGGCACATCGGCGACTTCACGCTGTTTTGGACGGGCGTCTACCCCGAAGCGCTGCCCAAACTGCGCGCCTCGCTGCGCAAGGATCACCTGATCGACTATGTGCAGCAGGGCAAGCAGTCCTATCGGCTGGTGTCGCTGTTTGACATCGGCGAGTGGCGCGAGGAAGCCCCGATGTTCCGCCGCCTGTCCGAGAACTTCGAGGTCGCCATGCAAGGCTTGCACGCCGTGCGCCAAATGTGGGAACAGATGGCGCAGGAGAGTTTCACGCAGTTCCGCAGGCAAGTAGAGGGGTGGTAAAAAAATAAGCGACGCTGTCGAAAGGAGGATCAAAGCCCAGCGCCGCTGACATCTATTCAATTCGCCCTGTGGAACGCCCTTTCAGAGCATTCCACCCTATTAAGACTCGAAACC
>JAIMAN010000090.1 GCA_023511915.1 Armatimonadota bacterium
TCCAAATTGTGGACGACAGCCGTCCTGACCCGCGCGAGCAGGCGCGCTTCAACTTCGTCGGCATCCCGCCCATTACCGCCTACAACTACCGCCGCGAGTTCGAAATCAACGCCTACAAACTCAACCCCGACACAGGCGCGATTGAGTACGCCCCCGACTTGGGCATCCAAGGCGCGGAGAACTACCCCATCAACATCCTGATGACCGTCGGCGAGAAGGAGACGCCGATTATCGTGTTCCGCTGCGTGGCGACCGCGCTGTACGACCTGATTGACCCGCAGACGCTTGCGCCGCTGACCACGCTCGAACTGTTCGACGGCGACACGAACGCCACGCCCCGCATGTACGGGATGATCACCACGCCCAAGGATGTGCCCCTGACGAGTTATGTAGAAGATGTGGCGGTCATCTTCTCGCAGCCAGGGGCGCGGCTGAAAATCAAGATGGGCGTAGGACCTGGCGCAGATCGCATGCTGCTACTGAACAGCACACCCGATAACCCCGAAGGCAAGGGCTACCTTGTGGGGGGCGACCCGCGCGAGGCGCAGGGCTTCACCGTGCCCACCTTCGACCCCAAGACGCTGACCGAGCGCGACCTCATCGCCCGCGGCGGCGCAATCGCCTACACCGCCCTGCGCGTCGCCGAAGACATGTTCACCCTCAACGACTACCGCATCCGCACCCTCGCCAAGCACCGCATCGTGAACCCCGGCGTGAACGACCTGCACGCGCTGGCGAAAGAGTCGCTGGAGAAGGCGCAGAAAGCCCTGCAAGAGAAGGACTACGCCGCGCTCGATGTGTACGCCCGCATGTCGTGGGGCTACTCCGCCCGCGCCTACCCCGATGTGAAAGCCACCGCCAACGATGTGGTCAACGGCGTCATCTTCTACCTCGCGCTGCTGATGCCGTTCGCCTACTTTATGGAGCGGCTGCTGTTCGGCGCGCCCAACCTCAAGAGCCAGCTGACCTACGCCTCGCTGATCTTCGTCGCCGTGTTCCTGCTGTTCCGCTACATTCACCCCGCCTTCGACATCACGGGCAACCCCGTGATTGTGTTCATCGCCTTCACGATGGGCGCGCTGTCGGTGATTGTCGGCGTGTTCATCGCGGGCAAGTTCGAAGAGCAACTCAAGCGCATCCAGAAGCAGGTGATTGGCTCGCACACGGCGGATGTCGGGCGGATGAGCGTCGCGGCGGCGGCGTTCAATCTCGGCGTGTCCAACATGCGCCGACGCCCCCTGCGCACCTTCCTGACCAGCCTGTCGCTGGTGCTGGTGACCTTCATCGTGCTGTCGTTCACCTCCATCGTGAATGTGCTGCGCTTCAACGAGGCGCCCGCGCCCGGCGCGCCCCGCTACAACGGCATCATGATGCGCACGGTGGACTGGCAGCCGCTGCGCGAGTCGGCGTATCGGCTGATGAACGATGAGTTCGGCAGGGAGCGCGCCGTCGCCCCCCGCGCGTGGTTTTTCGGCACGCAGATCGGCGAGCAGGCGTTCATCACGCTGCAACGCGCCGACCGACGCTTCAGCGCACGCGCGATTGTCGGCATGACCCCAGCCGAAGCGAAGGTCACCCGCCCGCAGGAGACGCTGGTCGCAGGCAGGTGGCTGCTGCCAGGCGAGCGCAACGCCATCCTCCTGCCCCAGAACGCCGCCGACGCGCTGGGCATCCGCCCCGAAGAGGTCGGACGCGCCCGCATCCAGTTCGCAGGCGTCGACTACACCGTCGTCGGCGTCTGGGACAACGCCGCCCTCAAGCAACTAACCGACCTCGACGCCGAGCCGCTGACCCCTGTGGACTTCATCCTGATGCAACGCCTGCAGTCGCAGGGGCGACAAGGCGGGCAAGGCGGCTTCCGCGAGTATGTCCACCTCGAACCCGACAGCGTCGTGATTATGCCCTACGAGACGGTCATCAACTTGGGGGGCAACATCTACTCGCTGGCGCTGGAGTTCGCCACGCAGGAAGAGGCGCTGCGCATCCTACGCAGTGAACTGATGCCGCGCTTGGGGCTGAACCTCTACGCAGGGCTGGGCGACCGCACCGTGCGCTACAGCACCATCCAAGCCGCCAGCGGGCAGGGGCTGGAGTATGTGATTTTGCCCATTATCATCGCCGCGCTGATTGTGCTGAACACCATGCTGGGGTCGGTCTACGAGCGCGTGCGTGAGATCGGCATCTTCAGCGCGATTGGGCTGGCGCCCAACCATGTGGCGATGCTGTTTTTCGCCGAGTCGCTGGTCTATGCCGTGCTGGGGTCGGTCGCGGGCTACTTCGTGGCGCAGCTGGTCGCCAAAATCATCGTGCTGACGGGCTGGTTCCCGCAGCTGTATCTGAACTTCTCGTCGATGTCGGCGGTCTTCTCGACGGTGGTGGTCGTGGCGGTGGTGCTGCTGTCCACGATTTACCCAGCACGCAAGGCGTCGGAGGTCGCCACACCCGCCGAAGAGCGCACTTGGCGGCTGCCCGACCCTGAAGGCGACACTTGGCGCATCCCGCTGCCGTTCTCGGTGACCAGCGTGCAGGCGCGCGGGCTGTCGGGCTTTATCGCCGAGTGGTTCCACGCCTACGAAGAGCATTCCGTCGGCGAGTTCATCACGCAGGATGTGCGCACCGAGACCTTCGCCGCCGAGCATGGCACAGGCTACCGCATCGAGTGCGATGCGTGGATTGCGCCGTTTGACTTGGGCGTGAGCCAGCATGTGTGCATCGAGATTGTGCCGACCGCCTATGTGGGCGTGTACGACATTCGGCTGACCCTGACGCGCCTGAGCGGCGACATCGCCAACTGGAAGCGCGTCAATCGGCGGTTCCTGAACATCCTGCGCAAGCAGTTCCTGATTTGGCGCACCCTGCCCCAAGACCAACGCGAGCGCTACCTCCAGCAGGAGGAGCTGGTGGGGGTGTGAACAGATGGACTTGCAGAGAATGCAAGAGCTGAAGGCTCGCTTGGATAGGCTTATCGACAAGCAACGCGCTTTTATGTATAAGCCTATCCAGATTGCGGAGATACTGTACCGCTATCGCACAGAACCAGTGCAGCACGGGTTAAGCAATTTGAGCAACAAAGAGGCGTACAGAAATTCCTCCAAGCGATGGAGGGACGAGATTACCAAGAAACTAATCGGTCGGGTATGCACATCCTCACAAAAATATCAGGACAACCTTTTCGAAGAAAATGCTGTTCCACCCCCTGTTCTGCAGGAACTGGCAGAAGTCAATAATCAGTTTGCTGGAGTCGTGGAGCGCTACATCTACCAACAGTTTGCAAAAAGGCAGGTAGCAATCCAAGGCATAGCTGAGTACCTGAAACGCAACCCAGACGAGTTTAGTATTGCGGAGTTCCTTCGGAAATTTGAACAATCCAAAGGACTGAAGAAGAGCATAGACAAAGCATATGAAATAACTGTCTACGCCCTGTTCAACGCCGTTCTCGACGCTGTGAGTGTAAGGGTAGAAATCTCAGTGAATACAGATAAACTTAGCGAAATGCGAGAGTTCGAGGATCTGGTTCGGCGGCTCGTTGGGGTATCATTGGAGCAACCCTCTCGACATATTCGCGCCCAACTCTTCCGCGCTGGTGTGGCGAATGCTGCGGATCGAGGTATTGATATGTGGGCAAATTTCGGACCGATTGTGCAGGTTAAGCATGTCAACCTTCACGAAGATCTCGCCGAAGATATCATCGAAAACACTACGGCTGATGAAGTGGTGATTGTCTGCCGTGATGCTGACGCAGAGATGGTAGAACGATTACTTCGCCAGCTTGGACATAAAGTCAAGGGAATCATTCGCGAGAGCGAATTGATTGAATGGTATAGCGTGGCTTTTGGGAAATATCGCCGTGAATTAGGAGAAACAATCCTCACCAACCTCATGGGGAGCTTCAGAGAAGAGTTTCCCTTTAGTGAGGAGCTTTCAGCGTTTTACAAGGAGCGTGGCTATGACTCAATACCCAAACCCGACACGGAGTGCCCCTTCTGGCAGCCTGACCCGCAGTGAGGGTGATCGTCTCGCGCCCACCCTGCAGGTCGAGCAACTCATCAGCAAACTCAGCCAAGACGAGACGGGCAAGCGTCAGCACTACCGCCCCATCTATTCGCTGCACAAGTGGTGGGCGCGCCGACCAGGCACGCTGTTTCGCGCGATTATCCTGTTAGCCACGCATCCCGACCTGCGCGACCGCCTGCTGCGCCTCAACCCACTGGGCGACTTGGATGTCCACGCGCCCTACTTCGCCCCCCACGACCTGAGCCAGTGGGTCATCTTCGACCCGTTTATGGGCGGCGGCGCGACGCTGATTGAGGCGAACCGCATGGGCGCGAAGGTCATCGGCTGCGACATCAACCCCGTCGCCTACTGGATTGTGCGCGAGAGCCTCAAGGCGGTAGACCTCGCCCGACTGGGCGCCTGCTTCGAGCAACTCGCCCAGAGCGCGGGGAAGACTATCCGCGCAATGTACCGCACGCGGTGCGCCTCGTGTGGCGCGGACGCGGAGACGCTGTACGCCTTCTGGGTGCGCGTGATACCGTGCCTGCGCTGCGGGCAGATGACCCTGCTGCACAAGCGCTGCCTACTGAACGAAGGGCTGAGTCGCAACCGCCCGCTGTCAGCGTCCAACCCCGCGACGGTCTTCTGCCCCCACTGCTTGCACCTGTTCGTGTGGTCGGGCGCACAGCCTGCCAAGTGCCCCGCCTGCGACGCAACCTTTGACCCCTACGCGGGCGCGTACAACGAGGGCTATTACCGATGCGCCTGCAGCGAATCGCCCCTCTCGTTGCTGGCGACGATACGCAACGGCGCGCGTCTAAGCGAGCGACTGGTCGCCATCGAGTATTGGTGTCCTGCCTGCCGCGCCCGCCTCTACAAATCGCCTGACGCCGACGACCTCCGCCTGCTGGAGCAGATCGAGCGGGAGTTTCGCGAGGCGGAGCCTAACCTCATTTTGCCCGATCAGCAAATCCCGCTGGGCACTTCCTCGCGGCGGTGGATTCAGCACGGATACCGTCGCTATCGCGACATCTTCAACGCGCGGCAACTGCTGGCGTTCAACGCGCTGATACGGGCCATCCAAGCGATTGAGGACGCCGAGTACCGCAACTGCTTCTACACCGTCCTCTCCAACATGCTGGAATACAACAACATGATGACGCCGTACAACTATCCCAACCGCAAACTGCACCACCTGTTCAACTACCACGCGCTGCCGCTTACGACGACGCCTGTAGAGAACAATGTGTGGGGCGTCTCGGAAGAGGGTGCGGGCACTTTCGTCAACTGCTACAGGCGGTATCGCAACGCGAAGGCTTACGGCGCAGCCCCCTTCGAGCGGTTCAAAGACAGGCAGGGTCAGGTGATTACACACGCGGTATCTGGCGAGCGGGTCGGCGCACGCTTCGTAGCGTCTTACGATGCACTGACGCGCACCGAGCGCGCTGCAATGCTATTCTGCCGCGACTCCGCGCATCTGCCCGAACTGCCTGACCAATCGGTAGACCTCGTGATTACCGACCCGCCGTACTACGATAATGTCCACTACTCCGAGCTGTCCAACTTTTTCTATGCGTGGCTGTCGCGCCTGTCGGATGCGCCCTGCTTCCAAAGCGAGTTAGTGCCCCACGAGCGCGAGGCGGTCGTCAATCAGGGGCAGGGCAAGGGCGAGGAGGCCTACCTACGCCTGCTGACCGATGTGTTCCGCGAGTGCTGTCGCGTGCTAAAAGACGACGGGGCGATGTATTTCACCTTCCACCACACCAACCCCCGCGCGTGGTGGACGATACTTACGGCGGTACAGCAGGGCGGGTTCCGCATCGTGGACTTTTTCCCCGTGCAGAGCGAATACAAGGTGAACCCGCACATCCGCAACAAGCAGGCGCTGGATATGGACCTGGTGCTGATTTGTCGCAAGCAGTCGTTGCCGTTCCAGCCGTTGGCGCACACGCCCGCCGACGCGCTACAACGCGCCCAGCAGGTGGTGGGGCTGTATGAGAACGGCGCACGCAACCTACTGTACCTGCACTTCGTCGGCGAACTGCTGCGGTCTGCCAGCTGCGCCGAGACGGGCTGGGAGCCGACCGCCGAGTGGTTCGAGGGGGCGCTGCAAGCCTTCGAGCAGGTCTACGCCAGCACGCCCGCGCCTTCGCAGGAGTCGCAGCCGGAGCAGTTGACCCTGTTTGAACCCAAGTCGCACTACTCCACCCCATGAGTGCTGCCGTGTTTCTGGCGAACCTCGGACCTGTCAAGAGTCGGGGCGCGTGGTCCGACCCCGCACGCGCAACGGTGGCGGGATAAAGGCTGCGCAGGTACAATTCCCCCCACGATGAGCGTCATCATTTCAGACGAGTGGCTGCAGGCGGCGCAAATGAGCGAGACGGAGCTTCGGCTGGAGCTGGCGATATGGCTGTACCAGCAGGGGCGACTGACGCTGGCGCTGGCAAGCCGCCTTGCAGGGCTGACACGCCTGCAGTTCCAACGCGCCCTGAGCGAGCGAGGCATACCCATCCACTACACCCCCGACGACCTCGCGGAAGACTTGACCAACCTGCAAGAGGTTGACCTCCCGTGATTGTGGTGAGCAACACCTCGCCGATGACCAACTTAGCGGCGATAGGACAAGTCACCCTCTTGCGCCAGCTCTACGGCGTAGCGAGATAAGTGCAGCCCATGCGCCCACCCTGCAAGTGGAGCCTCGAAGCAGAGCCGCTCAGCCGCCGTCAGCGCTTTCCCAGCTGCCGTAGGCGCAGATCCAGCCACTCTAAGTCGTCCGCGCTTAGGGGTGGCGGCGGCGGGTCGCGACGATAGTCGACAATATCCTCATACGCGCCGTCTTCATAACACTGATCCAGCACCGCCTGCAAGTCCAAACACGCCTCCCGATCGCCAATCGCCAGCGGCACGGGAATACGCGGCAAGCGCTCCCGAATCGTGCGCGGATACAACAGGAAGTTTTCAGGCTCATCAGCGCGACGGATGCTAATCATATAGTGCCACTGCGCCCCCACCTCGCCGACCAAGACATGATACGGCGGCGCCAGTGTGTATGCCCCTGCCCGCAGCAGGTCAATCTCCACAAGATGCACATCGCTCCTCAAGATTTCGCCATGTTTCTGGCGGTACAGCGGTAGTCACCCCTTCTGGTAGTGATAATGCCTATAGGTCAGAAACTCCTCCCAACTCCAAATATGGTCGGTCAAAC
>JAIMAN010000020.1 GCA_023511915.1 Armatimonadota bacterium
GGGGAGGTTGGGAGCTTAAAGGGGTAGTTTTTTTGCGAGCATGCCTACTCGCGGCGTTGACGAGCAGGGTATTTCTGCTGTCATGCGAGCGAGACGCTCGCGTTCCCAGCACGCGCGACGCTGGGAACGCGGGCGTCCCGCCCGCCATCCCAACCGCGCGAGAAAAAACCTACCCCTTTAAGCTCCCACGCGGTGGGAGAGGGGAGCCGTGCGCCAACCCCTTTGGAGTGCTGAAGCGCAGCTTCAGCATCAGGCGGAAGCGGAGCCTCCGCACTCCATAATCCCTGCTGGGGTGAGGGCAAACAGGTACACTACTTCCCGATGCGCGCCGCTGTCCCCGAAACGCACGAGCCGATTGCGCAGCAGTTGGTGCAGGCGCGTCGCCATCTCATCGACGCGCTGTTTGCGACCGACGCGCCCATCGAAGCGTGGATGCGCCAGTACGCGACCGCGCTGGACAACACGCTGCGCGCCCTGTACCAACGCGCGTGGGCGCAAGCCTCCCAAGAAATCCCCGCGCCCGCGAAACGCCCGCTTGCCGTGTTCGCCACAGGCGGCTACGGCAGGCGCGAACTCGCCCCCTTCTCCGACATCGACCTGACCTTCACCCCCGCGCAGGAAGACGCCCCGTTCACCGAACGGCTGGTCAAACGGCTGTTCCAGGCGATGATGCAGGTGTTCTACACCGACGCCAAACTCAAAGTCGGCTACGCCTACCGCCTGATGGATGACTGCGACGCGCTCGATCACAAAACGCGCACAGGGCTGCTGGAGATGCGCCCCATCGAGGGCGACCCCGAACTGGTTGAGGCATTCACGGCGCGCTTTTGGCGGAGTTTAGATCCCACAGGCTTCACGCTGGAACGCTACCGCGAATGCCAGTCGCGCTGGGCGCGGCTGGGCGAGGGGGTGCTGCGCACGGAGCCGAACCTCAAGGAGGGGCGCGGCGGGCTGCGCGACCGCCACACGCTGAACTGGATGACCGAAGCGCGCTACGGCGTCGCCCCCGACCAAGTGCTGGAGACGCTGGTCGCCGAGGGGGTGCTATCGCCCGCCGAAGCCGAGACGCTCGAACACGCCACGCGCACCCTGCAACGCTACCGCGCCTACCTGCACGCCATTAGCGGCGAGGCGCGCGAGCAGCTGACCCTGACCAAGCAGGGCGAACTCGCCGAGCGACTGGGCATCGAACGCGCCGCGCTGATGCACGCCCTCTACACCGCG
Source organism: Armatimonadota bacterium (assembly GCA_023511915.1). Lineage (GTDB taxonomy): Bacteria > Armatimonadota > Fimbriimonadia > Fimbriimonadales > GBS-DC > GBS-DC. The sequence continues at coordinate 1,225 of JAIMAN010000020.1, forward strand.
CTGGCTGACCACGCCCGCCTGACCGAACGCGCCATCGAACGCCTCGTGAACGCGCCGCTGGTGCTGGGCGTCGGGCTGGACAGCATCCACCGCGAGATTACGCCCGCCCCCGCGCTGGAACGCGAGCCGCCCGAATGGCGCCTGCTGTGCTTCCTGCTGGCGCAACGCTACCAACTGGGGCTGAGCCGCGCGATTGAAACCCGCTTGGAAGAGTCGCTGCCCCACACACCGCCGCCCGACCCGCGCGCCGTCGGCGACGCCCTGCGCGAGATCCTCAGCCGCCCCGGCGAGGTGTACCGCGTGCTGGAGCCGATGGCAAGACTGGGCATTCTGGGCTGGGCGTTCCCGCCGTTCGCGCCGCTGATGAGCCTGCCTGCAGGCGACCCCACCCACGACTACACCGTCGGCGAACACACGCTGCAAGCCATCCGCCTGCTGGACGGCTACGCTCGTGGCGAGGGCAACGCGCTGTGGCGCACCCTGCTGGAGCAACTCGCCGCGCCCGAACTGCTGTATATGGCGCTGCTGCTGCACGACGCGGGCAAGCAAGACCCCACCCGCCCGCACGCCGACGCAGGCGCAGACCTCGCGCGGCAGTGGCTGCCCCAACTCGGCTGGAGCGACGCCGAAACCGACGAAGTGGCGTTCCTCATCCAGCACCACCTGCTGATGGCGCAGACCGCCCGCCAACGCGACCTGCACCTGCCCGAAACCGTCCGCGAGTTCACCCGCATTGTAGATACGCCCGAACGCCTGCGGATGCTGTACCTGCTGACCTGCGCCGATACACAAGCCGTCGGCGAGCGCATCTGGACGCCCGCGCAGGCGAGTTTCCTGCAGGAACTCTATCGGCGCAGCATGCGTGCGCTGGAGGAGGGGCTGCCCGACGAGACGCCTGCGCTGACCGCCGTGCGCAAGCGACTGCAACGCGCCCTCGCCAAGCACCCCCTGCCCGACGCGCTGATTGCCAAGCACATCGAGCAGATGCCGTCGGGTTACCTACTGAACACCCCGCCCGAACAAATCAGCCTGCACCTGCACTACATCGAGCGCGTGCGGGCAGGCGAGGGACCCGTCGTGGAGTTCCACAACGCGCCTGACCTGCCCTACACGGAACTGACGCTGTGTACCTTCGACGACCCGCAGCCTGGCTTGTTGAGCAAGATTGCGGGCGTGCTGTATGCGTATGATGTAGAGGTTGTCTCGGCGCGGGTGCTGACCCGCGAGGACGCGCCGCGCGTCGCGCTGGACACGCTGGGGCTAACCGTGCGGTCGCGCCCGCTGCTGCCCAACCAGTGCGCTGTGCTGGAGCGCGCCCTGCAACGGGTGCTGCGCGGGGAGCAGGCGGTCGCCGACCTGCTGCGCGAACACGGCAAAGACCCCGACGCCCCCCTGCGCGTGAACCAACTGCAGATTCACGACGACGCCTCCGACGCCTACACAGTAGTAGACCTGCACACCGCGCCCGACTTGGGGGCGTTGTATCGCGCGGCGTATGCGCTGTCGCAACTGGGCTGGAACATCCACAGCGCGCGGTTTGGGCAGTGGGCAGGGCGCGCCGTGCTGAGTTTCTACTGCACCGACGCGCACGGACGCAAACTTGCGCCCGACCAGCACAACGCCCTGCGCCGCGCGATTGCGCAGGAGGGATAGCTGCGCCCGCAAGGTACACTTTACCCCGTGCGGATCCTGTTTCTGGCGGACATCGTGGGGCGCACGGGGCGTCAGGCGGTCGCCAAGACGCTGCCCGAATGGCGCGAACGCTACGCGCCCGACATCATCTTAGCCAACGGCGAGAACGCCGCAGGTGGCAAGGGCATCACCGCCGCCGTCATGCACGACCTGCTTGCGCTGGGCATCGCGGGCTTCACCACAGGCAACCACATCTGGGACAAAAACGACATCTACCCCACGCTGGACGCTGACCCGCGCATCGTGCGACCCGCCAACTACTCGCCGCTTGCCCCAGGCAAAGGCGTCGCCCACTTCGAAGTGCTGGACAAAACGCTGGCGGTCATCTCGCTGGCGGGGCGAATCTTTATGGAGAACGCCGACTGCCCCTTCCGCAAGTTCGACGAGATTTACGCGCAGTTGCAGACGCCGTTCGTGTTCGTGGACTTTCACGGCGAGGCGACCTCCGAGAAGGCGTGCTTCGCCTACTATGTGGACGGGCGCGCGAGCGCGGTCGTCGGCACGCACACCCATGTGCAGACCGCCGATGAGCGCATCCTGCCCAACGGCACCGCGTTCATCACCGACGCGGGCATGTGCGGCGCGTTGCACTCGTCCATCGGCATGGAACTGGAGCCGTCCATCCGCCGATTCCTCACGGGCATGCCCGCCAAGAGCGATGTCGCCAAAGGCGCGGGCGTCGTGTGCGGCGTGCTGATCGACTTAGACCGCACCACTGGCAAGGCGCTGGGCATCCAGCGCCTGCAGAAACGCTTCACTGAGGGCAGCTGATGACCCCCTTCCCCCTGCCCGCAGGGGGAACCGAGTTGGCGCATGGCTTGGTTCCCCTCGCGAAGCGGAGGGAACCGTGCGGGCGCTTGGCTTGGTTCCCCTCGCGCAGCGGGGGGAACCTAAAGGAGGGGGGCGAACAAAACTCTGCCCACGCGATTAGTAAGACTGAACGATATGGAGGAACGCTTATGAAAACGACCGTTGTGTGGTTCCACAGCGACCTGCGCGTCGCGGATCATCCTGCGCTGCATGCGGCGGCGCAGCGCGGCGCGGTTGTGCCCGTCTTTATCTACGCGCCCGAAGAGCAAGGCGAGCGCGCCCCAGGCGCAGCGCGTCAGTGGTGGCTGCACCACTCGCTTGAGGCGTTGAACCAGTCGCTACAGCGGCTGGGCGCACGGCTGATTATCCGCCGCGCCCAACAGAGCCTGCCCGCGCTGGAGCAGATTCTCGCCGAAACGGGCGCGGACGCCCTCTACTGGAACACGCGCTACGAACCGCAACTGTGGGCACGCGACGAGCGCGTCCACAAGACCCTGCGCACGCGGGGCATCGAGACGCGCGAGTTTCCCAGCTACCTGCTGCACGACCCGAACGCTGTGCGCACCGACGCGGGGCAGCCCTACACGGTGTTCACGCCGTTCTGGAAGCGGATGCTGCAGGCGGTGGATGTGCCCGACCCGCTGCCCGTCCCAGAGACGCTGCGCCCGCCTGAGCGTATGCCCGCCTCCGAGCCGATCGAATCGCTGGAACTGCTGCCCACCATCGATTGGGCGGCGGGTTTCCGCGCGACTTGGCAGGTGGGCGAGGCGGCGGCGCACCGACGGCTGGAGTGGTTCCTGCGCAACGCCGTAGAGGACTACCACGCCCTGCGCGACCGACCCGACTTAGACGCCACCTCGCGCCTCTCGCCCCACCTGCAGCACGGCGAGATCACCCCGCGCCAAATCTGGCGCGCGACCCTGCGCCACAGCAACGGCAAGTGGACGAAAGGCGTGGAGCATTTCCTGCGCGAGGTCGGCTGGCGCGAGTTCGCCTACCACATCCTGTACCACCACCCCTACACCCAGACGCGCGCCCTGCGGTCGGAGTTCGACTCGTTCCCGTGGAGCGCGGTGGAGACGCCCGCCTACAAAGCGTGGACGCGCGGGCGCACAGGCATCCCGATGGTGGACGCGGGCATGCGCCAACTGTGGCGCATCGGCTGGATGCACAACCGCACGCGCATGATTGTCGCCTCGTGGCTGACCAAAAACCTGCTGCACCACTGGCGGCTGGGCGAGGCGTGGTTCTGGGACACGCTGGTCGACGCCGACCCCGCAAGCAATGTGCTGGGCTGGCAGTGGACGGCGGGCTGCGGGGCGGACGCCGCGCCCTACTTCCGCATCTTCAACGCCGTCATCCAAGGGCGCAAGTTCGACCCCGACGGCGCGTATGTGCGCCAGTGGGTTCCCGAACTGGCGAACCTACCGACGCAATACATCCACGCGCCGTGGGAAGCCCCTGAAAGCGTGCGGCGTCAGGCGGGCGTGGCGCTGGGCAAGGACTACCCCTACCCGCAGGAGCCGCTGGACACAAGCCGCGAGCGCGCCTTGCAGATGCTGGAGCAGTGGGCGAAGCGTTAGCCCTCGCTGGCGGCTTCGGCAGTCTCTTCCGCTGCGCCCTTCGGCGGCGCGACCGACGCCAGCGTCGTGTCGGGGTCGTCCAGCACCTGCACGCCCGCAGGCAACTGGAGGTCGCGCAGGTGAATCGAGTCGCCGAAGTTCTCCAGCGCCGCGAGGTTCACATGAATCGCTTCAGGAATCTGCGTCGGCAAGCACTTGACGCGCAGTTTCTCCAGCGAGTGTATCAGCACGCCGCCCGACTTGAGCGCGAGCGACTCGCCCTCCAGCACGATGGGCACTTCGGTCTCGATGGGTTCGTCCATCGCCATCGCCCACAGGCTCACATGGCGGATGCGCGCGGTGATCGGCTCGCGGTCAACCTCGCGCAGCAGGGTGCTGAGCCGCTCGCCGTTCAGTTCCACCTCAATCAGGTGCGTTGTGCCTGCGTAGTGCAACACGCGCCCCAGCGTGCGTTCATCGAACTGCACGGGCGTTGACACGCCGTTGGAGCGGAACACCACGCCGGGCACATGCCCCTGTCGGAGCAGTTTTCTCGCCTTCTTGCCTAACAAAGTGCGCGGTTCTGCCTTGATGGAATAAGTTGTCGCCATCGGTTGCCTCCTCTATACACGGTGTCGGATGCGAATTATACCCAAGCGTTCCGTTGCATCCCTCGCGACTTACGGATTTAGGCTGTAGTAGCCGACCTCTTCCACGAGCGACTGTCCCTCTTTGGAAAGCACCCACTCAATGAACTTCGCGATCTCGCCGCGCGGTTTGCCGTTGGTGTAGAAGTAGAGGTAGCGCCAGATGGGGTACTTGCGGCTGCGCACATGCTCTTCGGTAGGCAGATATGCCGTATCGCCTTCCTTTGCAGCGATTTTGAGGAGCTTGATGCCGGGGCGGTTTTTGAAGTACGCCACGCCGCCATAGCCGATACCGCCAGGCGTGCGGGCGACCTCACGCGCCTCCTCGCTGGTGGAGGGCATAAAGCGCACGCCGCGCCCCCAGTTCTGGTTCCGCAGCACACGCTGCTGGAAGAAGCCGTAGGTGCCCGAATTGCTGTCGCGGCTGAACACCACGATGGGCAAATCGGAACCGCCAACCTGACGCCAGTTGGTGATTTGTCCGATGTAGATGCGGCGCAGCTGATCCATCGTCAGCGACTCGATAGGGTTCGACTCGTTCACACACACGGCGAGTCCGTCCAGCGCGACGGGGATTTCGTTGACCACGACGCCCCGACTGCGGGCGCGGTCGACTTCCGACTTGCGCATCGGGCGCGACGAGGCACAGATGTCTGTTACCCCGTTGATGAGCGCGTTGATGCCGATGCCCGACCCGCCGCCCGATACGGCGACACTGACGCGCGGGTTCACGCGCCCATACGCCTCCGCCCACCGCTGATTCAAAATCAGCATCGTGTCGGAGCCTGTGATTATGAGGCTTCGTTGGCTCACGGCGGACGCGGCGGGCGCGCCCGCCGCCACCGTCAGCCTGCCCAGTGATGCCTTTCCTGCGTGGCGTTTCATTGGCTTACCTCCTCCCAGCTTAGTAGCGGTATTGCAAGCGAACCGTCCACTGGTCGTTGCGAACTTCGGAACCCTCTTCATCAGGGGTCTCGAAGGCAACGGTGAGACGCACATCAAGGTTGATGAAGTAGTTGTAGGCGAAGCCCCAAGTGCGCGTGCTGTCGCCGCCGCGCCCCGTGTCGGGGTCGAACACATCGTAGCGCACGGTCAAAAAGTTGCGGTAATTCAAGCGATAAGTGCCCTGAATCTGATAGCCCACAATATTGGCGCCGCGCGTAAAGCGTGGGACATTCACTCCGCTGACCGTGCGGGTAGTAGGCACGCGGTCTTTGCCCAGCATTAGCTCACCGCGTAGCGTAAGCCCTGAAACGAGCGCGTCCAGCACAGCAGCATCTGCGAAGATAAACTCACGGTTCACGCTGGGCACTTGAACGGGCTGATTGTTATTGGCAGGGTCGTTGAAGGTAAAGCCAGGACGCTTGCCAAAGAAGCCCGAAAGCCCGAACTCGTAGCGCTGCGTGTAGTAGCGAATGCCCGCGTGCCACGCAAGCGAGCTGCCCAGATTGCCGAAGGTGTTCGCGCTCGTCTGTTGCGGGTCTTGGAAGGTGAGGCTGTTCCACACACCGAAGTGCGCGAAAGCGTTATCGCCCAGTCCGTAGCGTAGGAACACACCGCGACCGCGCTCGCCGCCGAACATCGTGCGGTTATACAGCGCACGCTCGGGCAACTCCCGATCCGTGGAGGAGCGCTCCAACTCGTAGCCCAACGGCAACCGCTGTTGACCCGCCAGAAGCTGAATCCCCACGCGCTCCACCGTCGGCTCGATGTCCCAAATCAGCTGGGCGTCGCGCAGCTCCGCAGCAATCCGCTGGGAACCCGCAGAGACATCGAACGCCAAGCGCATCTGCGTGCGCGGGTCAACCACATTCGTCTGGCTGATGCGGAACCGTCGCAACTGGAAACCTTCGTTCGCGCGGTTTTCCTGCGAATCGAACCACTGGAACTGGATGTAGTTGCCGGGGCGAACCCGCAGCGCCTCAGCCAAGTTCGTCTGGATTGCGGGGATAGTCTCTTGAGTCTGCTCTTCGATATAGAGGCGCATCTCCTGCATCTCCCGTTGCAGCGATTCGAGCTGTTGTTGCAGCGCCTCGATGCGTTGTTGTAGCTCGTGCAGGCGTTGCGGGTCTTGCGGCTTCGCGCCGTTATGGGCGCGTGCGCGTGCAGATGCGTCTGTGGTCGTGCTGTCGGCGAACGCCGCGCCGCCACCCACAAACACGATACAACCCACGATAAGCGTTGCGCAACAGTACCTCCATGTCCCATACATAGGCTGCCTCCCTGATGAACCGAGTCAGTCGCTCGAACACCGAACCGCCACGCAGCCGCATGCGCTCCCCATTCCACAAAGTGACCCAATCGCTCATGCTACGGCGTCTCGCCAGAGGGTTCCGTGCGTGGCTCTACAGTGATGGTCACCTTCGCCTGCGCGGGGCGTCCTTCGGCGTCGTAGGCAGTGAGGGTGTAGGTGGTGGTCGCTGTGGGGGACACCGTGATCTCGCCCTGCTTGGGGTCGATGCGCCCGACGCCGTTGTCGATCTCGGCGCGGATGGCGTTCACTATCTCCCAGCGCAGCACGACGCTCTCGCCTGCGGTAATCGTCTCGGCTTGCGCCGTGAAGCTCAGAATCTGCGCTTGCGAGGGGTCAATCACTTCCACCTTGATTTTTTTGCTGACCGATTTGCCGACGGCGTTGCGGGCAATCAGCTCGTACTCGGTGGTGCGCGAGGGGCGATGCTCAAAACCAGGCATCGCGGGGTCTAACTTCTGTCCGCCAGGCGGGGTGAGGATGAGTTCGGTGGCGTTCTGTACTTCCCAGCGCAGCAGCACCGATTCGCCGCGCTTGATTTGGGGCGGCTCGGCGTAGAAGCGGGTAATCACGGGCGCGGGCGGTTCGGGCGCGTTCTGCACAATCACGACCACCTCGCGCAGCTGCTCGCCGTAGCGGTTGCGGGCGATCAGGCGGTAGGTCGTGGTGGTCTGCGGCTGTGCCTGCACCGAGCGCGTCTGGTTCGGGTCGAACTCGCCGAGACCGGGTTCAATCAGCACTGTGTCGGCGTTGCGCACGATCCAGCTGAGGGTGGTCGTCTCTCCTGCGGTGATTTGGGCGGGCTGCGCGATGAACTCTTCGATTTCGACGGGTAGCGGGCGCGTGTACGCCCACAGCGCGAGCAGCAGCCCCAACACCGCCAGAAAGCCCAGCACGAGCGGGCTAACCAGCCCGCGCCGCTCCAGCTGCGCCTGCACAGAGGCGGAGCGCAGGGGGTCTTCGACGCTGCGCGCGGTGGCGGTGAAGCTGAACAGCGCAGGGTTCGCCAGAGTCGGCATCCGACGCGGCTGCGCGTAGACCAGCACGCTTTGCGTCTCGCCTGGCGCCAGCGGCACGCGCTCGCGCTCCAGTTCGAACACCACCTCGTCTTCGGGGTCGTGGGCGTGCAGTTGCACCGTCTGCTCCGTGTTGCCGTAGTTGGCGAGGGTGAGTTCGTAGGGGACGCGCTTGCGCCAAGGGGACGCAATCCCCCGCTTGGGCGCAATCTCCAGCGAGAGCATGCTGTAGGGGCGAATCGTGATGCTGGCTTGCGCGACGCCTGAGCCGCCGTTTTCGAGCGAGCGGGCGCGCACCAGAATCGGGTAGGTGCCCGCGCGGCTCTCGGTGTTGCGCGGCGGGCGGATGAGAATCCGCTCCTGCACCTCTTCGCCTGGCGCAAGTTGGAACGACGGGATAGGAATGGCGCACCACTCAGCGTCGACGCCTTCCACTTCCAGCGCGACTTGGTCGGGCGCGTCGCCCTCGTTGCGCACCACTGCCAGCAGTTGCGCCGAGCCGCCCGGCTCGACTTGCACCTCGTCCTGCCCCAACCTGACGCGAATCGCCATCAAGGGCTAATTGTACCCTGTGGCTGGGGGCTAACTTTGGAAGCGAAGCTTCCGCCCACGCTGAAGCTGACGCTTCAGCACTCCAAACAGGTCCGCGCGTGGCTCACCCCTCTCCCGCTGTGTGGGAGAGGGGCTGGGGGTGAGGGCAAAAAACGCAAACTGCCCTTGCAAAGTGAACCCGATCAGTCCACTGCCTCTACCGCATGGTCAGCGTCGCTGGCGGCGGCGACGACGGCGGTCGGCGTCATCTGGGCGCGCACCTGCTGTTCAATCTGCTGCGCCAGTTCGGGGTTCTGCTCCAGATAGGCGCGGGCGTTCTCGCGCCCTTGCCCCAAGCGCGTCTCGCCGAAGCTGAACCATGTGCCCGATTTCTGAATCACGCCCAGCGCCAGCGCTTGGTCAATCAGGTCGCCCAGCCGCGAGATGCCCTGCCCGAACACGATGTCGAACTCCGCCTGCCGAAACGGGGGCGCGACCTTGTTTTTGACCACCTTGACGCGCGTGCGCACGCCGATAATCTCGTTGCCCTGCTTGATATTGTCCACGCGGCGCACCTCCAAGCGCACCGACGCCCAGAACTTGAGTGCGCGCCCGCCAGGGGTCGTCTCGGGGTTGCCGTACATCACGCCGACCTTCTCGCGAATCTGGTTGATGAACACGACGGCGGTGTTGCTCTTGGCGGCGGACGCGCCCAGCTTGCGCAACGCCTGCGACATCAGGCGCGCCTGCGCCCCGACCGTCACATCGCCGATGTCGCCTTCCACCTCTTGGCGCGGCATCAGCGCGGCGACCGAGTCCAGCACGGCGATATCGAACGCGCCGCTGCGAATCAGCGTGTCCATAATCTCCAGCGCTTCGTCGCCTGTGGACGGCTGCGAGATGAACAGCCGATCGACATCGACGCCGATGGCGCGGGCGTATTCGGGGTCTAAGGCGTGTTCCGCGTCCACAAACAGCGCGTTCCCGCCGAGTTTCTGCGCTTCGGCGATCATATGCAGCGCGAGGGTCGTCTTGCCCGACGATTCCGTGCCGTAGAGTTCAATAATGCGCCCGCGCGGGATGCCGCCCACGCCCAGCGCGGCGTCCAGCGCGGTGCTGCCCGTGGGGATGGCAGACACCTGCATACGGGTCGCCTCGCCCAGACGCATCACGCTCCCTTTACCGAACTGGCGCTCCGCCTGCGCAATCGCGGCTTCCAGCGCCTTCTGCTTGTCTGCTGCCGAGATGTTGTTCGTCGCCATCGTCGCCTCCTGAAGGTAGATAAGTGTCTACAGGATTATACCCGACGATGGGCGTTTGTCAAGGGGGGGGGTCACGCCACCTGCACCTGCTGTGTGGGGTCTATGGTGTGCGCGTCATCGGCGGGCAGGAACACCGAGAAGCGCGCGCCCTTGCCGAGTTCGCTCGCGACGCGGATTTCGCCCCCATGCTCTTCGATAATCTGCTTGGCGATGGACAGCCCCAGTCCCGTGCCGTGCTCCTTGCGCGTGTAGAACGGCTCGAAGATTTGCTCAAGGGCGTCGGGGGGGATGCCCTCGCCTGTGTCTTCCATATGCACCCACACGCCTTTCGGTTGCTCGGCGCGTTCGGTGATGACGCGCACCGTGCCGCCGCTGGGAGTGGCTTGCTGCGCGTTAATCAGCAGGTTCGTGAACACATGCTGCAGGCGCGCCGAGTTGCCCCACACGGGCGGCAGCTCAGGCGCGAGGCGCTTCTCCAGCATGATTCCGTGGCGCAGCAGCAGATGCTCGGTGAACACAAAGGCGTCGCGCAGGGTCTGGTTGATGTCGACGAGGGTGCGTGCGTCGGGCTTGGTGGCGCGTGCGAAGCGCAGCAGGCTGCCCACAATATCGCGCGCGCGGTGCGCCCCCTGCACGAGGTTCTCCAGCGCCTGCTGGGCGCGCTCGTACTCGGTGTCGCTCCAGTTGGCGGGGCGGCTCGCTTTCAGTTTTTCGGCGATCATCTGCGCGAAGCCGACGACGGCGGTCAGCGGGTTGTTCAACTCGTGCGCCACGCCCGCCGCCAGCACGCCAATCGCCGACATCTTCTCGTTCTGGACGAGCATCTCCGACTTCTGGCGCAGTTCCTCGTAGGCGCGCTGGAGTTGCTCGAACAATTCGCGGTTGTGCTTGCGCAGGTTGCGCCGTTCGATAGCGCGGGCGACGACGGTGTTGAGGACGCCGATGTCGTCTAAGGGCTTCAGCAGATACTCGAAGATGTTGCCCGCTTTGAACGCCTGCAGCGCGTTTTCGAGCGAGCCGTGCCCCGTCAGCACGATGATTTCGGCGTCGGGCAGGTGTTCGCGTGCGGCGGCAATCACTGCCAGCCCGTCTTTGCGCGGCATGCGCATGTCGGTCAGGATGACGGCGTATTCGGTCGCGCGAATCTTCTCGATGGCTTCCTCGCCGTCGGCGGCGGTGTCCAACAGGTAGCCGTCGCCCCGCAGTTGCCGCGTGTAGACATAGCGCAAATCTTCCTCGTCGTCCACAATAAGCACCCGCTCGGTCATAGACTTCTCCTTGTGGGTATTATCGGCACGCGGCGGCGATTGACTCAGAGGTCAGCTGTTTTGCCAGCGTCGGTACTCGGCAAGCAGGCGCGTCTGCACATCGCGCAGCGCTTGTTCGGGCGTTTTGTTGCCGCTAATCAGATAGTCCTGCGCGGTGTAAAGCTCGCTCAGGTACAGCGCGGCAATCGGCGTGATGGGGAAATAGCGTGCGTTGGGGCTGTCCAGCAGATCCAGAAACTTCGCATAGCCGCGTTTCCACGCCTCGTCGGGCTGGCGCACGGTGCGCAGGCGGGGGTGCTGCAGCATGCGCCGAATGTTGGGCAGCCCGTGCATTGTCTCCGCGAACAGCAGCTGCGCCTCCTCGCGCTGCATCCAGACGAAAAAGTCCCACGCCTCGCGCGGGTGGCGCGACTCGCGCGGGATGCAGAACATGTTCTGCCCGATCCATGTGGGTTGGCGCAGGCGCGGCTTGTCGGCGGGGTACGGGATGGGCGCAATCGCGTAGGGCACACGCGGCGCGTATTTCTGGAACCAGTAGGTGTTCCACTGCCCGTTAATCATCATCGCGATTTTGCCCAGAAAGAAGGGGTTGTTCGTGCCCTGCTCGTTGCCGAAGCTCATCGTGAAGGCTTGCACCGTTTTGCCGTCGCCCATCGCTTCAATCAGGGCGCGGTAGTAGCGCGCGGCGTCGAGGTTCGTGGGGTGGTCGACGGTGGGCGCGCCTGTGCGCGGGTCAATAAACTGCCCCCCAAACGCGCCGATGATGTAAATCAGGTCGGGCGGGCGCATGCCCAGCGTGCGGATAGCGCCGTTCCGCTCGCGCACTGTCAGCCGACGCGCGTAATCGAGCATCTGCTCCAGCGTTTCGGGCGGGCGGTCTGGCGGGAGACCCGCGCGGCGGAAGTGGTCGGGGTTGTAAAACAGCGCCATCGCATCCAGCAGGTAGGGCATCGAGTAGAGTTTGCCCTTGTAGCGTCCCAGTTCCAGCGCGCCCGGTACGAAATCCGCCTCACGGAAACCCGCTGCCCGGAACCAGTCATCTAAGGGTAGCAGCGCGTCATTAGCTGCCAGCGGCGCGAGGTAGCCCGGCTCGCGCAGGGTGAAAAAGTCGGGCGGCGCGCCCGCCGTGATTGCCCGCAGAATCTTGTCGTCCGCCGCCGCGCCCAAGTTCTGCAGGTACACCCTGTCCTGAATGCGGTTGTAGTAGTCCACCACGCCTTGGAACACCTTCTCCTCGTCGCCTGTCCACATGCTCCACACGCGCACAACCGTGCGTCCGTGCGCGGTTGGCTCGCGCCGTACCCCGCACCCGCTCAGAACCGCTGCGCCAACGCCCAGCCCGCCGAGTGGGACTCGCATCGAACCTGCAGTATACCGCGTGCGGTACAATTCCCCGCGTATGGACACAGTGCTGATTACCGGCGGCGCGGGCTTTTTGGGCTACCATTTGGCGCACCACTTCGCCCGCAACGGCGTGCGTCCCGCGCTGTTGGATATTGCGCCCTACGAGGAATCGGAGTACCCCGACGGGACGCTGTTTTTGAAAGGCGATGTGCGCAACCGCGACGAGGTGCGTGCGGCGTTGGAAGCGTCGCGCCCGCGCTGGGTCGTTCACGGCGCAGCCGCGTTGCCCCTGTGGAAACGCGCCGACATCTTCAGCGTGAATGTGGACGGCACGCGCACCGTACTGGACGAGTCGTTCCGCGCAGGCGTTGAGCGCGTGGCGCATGTGTCCTCGACCGCCGTGTACGGCGTGCCCGAAAAGCACCCGATTGAGGAGACCGACCCGATGATTGGCGTCGGTCCCTACGGCGAAAGCAAGATTCTGGCGGAGCGCGTGTGCGAGGAGTTCCGCGCCAAAGGGCATATCGTACCTGTGATTCGCCCGAAGACCTTTATTGGGCAGGCGCGATTGGGGGTGTTCCAGATTCTGTACGACTGGGTGGAGTCGGGGGCGCGTATCCCGATGATTGGCAACGGGCGCAACCGCTACCAGTTGCTGGAGGTCACCGACCTCGCGCGGGCGTACTGGCTGGCGTGTACGGTGGACGCGGCGCAGGCGAACGACACCTTCAACATCGGCGCGGAGCGGTTCCAGACCGTGCGCGAAGACATTCAGGCGTTGTGCGACTTCGCGGGGTCGGGCGCGCGTCCGATGGGCACCCCCGCCGCGCTGGTCAAACTCGTGCTGCGTGTGCTGGAGGCGCTCAAACTCTCGCCGCTGTATAAGTGGGTCTACCTGACCGCCGACAAGGACTCGTTCGTGTCCATCGAGCGGGCGAAGGCGCAGTTGGGCTGGCAGCCTGTGTATAGCAACGCCGAGGCACTGATTCGCTCGTACCAGTGGTACTTGGAGCATGCGTCGGGCTTGGAGGTCGGCACGGGCGTGACGCACCGTGTGGCGTGGGAGCAGGGCGCGCTGAAGGTGTTCAAGTGGCTGCTGGGCGGGCGCAGGAAGCCGCGCCGCGCCTCCGCGCCAACGCGCTGACGCCTACCCCAAAATCCGCTCGATGTAGCGCTGGGTTTCGGGGAAGGGGGGCACGCCGCCGTACTGCTGTACGCGCCCAGGTCCAGCGTTGTACGCCGCCAGCGCAAGGCGCAGGTCGCCGAACCGTTGCAGCAGGTGGCTAAGGTACCGCACGCCGCCCTCGATGTTCTGCACGGGGTCAAATGGGTCGCTGACGCCGAGCGCGCGGGCGGTTTCGGGCATCAGTTGCATCAGCCCCATCGCGCCTTTGGGCGAGACGGCGCGCGGGTCGCCCCCCGACTCCGCCTCGATGATACGCAGCACCAGCTCCGTGTCCAAGTTGTAGCGGGCGGCAATCGGGGCGACCACAGGCGCCCACTCGCGCGCGCGAATCTGCATGCCGGGCGGGGGCGTCCCGCCGACGGGGAAGCCCACAGGCGCGACAAACGCCGACTCGAACGGCTGCGCCGCACTCGCGGGCGGCTCGCCCCGCAGCGACTGCAAGCGCGCTTCAATCGCCTGTACCCGCTCCAGAGTCCTCTGAAAGGCGTCGCTGATACGCATAGACGGCAGCCTCGTCGATGGCATACTGCATCAGGCGGCTCATCTCCTGCTGGTGCTGCTCGTAAGCGCGGATGCGCAGTTGGGTGAGCGCTTCGCGCTCGCGCCGCGCCTGCAGGTAGACCTCCCGCGCGTGCGCCTCTTGTTCCAGCAGCAGCGGCAGCGTATCCTGCAGGCGTTGCAGGCGGGTCTGCAGCGCGTCGAGGGTTCGCTCGCGCTGCGCCCACTCGTTGGGATGGAGGGCTGTGCTTGCCAGCTGGCGCATCTGCTCGGTCAGCGCGCGGATCTGCTCTTGGAGTTGGGCGCGTTGGCGCGCCGCCTCCTGCACCGCGCGGTAGGCGATTTCTTCGCGCGTCTCCCGATAGCGCAGCACCCGCTCCAGACGAAACCGAAAGCGTCGCATCCTCGCGATTCAGTATCGGTGTATAGGACGATTTTCTGCACAGGCGCTGCCTATTCGTTTCGCGTGACGGCTGTCCAGTAGCCATGCGTTCGTAGCGTGTTCGCAAGGGCTTTGGCGTGGTCTTCCGACTCGCACAGGGCAGCTTGCGCCGCGCCGCTGCCACACAGAATCACGCGTAGCGCGCTGCCCTGCTCCAGAAGCGTGCGTAGCTCCGCCAGCGCGGGGATGGCTTGCAGAATCGGCGCGTCGAAGTCGTTGTGCAGCAGCGGGGCGAGGTCGCGGGGCGTGCGAATGGTCGGTAGCAGGCGCATGAGGCGTTCGGTGTGGTCGGCTCGTGCGTTCGGGCTGACTGCGCCGCGTCCGAGTTGCGTATACGCCCAGCCTGTGGGGACGCCCACCCCATACGGCTTCGCCAGCACCCACCAGAAGGGGGGCAGCGTCGGCAGGGGGTGCAGCTGCTCGCCTCTACCCGTCGCAAGGGCGCACCCACCTTTCAGAAAGAAGGCGACATCCGCGCCTAACGCGCGGGCGAGGGCATACAGCGCGTCGTCGGGGAGGGCGCGCTCGTATCGGGCTGCCCAGTGGTTAAGCAGGCGCAGGGCGCACGCGGCGTCGCTGCTGCCTCCGCCCAGCCCCGCCTGCGACGGGATGCGCTTGAGGAGTGTTGCGCGCCACGAGGGATTGCCCTCACCCCCTGTGTCCCCCTCTCCCCCCACGCGGGAGAGGGGGATATGGAGTGCGGAAGCTCCGCTTCCGCAAGCCGCTGAAGCTGACGCTTCAGCACTCCAAAAGCGTTGGCGCGCGTCTCCCCTCTCCCACAGCGTGGGAGAGGGGCTGGGGGTGAGGGCAACAAACCGCGCCACCGCCTGCCACACCAGATTGCGCGAATCGGTCGGAATCGCCTCGCGCAGGGGCGGGCTGTCGGACGGCTCTATGATGTGAATCGCGCCGCGCGCGGGGTCAAACGATTCGGGCGGGGGCAGCTCCAGCGTTAGCGTGTCGCACAGGCTGAGGGTGTGCATGACGCTGGCGACCTCGTGGTAGCCGTCGGCGCGACGCCCCAGCACCTCCAGCGTCAGGTTCAGTTTCGCGGGCGCGCGCCCCTCAAGCCTCATCATCGGGCACAATCCGTAGGTGCAACTCGCGCAGCTGCTCCTCGCTCACGGGCGAGGGCGCGCCGAACATCAGATCCACCATCGCCGTGTTTTTCGGGAAGGCGATCACATTCCGTATCGTCTCGTCGCCCGCCAGCAGCATCACGAGGCGGTCAATCCCAGGCGCAATCCCGCCGTGCGGCGGCGCGCCGTACTCGAACGCCTCCAGCAGGTGTCCGAACCGCTCCTGAATCTCGGCGTCGGAGTAGCCCAGCAGGTGGAAGATTTTATCCTGTAGGTCGCGCCGATGGATACGGATACTGCCGCTGGCGAGTTCGTTGCCGTTGCACACGAGGTCATAGCAGTTGGCGCGTACCTTGCCGGGGTCGGTCTCCAGCAGCGGGATGTCTTCCTCACGGGGCGAGGTGAACGGGTGGTGCGACGGGTTCCACCGCTGCTCTTGTTCGTCCCACTCCAGCAGGGGGAAGTCGACCACCCACGCGAACGCCATCAGGTTCGGGTCTGCCAGTCCGAGTTCTTGTCCCATGCGGTGGCGCAGGCGGCTGAGGCACTCGTTGGCGACCTTCGGCGTATCGGCGACGATTGCCAGCAGGTCGCCCACCTGTGCGCCTGTGCGCTCGCGAATTGCCTGCAGCTCGCTCTCCGCGAGGAACTTCGCAATCGGCGAGCGCACCCCATCGGCGGTGAAGGCGATTGTTGCCAGCCCCTTCGCGCCGAACCGCTTGACGAACTCGGTCAGCTCATCAATCTGTTTGCGCGAGTAGTCGGCGCAGCCTGGCAAGCAGATGGCTTTCACAATCCCGCCCGCTTCGATCACGCTTCGGAACGCCTGAAACTCCGTCTGGCGCAGCAGGTCGGTCAGGTCGTGCAGTTCCAGTCCGAAGCGCAGGTCGGGCTTATCGGTGCCGTAGCGGGTGACGGCTTCGGCGTAGGTTAGGCGCGGGAAGGGCTTCAGCACGCGCTTGTCCGTGCAGGTCTCAATCATCCCGATGTAGAGTTCCTCGATGAGGTTGAGGATGTCGTCTTGGGTGACGAACGACATTTCGAGGTCGAGCTGGGTGAATTCGGGTTGGCGGTCGGCGCGTGGGTCTTCGTCGCGGAAGCAGCGGGCGATTTGGAAGTAGCGCTCCACGCCCGCGACCATCAGCAGTTGCTTGAGTTGCTGGGGCGACTGCGGCAGCGCGTAGAACTTGCCCGGATAGAGGCGGCTGGGCACGAGGTAGTCGCGTGCGCCTTCGGGCGTGCTTTTGATGAGGATGGGCGTTTCGATTTCCAGAAAGCCGCGCGCCGACAGAAAATCGCGGATGTATTTCACGATGCGGTGGCGCAGTTCGAGGCGCTGGTACATCACGGGTCGGCGCAGGTCTAAGTAGCGGTAGCGCAGGCGCACGCTCTCGTCCACCTCAAGGTTCTCCTCGTTGAGTTGGAACGGGGGCGTTTTGGAGGGGCTAAAGAGATGCAGCGCGTGCGCGAAGACCTCGATGTCGCCCGTGGCGAGTTTGGGGTTTTCCGCGCCCGCGCGTCGGCGGCGCACCGCGCCTTCAACCGCGACGCAATATTCCACGCGCAGGTCGCTCGCTTGCGCCACCAGCGCGGGGTCAATCGCGGGGTCGAACACCACCTGCACCAGTCCCGTGCGGTCACGCAAGTCCACAAACACCAGTCCGCCCAAGTCGCGAACGCGATGTACCCAGCCGTTCAGGCGCACCGTCCGCCCGATATGTTCGGGGCGCAGGACGCCGCACTCGTGTGTCCGCTGCCAAGTCGCCTTCATACGCAGGCAAGATTGTACCCGTTCGGGCGAATTTGGGGGCGAATTTTGGAAAATTGTCCCGTCCCCCCCTTGACAACCCCCTGTAAAATGTGCTATAATATGGTCACGCTGCGTTGGTTCGCCCCAGCGCAGTAGTCCACCCTCAGAAAGGAGGATGTCTATGACGCGATGGAATAAACTGGTGATGAGCGTAGCTGCGGCGGTCGCCGTCGCAAGTGCATACGCATCGGGCTGGAATGTGACGGTACTGACCAGCGTTGGCGTGCTGAATCCAGGAACTGTTGTTTCAACGGTGCCGACGACGATTATCTCGAACCCGCTGCCTCAAGTGACTTTCAACACGGCTGGTGGCGTGCCGAACCCGATTCTGGTCGGCGACGGTACCAATTTCACCAACGGTACTTTCACGGGCGTTTACTCGATTAACGACCCGACGAACTCTAAGAACGCCCTGACGGGCTTCAACTTCGTTGTGAGCGGCTTTGTGCAGGGCACAGGTCGCATTGTCTGGTTCAAGAAGGTCGTAGACCGCGACACGAGTGCAGTTCTCTACGACGGTACGGGCGTCTTTCTCGGCGGCGCGTATCCGGGCGGTAGCGACGGCTCGTTCAGCGTGAACACCTTCATTCCGCTCAGCATGCCGTCCAGCAACTTCACCGTGTTCGAGGTCTTCATTCTCGACATCGCGGGCGCAAACGCGCCTGGCTTCGACACGGCAGGTCTGCTACTGGTAGAGCAGGACTGGGTGCCTGAGCCTGCGAGCGTGCTCGCGCTGGGCGCGGGTCTGGCAGGTCTGGTCGGGCTCCGCCGCCGCAAAAAGTAATATCCGACTTCCTTTCCGGGCGTAACAGAATAGGGCTGAGGGGTTGCACCCTCAGCCCATTTTTACTGCCTGAAGCGCGTGTCGCACGCTTACTGCATTGCCGCCGTGGTCAGGTCGCTCTCGCCTGCGGGGGGCAAGTTCTCGCCCTTGACGAACGCGATTTCGTTGTTCTCGTTCAGGCGCGCGACGATGGTGTCGCCCTCCTCGAAGCGTCCCAGTAGCAGTTGCTCCGAGAGCGGGTCTTCGATCATCTGCTGCACCACGCGGCGGAGCGGGCGCGCGCCGTAGTTCGGGTCGTAGCCCTTTTGCGCCAGCAGCTCTTTGACGGCAGGCTCCAGCACCAGGCGCATGTTGTGCCCTGCGAGTTGCTCTTGCACACGCGCGACCATGATGTCGACAATCTGCAGGATCTCGTTGCGCGTGAGCGCGTGGAACACAATCACCTCGTCCACACGGTTGAGGAACTCTGGGCGAAAGAGTTTCTTCATCTCTTCCAGCACGCGGTTGCGCATCGCTTCGTAGGCGCGCGGGTCTTCAGGGTCGGTCTGCTTATCGCGGCGCAGCCCGATGCCGGCATCGTCCACGACGGAGCGCACGCCCACATTGCTGGTCATGATGATGATGGTGTTGCGGAAGTCCACCACATGCCCTTGCGAGTCGGTGAGTCGCCCGTCTTCCATCACCTGCAGCAGCAGGTTGAACACATCGGGGTGCGCTTTCTCGATTTCGTCCAGCAGCACCACGCTGTAGGGCTGGCGTCGCACCGCTTCGGTCAGCACGCCGCCCTCCTCGTAGCCGACATAGCCCGGCGGCGCGCCAATCAGGCGGGAGACATTGAACCGCTCCATGTATTCGCTCATGTCGATACGGATGAGGTTGTTCTCGTTGTCGAACAGGTAGCCCGCCAGCGCGCGCGCGAGTTCGGTCTTGCCGACGCCTGTGGGACCGAGGAAGATGAAGGTGCCCATCGGTCGCTTGGGGTCTTTGAGCCCCGATCGGGCGCGGCGTAGGGCGCGCGCAACGGCGGAAACGGCGTCGTGCTGCCCAATCACGCGGCGGTGCAGTTCGTCCTCGATGTGCAGCAGCTTCTGCGTCTCGCTCTCCACCAGTCGGGCGACGGGGATACCTGTCCAGCTCTGCACGATGTGAGCGACATCGTGTTCGGTGACCAGCGTGGTCATCTCTTGGCGCGCGGCAGCCCACTCATCCTCCATCGCCTCGATGCGCTCCTGCAGGGCGACCTTGCGATCTTCCAGTTCGTCCACGCGGTCGAACTCGTTCTGTTGGCGTGCGCTGGCGATCTCTTTTTGGAGCATTTCCAGCTCGCCTTTGGCTTTGCGCAGTTCCATCGGCGGCAGCGTCTGCTGCAGCTTCACGCGCGAGGACGCCTCGTCGATGAGGTCAATCGCCTTGTCGGGCAGGAATCGGTCGGTGATGTAGCGGCTGGAGAGTTTGACCGCCGCTTCGACCGCGCTGTCGGTGATAATCACGCGGTGGTGCGTCTCGTAGCGGTCGCGCAGCCCCTTGAGGATTTGGATGGCTTCCTCGACCGACGGCTCGCGCACCTGTACGGGCTGGAACCGTCGCTCTAAGGCGGCGTCGCGCTCGATGTATTTGCGGTACTCGTCTTGGGTGGTCGCGCCGACGCACTGCAGTTCGCCGCGCGCGAGGGCGGGCTTCATGATGTTGGAGGCGTCGATCGCGCCTTCCGCCGCGCCCGCGCCAATCAGCGTGTGCAACTCGTCGATGAACAGCACGACATCGCCTTGCGCCTTGCGCACCTCGTCCAGCACGCGCTTCATGCGCTCTTCGAACTCGCCGCGATACTTCGTGCCCGCGACCAGTCCCGCCAGATCGAGCGAAATCAGCCGTTTGTTGCGCAGTTGGTCGGGCACATCGCCCTGCACGATGCGCTGCGCCAAGCCCTCAACGATAGCGGTCTTGCCCACGCCAGGCGGTCCGACCAGCACGGGGTTGTTCTTGGTGCGTCGCGCGAGGATTTGCATCACGCGCTCGACCTCGTTGTGGCGTCCGATGACAGGGTCGAGTTTGCCCTGTCGCGCCATCTCGGTCAGGTCGCGTCCGAACTCGTCGAGGGTCGGGGTGCGCGAGCGTTGCGGGCGCGAGGCGGGCGCAGGCTGCCCCTCATGCTCTTGCAGGTTCATCACCTCGCGGCGGGCGCGATCGAGTTCGACGCCGAGTTTGTGCAGCACGCGCGCCGCCAGACCCTCACCCTCCCGAATCAGTCCCAGCAATAGGTGTTCCGTGCCGATGTAGTTGTTGTTCAGTTGCCGCGCCTCATCGTAAGCGAGGTCAATCACGCGCTTCGCGCGCGAGGTGAGTTGCATCTCTGCGCCGAACCGCGCGTCGCTGCGCGT
Source organism: Armatimonadota bacterium (assembly GCA_023511915.1). Taxonomy (GTDB): domain Bacteria; phylum Armatimonadota; class Fimbriimonadia; order Fimbriimonadales; family GBS-DC; genus GBS-DC. The sequence goes on from JAIMAN010000020.1 coordinate 21,785, forward strand.
GGCGTAGCGTTCAATCTCGTTGCGGATGCGCTGTAGGCTCACCCCCATCCGATCCAGGATGCGCGCCGCGACGCTGTCCGACTCGCGCACCAGCCCCAGCAGCAGATGCTCGGTGCTGACCTGAGACTCACCCAGCCGCTGCGCCTCTTCTTGCGCATAGAAGATGACCTTCCGCGCACGCTCTGTAAAGCGTTGCCACATCATTCTCGACCCTCCAGCGCGGCATACATGCCGTCATTGATTTGGACAACATCGTATCGATAGAATGTTTCCATACCGTCTCCAGTAATTCACAGGGAGTCGTCGTCAACCGAATTATCGGCGACAGAGTCCGATTTCTCCCCGCCTATATTGTAGCACAATTCGGGGGGTGGAATGCAAGGGGTTCGGGGCGTTTTGGGGAGGCGCAGGGTATACTCGCGGGCGGGATTATGGCGAGAGGCGCACAAGCACGAGAGGATCTATGCCCATCCGTAAGGTTCCATCCGCTGCGCGAAGGGAACCGAGATGGCACAGGCACAGTGTGCAGTTGCCCCCCTCCTTTAGGTTCCCCCCGCTGCGCGAGGGGAACCGCGCTGCACGCCCGTTCGGTTCCCCCTGCGGGCAGGGGGAACCTTAAGGAGGGGGTTCGTCGCGGTTCTCCCGCAGTTTACGCTGTGCTTGCCCCCATGCTCTGCCTTGCCCTAATGCTCTCCGCCTGTCAGGGTCGGCAGTCGCCGCGCGTGCGGGTGGACTTGGCGCGCGCGGCGCAGGCGGTTGCGTTGTCGCCCGTGCTGCCGCCGTCGGCGCCGTTGCCCGCGCAGGCGGTCGCTGTGCCGCCCGACAGTGCGACGCTGCAGGGGCTTGAAGCGCCCGTGCCCGCCGAATCGCTGCGCCAGCGACGCGCCCTCGCGCTCGCGAGCATCGCGCAGCAGCGCGCCGCCGTGCGCGAGCGACTGCTGCAGGCGCGCCTGCAGGGCTTGCCCGAACTGGAAGCGCGCTGGGCTGCCGAACTCCGCGCCGAGTACGACCTGGACGCCATACGCGCCGAACGCGACGCCGCATGGCACGAAGCGTTCCAACAGCACGGGCAGGCGCGCTTCCCGCTGCTGGTCGCCCTGATTTTCACCGCGCCCGACAGCGACGCGCGACGCGAGGCGCAGGCACGGTTAGACCAGCACGACCGCGCATGGCAACAACGCGAGCAGGCGATTGAGGCGGCGTACCAAGCGCGGCTTCGGCGCATCGAGCAGGAAATCGCCGTGCGCCTCAACGCCCGCAGGCGCGAGTTTGTGCGCAACGCGGAGCAGGAGATTCAAGCGCAACTCGCCGCGCAGCCCGACCCCGCCGACCTCTACTTGCCGCCGCCGCAGACGCCGTCGCCCGCGCCCCCACGCAAGGCGTCCTTCCCGCCCGTGCGCGTCAGCATGCCCGCGCGCGCCCCCCACAACGCGCCCCGCACCCGTCTCGCTGCCGCCCAACAGACGCGCCAAGCGATTCTGCGCCAACTCGCCGAGGAGTGGGCGCAATCCAACGGCTACACGCTCACCGACGCCCCCCGCGCGCCTGACTACACCGACACCTTCATCCGCTACCTGCTCGCCAGATAGTGCAGCATCGCCCACAGCCAGTATTGCCCCGCAGGGTGGTAGCGCAGGGTAATCGGCGTCTCACCGTGATGCCCCGCAAAGTGCAGTGTGCAAAGCAGCAGCCTGCCCGCGCCGTGCGTCGCCTCCGCAAGGTAGGCGTGCGTGTAGCCTGTGCGCGTGTCGACGCGCTGCCAAATCGGCTGAAGCGGCACGCCCTGCCACGCCTTGCCCTGCAGCGCGAAGTCGGTGCTGAATGCCAGCAACCGCGCGTCCAGATGCGCTGGGCGCGGGATGTGTTCCCACAGCGGGTGGGGCAGAAACCGATGCGCCGCCTCGCGCCAGAAGGGCAGGCGCACGCATTCGGGCGTCGGCGCGGTCAGCAGCCACAGCGCGCGCCCACCCTGCGTTATGAACGCCGCGTGCGACGGCTCTAAGTGCGTGGTCAGCAGGATGCTTTCAGGCGGGGGGGCGTTGTTGGCGGTCAGGCGCACAAAGTTTTCGGGCGCGGGCAGCCCCCACAGCGCGTCCGTCGGGTCGTACACGGCGACCTGCCCCAGTGCGTCCCACACAGGCGCGGGGTAAACGCCCCACTGCCACTCGTTCGCGCTGATAATCGCGCCCGACGGGGCGACCAGTTCCGCGACGAAGCGCACGCTCGTCGGCGTCGGCGCGTCGGGCAGGGTCAGTTCCGCCTGCGCGAGGAACGCGACGCCCGCCGTGATGCGCCCGATGTGCGTCTCGCCTGCCTGCCACGCGCCGTGTTCGGTCTCCAGCCGCCAGCGTAGCGTTGCGCCCTCCAACGGCGCGCCCGCGTGCGCTGCCGACAGGCGCGGGTAGACCACGCACCCCGCGCAGTGGTTGTACGGGTCAGGATTCGCCGCGCGGTCGCCACCAGCCACCCACTCGCGCCGCCGATGCCAGTCCACCAGCAGCACCGTGTCGGCGTTGAACGCGGCGTACTCGTCGGGCGCGATTTTCAGTTCCCCGCGCTCGTCGAGGATGCCCGCCGTGCTAATTGGCGTGTCTTTTAGCCCCGTGACCACATAGCCCGATGTGCCGTGCAGACGGCGCATGGTCTCCAGCACCAGTTTGTGGTAGGCGGTCATCTCGCGCCGCGAGGTCTGCACGAGGTCAGGGATAGCCTCCGTTAGTCCCGCCTCCTGCAGTCGCGCCTCCACAAACGGCGTCTCGTAGAACCAGCGCACGCCTTGCGGGTTCACGGCGGGGTCTTGCGACAGCCACCAGAGTTGCTCGGCGGGCACGCTTCGGCGCAGGGTGGGGAAGTCGCGCATCGTGTCGTGGTCGGCGAACTCGCCCTGCAGCCACGGGGCGGGCGCGCGGGGCGTCTCCAGAAACGCGCGGAAGGTCGCCCCCGTAAAGTGCGCGTCGCCGTACAGGTGGTAGTCGGCGAAGTCGGCGTACTCCTGTAGCGCGCCGCCGTAGCATTCGCCCCCGCCGCTGTTGTCGCGCACCAGCGGGCTGCCCGTCAGCCGCTTGACCAGCGCATAGAGTTCCCCAAGCGCGTCGCTGGGGAACCGCGCCGACAACTCGCAGCCCAGCGTCCACAGCACAATCGACGGGTGGTTGCGCACTTGGCGCACAATCGCGGCGTACTCGCGCATCGCGTGGGCAATCTGCGCTGCGTCCATCTGCGGCAGCCACAGGGGCAACTCCAGCCACACCAGCATCCCCAGTCGGTCGCATAGGCGCATGTACTCACGGCTGGGAACCCATAGGCACGCCTTCAGCATGTTGAACCCGCACTGCTGGGCGGCGCGCAGTTCGCGCTCGGCGGTCTGCAAGTCGGGGTTCGGCGCGTGCGTGTGCAGGTACCAGCCCCAGTGGAGGATGCCGCGCGGGTATATCGGCTGCCCGTTCAGCAGAATCGTTGCGCCCTGCACGGCGACGGCGCGCAGCCCGAACGCGGTTTCCGTGCGGTGGCTGAGGCGTCCGTCGTGCCACACTTCGGCGACGAGGCGGTACAGGCGCGGCTGCGCGGGCGACCACGGCTGCGGCTCGGCGAGTTGGAACGCTTGCGTCCACTGCGGGGCGTCGGCGTCGAAGCGCGCTTCGGCGACGAGGCGCCCGTCGGGGTCGTGCAGGGTCAGCCTGACGGTTGCGGGCAGCGCGCCGCCGAGTGCGCCCGTGATTTCGACGCGCCCGTCCGCTTCGCCGCGCGCCCACAAGTCGCACAGCCACGCCGCGCCCGTCTGGAACCGATGCACCGCCTGCCACAGCCCCCCAAACGCGCACGACACATAGGGCAGAAAGCCGCTTAGCACTTTGGGCACGGGGTAGGTCGCGTCGCCGTTTTTGATGACCTGCACGCGCAGGCGGTTCTCGCCCGATTGCCGCGCGTCGGTGATGTCCCAGCAGAAGCTGTCCCAGATGCCCCGATGCACGCCGACGGGCGCGTCGTTCACGAAGCCCCGCGCCTCATAACTCGCGCCGCCGAAGTGCAGCCACTCGCGCGTCCCCGCTTCGGGCGTCGCCGTGAACGCGCACAGGTAGTCGCAGGGTCCTTCGAACGCGCGCGGAATGCCGTAGTCTTCACACGCGCTGGGCACGCGCACGGGGATGCGGTCGCCGTCCCACGCCAGCGTCCAGTCGCTTAGGGGAACGGCGCGCGTGTCCCGCAGCGGGCTACCATCGGCAAGCAGGGCGTCGTGCGTCGTTATCATGGCAGGGAGTGTACCTGAGTTGCCGAGAAGGGGCAAGGTAAAATATCTGTGTGATCCTGCGACTGCAACTGCGCAACTTCAAGTCGTGGCGCGAGGCGGACATAGAGTTCGGCTCTATCACTATCTTCTTCGGCGCGAACAGTTCGGGCAAAACCGCGCTTTTGCAGTTTCTCTTACTGCTCAAGCAGACGGTGGAACATCCCGACCCGACGATTCCGCTCTTTTGGGGGGATGAGCACAGTCCCGTCGAACTGGGCGGCTACTTGGACGCGATTTATCGCCACGATGCTGAACGGAAGTTAGAGTGGCGACTGAGTTGGCAGCTGGAGGACGCCATCGAGCTGCTAAACGCCACAGGCAATCAACTGAGCCATCGTGCTTTGGTCGCTTACGCAAGCGACACAGCAGTTGTGGAGCATGTGGCGTATACATTCGCTGAGGTTGAAGTCGGGCTTCAACGCGCTGAAGACGCTTATGAGGTGGTGTGTAAAGGCTACGCACTGAAACGCACACGCGGACAGCCTGCCCGCATTTCGTTACCCGTCAAGTGCTATGGCTTTCCAGAGCAGGCGATTAATCGTTATCAGAACGCTGATTTCCTCGCTCGGCTTGGCTTGGAGTTCACGCGCCTGTTCAAGCGCGTTTACTACCTCGGACCGCTTCGTGAGCATCCCAAGCGTCAATACCGTTGGGCTGGCGCGAAGCCGCGCGATGTCGGGTTCAAGGGGGAACTCACCACGGACGCGCTGATTGCCTCCCAACAGATGGGTAAAACTGTGCGTCGTAAGGGGCGCCGGGGCAGCCAAACGGTGCAAGAGGCAGTGGCGGAACAGTTACAACGGATGGGGCTTGTCAGCCAGTTTCGGCTTCGCGAGATTGCGCCCAAGAGCCGCGTCTACGAAGTTCAGCTGCGGCGTACACCCGACTGCCCTGAGGTGGCGTTCACGGACATCGGCTTCGGCGTCTCGCAGGTGCTTCCCGTAATCACGCTGTGCTACTATGTCCCAGAACGCTCGATTGTTATTCTGGAGCAGCCTGAAATCCACCTGCATCCCGCGGTGCAGATGGCGCTTGCCGATGCGATTATCGACGCGGTCAAGACACGCTCGATTCAGGTGATTATCGAGAGCCACAGCGAGCATTTCCTCCTACGCCTCCAGCGACGGATTGCAGAAAAAGAGCTAACCCCAAATGACGCCCGCCTCTACTTCTGCGAGCTTCAGGGGGGCGAGTCGCATCTGATACCTCTGCAGGTGGACAACAGCGGCAACATCCTGAACTACCCGCCCGACTTTTTCGGAGACCCGTTGCAGGAAACCCTCGAACGGCGCAAAGCGGCTCTAAAATGAAGCTCGACTCGTATCGCGTAATTGTTTTGGAAACGAATGTGCTGATGACCGCCTCTGAACACGCCCCACAAGCCAGCGACGAATGTGTGCAACAGTGTGTAAGCGTTATTGAGCAGGTCAAGCAAGGCGCGCCTACCCTTGCTTTGGACAACAGTGGGCTTATCCTCGACGAGTATCAGAAACGCTTGAGAGCCTATCCCGACAGCGTAGGATACATGTTCTTGCGCAAGTGGTTGGACAGCAATTGGCACAACATCGTTCGGGTCGACATCCGACCTGTAAACGCCGAACAGGGGCGATTTGGCGTCCTGCAAGGGCGTGTCCTCAAGGGGTTTGATCGCGGCGACAAAAAGTTCGTAGCGACGGCGGTGGCTGCCCAAAATAAATTGGATAATACAGTGCCCATCGTGAACGCTGTCGACAGCGACTATGTAGAACATTTCCATGCGCTGCGGGCATTAGGCGTCCGCGTAGAGTTTCTCTGCCCAGAGATGCAGCCGCCTAATGCCGAAAGTGCCGAATGCCCGTAAAGACCATCGCAACGCCGAGTTCGTTTGCAGCGGCGACGACTTCGGGGTCTTTTTTCGAGCCGCCGGGCTGCACAATCGCGCGGACGCCCGCCCGCGCCGCCAGTTCAACACTGTCGGGGAAGGGGAAGAAGGCGTCCGACGCCAGCGACGAGCCACGCGCGTGTTCGCTTGCCTGCTCCAGCGCAAGCCTGACCGATCCGACGCGGTTCATCTGCCCTGCGCCGACGCCCCGCACGACGCCGTCTTTAGCGACCACAATCGCGTTGGACTTCACATGCTTGACCACGCGCCACGCGAAGTGCAAATCGCGCCACTCGTGCTCGCTGGGCACGCGCTCCGTGACGACCTGCAGCGCGTCGGGGTTCCAGTCCAGCGTATCGCGCTCGGTATACAGCGCGCCCCCCGTGAGGCTGCGCAGCGCGTAGCCGCGCATCTGGTCGGGCGGCAAAAGTTGCCCCGTGCGCAACAGGCGCACATGCTGCCCCCAGCCCTTGCGCTCCTGAAACACAGGCAGCGCGTCGGGGTCAAACTCGGGCGCAAGGATGACCTCGAAGAACGCGCCGGGCGCGACCATCGCTTCTGCCGCCTCGCGGTCTATCGGGCGGTTGCAGGCGACAATCCCGCCGAACGCCGACACGGGGTCTGCCTCCAACGCCCGCAGGAACGCCTCCACAAGGCTTGCGCCCAGCGCGACCCCGCACGGGTTCGTGTGCTTGATTATCGCGCAGGCAGGCTCGGTGAACTCGCGCACTAACTCCAGCGCGGCGTCGGCGTCCAGCAGGTTGTTGTACGAGAGTGCCTTGCCCCAGAGTTGTTCGGCGGTCGCGATGCAGCCTGCGGGGGCGAACGGCTCGCGATAGAACGCCGCCTGCTGGTGTGGGTTCTCGCCGTAGCGCAGGCGTTGCACGAGGCGGAAGGTCGGCGTGAGGCATTCGGGCAGCGCGCCGTCGGGGTCGTAGCGACGGAACCAGTCGGCAATCAGCGCGTCGTACTCGGCGACATGCGCAAACGCGCGATACGCCAGCAGGGCGCGTTCGTCGCGCGTCAGCCCGCCCGCCTGCAGCCGCGCCAGCACCCAGTCGTAGTCCGCAGGGCGCACGACCACCGCCACATGCTCGAAATTCTTCGCCGCCGCGCGTATCAGCGTCGGTCCGCCGATGTCGATCTGCTCAATCTGTTCGGCTTCGGACGCGCCTGCCCGCAACGCCCGCTCGAACGGGTAGAGGTTCACCACGACCAACGCAATCGGCGCGAGGTTCAGTTCGCGCAGGGTCTGCTGGTGGTCGGGCAGGTGGAGGTTTGCCAGCAGCGCGGCGTGGATGCGCGGGTGCAGCGTCTTGACGCGCCCGTCCAAGATTTCGGGGAAGCCTGTCCAGTCGCCGACTTCCTGCACGGGCAAGCCCCACTCGCGCAGGGCGCGCGCCGTGCCCCCTGTGGAGAGGAACTCGAAGCCCAGCGCGTGCAGCCCGCGCACGAACGGCTCCAGACCGCCCTTGTCCGAGACGCTGACGAGTGCGATTCGCGGCATGCGAATCAGGATACCTTATGGATTCGCGCTGCGTCGGAAGAAGCCCCCGCCGCCGCCCCGACGCCCGCCGCGAAAGCCCGTGCCCTCCTCGCCGATAATGTGCAGGAACGCCAGGCACATCTCGTCCTGCGTGCGCTCGCCCCAAGTCACATCCTTGGGCGGCTTGTTGGGGTTGTTCGGGTTCTTCTCCGAGTTGTCGTAGAAGGCGTAGACCATCACGCGCGTGCCCCGCGGCAACTTGACGGGCGTTTTGTAGTGGTAGGTGTCCTGCCACTTGAAGTCCCAGTCGTTGATCCAGATGAGGGTCTTCTTCGTGCCGTCGGGCAGTTCCGCGTCGATGCGCATTTCGCGCCCCAGCAGGTGCATATGGGGCGTGATGGCGACCACTTCCACATCGCGCGGGGCAATCCACATCGCGCGCACCTCGTGCCGTTCCGCGCCCGCAGGGATGCGGAAGATGGGGTTGATAATCCACGCGATGCCCACTGGCTGCGGGTTCGGTTTTTTCTCGAGGTAGATGCCGACGCGCGTGCGGTCTTTTTCGGGCTTGCCCGTGCGGTAGTAGTGAACCTGCAGCACGACATCCGCGCCTTTGGGCAGGCGGTAGCCCGTGCCGTCGGGCAGCACGCTGGGGGTCATGCCCGGCGCCCAGCCGCCCAGCATCCCCGCAGGTACGAATCCCGGCCAGCCGAACGCCTCGTAGCCTGGCTTGGGGTCGGCGGCGTCCAACTGGCGCGCCGTGCCCGTCGTGTCCAGAAACACAATCACATGGTGTACCGTGTTGCGGTTGCCGGGCTGGATGTCAATCGCCCGCACGAACACATCCTCGTCGAAGTTGGTCGGGATGACAAAATGGCGGTACTCGTCGTCGCCTGTGGGACCGACCTCGTACTCCGTGGGCATCTCGAACACCACATCAGGCTCGCCCAGCGCCCAACCGTTGCTGAACTGTCGGGGCGGGGGCATGTCGTTCGGGTCGCCCATCGGCGCGCCCGTCTCCGCCCACTGCAAAATCATCGCAATCTGCTCGTCGGTCAGCCGTCGCTCGCCCTGAAACTCGCCGTAGCCGTGTACGGGCTTCCACGGGGGCATCTGGCGCGCCTTGACGACCGCCGCAATCTCCTTGCGCCAAGTGTAGGCGTCGCGATAGGTCAGCAGCGAGAAGGGCGCGACCTCGCCAGGGCGGTGGCACGGCTGGCAATACTCCTGCAGGATTGGCGCGATATGCTTGGCGTAGGTGATGGGCGCGCTTGCGGCGGCTTCCTCGCGGAACCGAATGGTGCAGCCGAAGGTCTCGGCGGAGGCGACTTTGACGGGCTTGCCCGCCAGCGTCGCATCGAGCGCGTTTTTCAGGTAGTGCGTGCGCACGCGCGTCTCGTAGCGGTTGTCGTCAATCGCGCCGCGATAGCGCAGCAGCATCTTTTTGTCCACCAGCACGGCTTGCGGGGTCATCGTCGCGCCCAGCGCACGCGCCAGCGCGCCGTCGGGGTCATGCACCGCAGGCGGCTTCAGCCCGTACTCGCGCACATGCTGCGCCACCGCCTCGCGCGTATCGTCATAGTTCGGGTAGACCACAAACACCTGCACGCCCTTTTTGCGGTAGGTTTCGTACAGTTGGTTGATGCGCACGGTGTACCGCTGTGCGGCGGGGCATTTCGTGGCGGTGAAGATGAACACCACAGGCGCGCGCTGGGTCAGTTGGCTCAGCGTGTAGGCGCGCCCTTGTAGGTCGGTAAACTCAAGGTCGGACACGCGGCGGTTGACTGCGCCCGATTTCGGCGCTTCGGTCAACACGCGATGCTTCAGCGTCACGGTACGCTCGGCAGATTGGTCGTAGAAACTCGGCGCGGCGTTCCAACTCAGAACGCCCAGCCCACTGAGCAGCCCCAGCATCCATACGGCTCTCATTTTATCATCCCCGTGCGCCAGACTGACTAACTGGCGATTCAGTATACCATACCTATAGACGCCATTTTCAGGGGAGTGTTCGACACTATCGCAGCCAAATGGGGGCGACTAGCGGCAGTTGCTCGCGGCGCACGCCTTTCAGGTAGTCGGGCGCGCGCACGCTCACAGGCGAGAGGTCGCCCCGCGATTCGGGCGCGCCGCCGTAGGGCGACTGCCCGCCGTCGTCCACACGGTTCTCGCTCACCGAATACAGCAGGAACCCGAAGCGCGGGTCGGTCTTGTAGACGAACGGCTTGCCTGAAAACGGGTCGATAATCATCTCGCCCAGTTGCAACGCCTCCAGCGAGGCGGGGTACTTGCCCGTGCGCAGTTTGTGCAGCCGAATCGCCGCCGTGCAGCCCACCAGACGCATCCAAGCGACCTCAGTTGTCTCTTTCTCTGATGCATCGAACGAGATGGGAATCATTAACGCATTCAGTAAGTGGCGGGCGCTCTTTTCTGGATCCATCTTTTCAGGGCGTCGCTGGTGAAAAGGCAACTTGCTCTCTTCTACGGCTTGCGTCATCAAGCGGTTCAATTCGGGCAAGGCGGTCTTGACGAGAAGTTGATAGGGCAGCATATCACCTCTCGAGGCGCTTGTCTGCGGAGTAGAACCAGAACCGGTGAGTTGGTCGATGCTGGTGCGCCCGTCCAGCAGTTCTTGATATACGCTGAGTATAAAGTAGTATTCCTCCTGCAGGCACTTCCACAGGGGTACACGCCGTTTCTCGTAGTCGCGGGCGAGTTTCAGCAGGGTTTCCAGCGCGGCGCGGTCTTGGATGCGCGGCAACTCCTCGCGAATCGGCTGCAACGCGATAGCGTGGATGGCTGTGCCGACGAGGTAGTGGATTAGTGGTCCGCCGTTGCGCGCCTGTTCAGCGAGACGGCTTAGGCGGTCGGCGCGTGCGATTGCCCCGCGATAGCGCTTCTGGCGCAGTTCCTCGCGCATCAGGTACGACTCGGCGCGCGCGATTCGGCGCATCCCTGCCAGTTCAGGGAACAGCGTCTCCGCGCTGCGCTCGGAGGTGACCACGCTGGGGCGTTGCACCAGCCGCTCATAACGACGCAGGTACGGCTCCATGCGTTGCAGGTAGTATGCGCGGTCGGCGGCGGAAAGCGTCTGTCTCGCAGCAGCAGCACTCTCAATCTGCTTGAACCGTGTGTCTGGGTTTAGCCGCTGCCACATCTCTTCCGCCATCGCGCGATACTCATCGTAGGCGTTGTTCGGCGGCAGTTGGCGCGGCGGAATCTCAATCTTCGGCGGCGTGAACGCCCACACCAGTACGCCGATGCACAGCACCAGCACGACGCCAAACAGCACCCCACAGCCAATCAGCCACTTGCGCATGGATGCGTGATTCGCGCCGACGGGCGCGACTCCTGCCCGCCGTTTGGGGTACACTCCTGCCGTTATGAAGTGCCCTGTGTGCAACACGGAACTGCAGATGGCGACGCGGGCGGGCATCGAAATCGACTACTGCCCGACCTGTCGGGGGGTCTGGCTGGATCGCGGCGAACTGGACAAGATTATCGAGCGCCATGTGCAGGAGACTCAAAGCCTCTCGCGGGGCGCGCCGCCCGCCTACACGCCCGAACCGCCTGCGCCGACGCCGCCCCCGCGCCCGACGGCGCGTCCCCAGCCGCGCTACGACGACGATGACGACGAGTACTATTATGACCCGCACCACAAGCGCAAGCGACGCAAAAAGCGCGACTGGTTCGAAGACCTGTTCGACATCTTCGATTGAGCGGAACGCTTCGGAGATTTCACACTCTAAGGGACATGCTATGCGAACCACTGAAGCGCACTTCGCGAAGACACGGGCGATTGACTACCCCCTCCTTAAGGTTCCCCCTGCGTGCAGGGGGCTGATAAGGGTACATCGGTTCGGCACTGAGTCGCTGAGGCAGAGACGATTTTCCCCGCGCAGGCGAGAACGGGCAGGCGCGCCTTTTTGCCCTCACCCCCTTTGTCCCCCTCTCCCGCCTCGCGGGAGAGGGGGATTATGGAGTGCGGAAGCGAAGCTTCCGCCCATGCTGAAGCTAACGCTTCAGCACTCCAAATAGGTCAGCGTGCGGCACACCACTCTCCCACAGCGTGGGAGAGGGGCTGGGGGTGAGGGCAAAAAGCACCTGCACCCCGCATACAGCAAACTCAAGCGGTGTATCCTCAGTGTGTCCGCTCCCGCTCGCCTGTCGAGACCATATCGCGCAGACACTTATTACTCAGGGTATACTTCTTGCGAAGCCGAAAACCCTTACGGAGTGGTGGCGGGTTGAAGCGAGGTTTTCAGGCAGGGCTTCAACAAGGTCTTATTCGCGCCACGCTACGCCTGCTGCAGACGCGATTCGGCGAGGACGCCCTGCGCCTGCAACCGCGCCTCAATCAAATTGAATCCATCGAGCAGTTAGAGGCGCTTACCGCCGAAGCCGCGCTTGCGCCCAGCCTTGAGGCGTTCGAGCAGAAACTGGGCTAATCCCTGCCGATAGGAATCTGCCCCCGCGCGTCGAACCTGCCTCCTGAACCAGGAGGAGACGACGATGTTGCTACACCAGATTATCGAGCGCGGCGCGGCAAACCATCCCGACAAGCCCGCGCTGATCTTCCGCGACCAACCGATTTCGTATGCGCAGCTGTGGGGCGCGGTGAACGCCTTCGCACGCGGGCTGCGCGAGGAACTGGGCATTCAGGCAGGCGACCGCGTGGGGATTATGCTGCCGAACCTGCCCCAGTTCGTGATTGCCTACCACGCGCTGGGCAGGCTGGGCGCAATCGCTGTGCCCGTGAACCCGCTGCTGAAAGCGCCCGAAATCGCCTACATCTGGAACGACGCAGGGGTCAAAGCCGCCATTACCTTCCCGATGACGCTGGAGACCGTGCTGCACGCCAAACCCGAAATCCCCAGCATGCAGACCGTGCTGGTGGTCGGCGCGGAGGGCGACCTGCCCGACGGCGTGCGCCCGTTCGACAGCCTCATGAAGCCCACTGGCGACCCGCTGCCCCCCGCGCCCGTCAGCGTCCACGACCCCGTCGTCTTCATCTACACCTCGGGCACGACGGGCTTCCCCAAAGGCGTGATGCTCTCCAGCGACAACATCCTGTTCGATATCGAGGCGTGCCAAGCGCTGCTGGAGTTAGACCCCGACGAGCGGTTCCTGAGCGTACTGCCGCTGTTCCACTCGTTCGGACAGACGGTGTGCATGAACTTCTGCCTGTGGCTGGGCGGAACCAGCGTGCTGATGGAACGCTTTATGCCCCAGCAGGCGTTGGACACGATCGAGCGGCATCGCATCACGCTGTTTCCTGGGGTGCCCGCGATGTACGCTGCCATCCTGCAAGTGCCCGCCGAGCGCGAGTACGACCTGAGCGCCCTCAAGTACTGCGTATCGGGCGGTGCGCCGATGCCTGAACCCATCCAACGCGCGTTCGAAGCGCGATTCGGCTGCGCCATTTTGGAAGGCGACGGACCCACCGAGTGTGCGCCCGTCACCAGCGTGAACCCGCCCCCACACAAGGGCGTGCGCAAAATCGGGTCGGTCGGCATTCCGCTGCCTGGCGTTGAAATTAAAATCTTCGACGAGAACGACAACGAACTGCCGACGGGCGAAATCGGCGAAATCGTCGTGCGCGGGCGCAATGTGATGCTGGGCTACTACAACAACCCCGAAGCGACCGCCGAAGCGATGCGCAACGGCTGGTATCACACGGGCGACATGGGCAAGTTCGACGAGGACGGCTACCTCTACATCGTCGATCGCAAGAAGGATATGATTATCGTCGGGGGCATCAATGTGTACCCCAGCGAGGTGGAGCGCGTGCTGATGGAGCATCCTGCGGTGGCGATGTGCGCGGTGATTGGCAAGCCCGACCCCGAACGCGGCGAGGTGCCCGTCGCCGTGATTGTGCCCAAGCCCGACACGCAGCCCGACCCACGCGAGATCATCCGCTTCGCCCGCGAGCGACTGGCAAACTTCAAAGTGCCCCGCGAGGTTATCTTCCGCAGCGAACTGCCCCTCTCCAACACGGGCAAGGTGCTGAAGCGTCTGCTTAAGAAAGAGTTGGAGCTGGAGGCATGAGGCGAATTTTCGCGCTGTGCGGGCTAATGATTGGGGTCGGCGTTGTGTTCGCCCTCACCCCCAGCCCCTCGCCCACTGCGTGGGCGAGGGGAGCCGCAATCGCCCTCACCCCCAGCCCCTCTCCCACACAGTGGGCGAGAGGAGCCGACTCCCCCTCTCCCAACTCGTTGGGAGAGGGGGACAAAGGGGGTGAGGGCAAATCCGTAATCTCCCCATCGCCGTCGGAAACTGTACCATCGTCGATAGAAACTGTACCATCGCCATCGGAAACTGTACCATCGACGATAGAGACCTCGCGATCGGCGATCGCGACCATACAATCGGGAAACGCGACTGCCCAGCCTTCCAAGTCGCACACACTGGGCGTCGTGCTGGACTACCCTGCAGGCGACCTCGCCGCGCAACTAAGCCAACTCAAGGCGCAGGGCGTGCAGGAGGTGGTCATTCGCCTCGATGCGCTGCCCAGCCGCGAGGCGTGGCAATCGCTGCTGGAGACGGCGGAGGCGTCAGGGCTGGAGTGGCGACTGTGGCTGGCGAGCCTGCCCCGCACGGATGGCTGGACTATCGCGCCCGAACGCTATCGGATGGCAGGCAACGCCGACGGGGTCTACACGCTGATTGCGCCCGACGCGACGCGCCTGATGCTGGCGGTCTCGCCGCGCGAGACGCCGTACCTGCACCTGAGCAGTCTGCTGGAACTCAGCAACGGGCGCGCGACGACCGCCATCGGCGACACCGCCGAGAGCGTGCTGCTGCTGTACCCCCTGCGCAAAGACGCCATGCCCGACCTGTGGGAGGGCTGGGACGCCTATCGCGACGCGCTGCTGCACCTGCTGACGCACCGCGCCCCCAAGCAGGGCTTTCGCGGGTGGCTGCTGCAGAGCGACTGGGACATCCTGAGCGTCAGCACGCTGCCGACCAGCCCGCTGGCGCAGGCGGAATGGCTGGCGCACCTCAAGACGCGCTACCCCGACCTGACCGAACTGGAACGCGCGTGGGACACCAGCACGAAACTGGAGCGCCACGAGCAAGCCACGCGGCTGATGCCCCTCTGGCGCGAGGGGCGCGGGCTGCCGTACCTCGTCGCGCCCGACGAGTCGGTCAAACCGCAGGAGTTAGACCCCAACCGCAGCCGCTTCTGGGACGACTGGCGGGCGTTTCTGGCGGAGCGGTGGCGCGTGCTGTTGGCGGGGCTGCGCACGATGCTGACGCGCCACACGCCGAACGCCGAGTTCACCGTGCTACAGACCGCGCCCGACCCCGCCGAGTTGCCCTTGCCCGACGCCTTCGCCGACCCGCAGTTGCCCCTTGGCTGGTATCTGCCCGCCGCGCGACGCGACCAGTGGCGGACGCACCTGCTGCTGGAGACCCTGCGCCGTGAACGCACACTGGAGCCGCTAAGCACGCTGATTGCGGAGTGGTCAGCCGACGACGCCGAACGCGCCAGCATGTTCCAGACCTTCGCGCGGGAGATGGGCATCGAGCGCGTCTACTGGCGCGGGCGCGTGCCCGAAGAGGCGTGGCGCACGCTAACGCAGACCGACGCCCCGCCCGACGCGCTCACCCTGCAGCCGTTCCCCGCGACGCTGTGGGGGCTGACCGAAATCCGACGCTACCGCAGCGGCTGGTGGGCGCCCAGCGCGCAGCCCGACCTGCAGCCGCTGCTGTGGGGCTTCGAGATTCACGGCTTCCAGAAGGCGACCGAGGTGCGCACGCTGGACGCGCAGGGCAGGATGGAGATTACGCGCCAGCTGGAGCTGTGCCTGTGGGTGGACGAAGGCGAGCGGGAGATTACCCTGCGCCGTTTTGACCGCGCGCCGCTAACGGCGTTTGACCTGAACGGGCAGGCGGTTCGGCTGGATGTGCGCGGCGACCGCGTGCGCCTGCGCGTCGGCGCGACGCCTGTGCGCATTCGCGGCTTCCAGAGCGAGCCAATCTGCGAGACCAGCGCGGAGGCGTGGACGGCGCGGGTCGCCGACCTGTTCAAGCGGGGCAACCCGACAGGGCAGGACGCGCGGGTGCTGAAGTTCAACTTCGACAACGCGGTCAGCCTCTATCGGCGCAACCCATCGCAGGGCTTCGCGCTGCTGCGCACCAACTGGTTCGAGTTCGAGCGGGCGTTTCAGCCGTATCGCTGGATTGAGGCGGAGAGCGCGCGCCAGCACGAGTTCGGCACGGTTCGCCGTGACCCCGCAATGAGCGGCGGCGCAACGCTGTGGCTGAACACGCCGATGCCTATCGAGAGCGCGTCGGCGACCTATGCGTTTAGCCTGCGCGAGGCGCAAGCCTACACGCTGTGGCTGGCAGTGCGCGGCGTCCCGTCGGGCAGTGTGGAGTGGCAGATTGCGCCCGCAGGCGAGGCGGAAGCGACAGCCCCAGCGGAGGGCACAGCGACTCTGTCTGCCGAGCGCGCCGTCGCCCGCTACGCCGACCAGTGCTACTGGCTGCCGCTGGGTGTGGCGACGCTAAAAGCGGGCGAGTATCGCCTCACGCTGCGCTGGAAGCCGAGCGCGCCCCAGCCGCCGCACTATGCCGAGTGGGACGCGATTCTGATTGCCCCGCCCAGCGTGCAGCCGAAGCACATCCTGCCGCCGACCTATTGAGCGAGGTACACTTACGCCAGCAAGGGTAGGTGAGACGCTATGCCGCGCTACGAAGGCATGACGGGGCTGATGCTGCTGTGGCTGGCGATGATGGTGATTGGCGGGCTGGTGGCGGGGCTGTGTACGCTGGGCGGCGTCGCCAACTTCGCCAAGTGGGGCGACTCGTCGCTGCTTGCGATTGCCATCACAGGCTACATCGTGCTGTTCGGCGGGATGGCGATTGTCGGGGGCGTGTCAGCGTATGGCTTGTGGAAGCACCGCAACCGCTTTCGGGGCGAGCCGCGCACGATTGAAAACGCCTATGTGGTCGCCTGCACCGCCGTCGACAAGCAAACGGGCGAGACGGTCTACTACTGGCGCGATTACCCTGACCCGCTGGTCTACTATGTGCGCCTGCGCGAGCCGAACGGTAGGGAGAACGAGTACGAGACCGCGCGTGAGGTGTTCGAAACCGTCACGGAAGGCGCGCGGGGCACGGCGGTCTGTCAGGGGCAGTGGCTGTGCCGATTCGAGGCGTATCGCGGGGGCGCGACGCCCCATGTCGCCCGCGGCGGAGAGTGGGAACCTCCTGGAACTTTTGACAGGAGCGAATCGTAATATGGCACTGTATGAGAATAATCCTGTATCATATGACCCACATTCAGAACCTACCGAGCATCATCGATGCGAAGGTTCTTTACTGCGACCAGCGTGTGCAAGCGATAAAGGCGCGTAGCATCGCTTATGTCAACTTCAAGGAGAAGCGTCGCGGCAAGCCTGTGCCCGTGCCGCCTGGAGGCGTCATCGCCGACTATGTGCCGTTCTACTTCGCGCCGTGTTCGCCGATGCTGTACGCAATCCACACAGGTTGTGTCGACTCCAGCCTCACGCAGTCGGAGATTGTGTACCTAACGACCACTATCGAGGCGATTGCCAAAGCGGGCAAGCGGTTTGTGTTCACCGACTGCCATCCGCTAAGCCCTGTGGCGCACTTCAACAACGACCTGGACCTCCTGAACCGCTATGTGGACTGGAATGTGATGCGCTCGGCATACTGGCACGACACCCCAGAGTACCCTCATCGCAAGAGCCGTCGCCAAGCGGAGTTTCTGGTGCATCAGACCGTCGAGTGGACGCTCATTCAGCACATCGGCGTGTACGACCAGGCGCGCTTGCTGCAGGTGAACGAATTTCTGGCGCCTGCGTCTCATAAGCCCCTCGTTTCCGTGCAGCGCGAGTGGTACTACCGATAGCATCGAGGTATCATACATCTGATGGAGGCGACGCGCGTGATTCGGTTCATCCAGGGCAACCTGCTCGATTCCGACGCTGAGGCGTTGGTGAACACCGTCAACATGCAGGGCGTGATGGGCAAGGGGATTGCGCTGGAGTTCAAAAGGCGATTCTCCGAGAACTACAACTTCTACCGCGAAAAGTGCAAGCAGGGACAGGTACAAATCGGCAAGATGCTGGTGTTCCCCACTGGGAGTCTGCAGCCGCAGTATATCATCAACTTCCCGACCAAGCAGCACTGGCGCGGCAAGTCTAAAATCGAGTATATCCAGCGCGGTTTGGAAGACCTTGTGCGCGTGGTGCAGGAATATGGGATTCGCTCGATTGCGCTGCCGCCGTTGGGGTGCGGGCATGGCGGGTTGCGCTGGGAGCAGGTCAGACCGCTGATTGAGCGGGCGTTCGCCGCGCTGCCCGATGTGGAGGTGCAGGTCTACGAGCCGCGCGAGCCGTCGCTTGCGCCCCACGAGGCGTTCTTGCTGCACTTGATTGCCGTCTACAGCGAGATTAGTCCCGCGCCCACCCAAGAGGAACTCGAACTTCTGGCGGAGATTGCGCTACTTCAGCACGGCGACGCGCTGTTGCCCAGCAAGCCGAAGCGGCGCGGCTCGCCTGCGAAGCGACTCGTCAAGCAACTCATCGAGGCGTCCTTACTGGAAAGGGACAAGATGGACAAGACGCTTGTTTTCGGCGTTGCGCCCGCGCAGCGACGCGAGCAAGCGCGTCAGGTGCTGGAAACGCACCCCGACTGGCAGTCGCGCGCGGAGCAGACGCTCGAACTTTTAGAGGGGTGCGATGGGCTGGCGGCGTTGCAAGCGGTGTCCGATGTGCTACGCATCCAATCGGATCCGATTCGCCGCCGCTACTTCACCGCCGTGTGGCAAGCGTACCGCGAGCGGATGGCGGGTACAATTACGCCCGATGGACAAGATCCCGCGCATCGTGGTCGCCAAAGTGGGCTTAGACGGGCACGATCGGGGCGCTAAAGTCGTCGCCCGCGCCCTGCGCGACGCCGGCTTCGAGGTCATCTACACGGGACTGCGCCGCACCCCCGAAGATGTCGTGCAAATCGCCATCCAAGAGGACGCCGACATCATCGCAATCAGCATCCTCTCAGGCGCGCACATGACGCTCGTGCCCAAAGTGCTGGAGGTTCTCAAGCAGCGCGACGCCGAAGATATTCTGGTGATTGCGGGCGGCACCATCCCCGACGACGACGCGGAAGCCCTCAAGCAAATGGGCGTCAAAGGCGTCTACCCCCCAGGCACGCTGATTGAGGATTTCGTCGCAGACATCCGCCGAATCTTAGCCGAGCGCGACCAGGCGACCGTGCGCTGATTGCCCCCTGCTGGCTGGCAGGAATCTGCCGCTGGGTGGGGTACAATCGAAGCGTGGAGGCGAAATTGATGATGAAGCGTGCAGCGATTGGGTTGCTGATGCTGTGGAGCGCGGCGGCGGTCGCGCAAGCGCCGTTTACGATTGTGCGCCCACAAGACGGCGCGCGCGTGCGCGAGGTAGTGCAAATCCGATTCCCTATCCGTAGCGTGCCGCAGGGCGGGTTCATCGGCGTGAGCATCAACGGCAAGTTCGTGGAGGCGGTTGCGCCCGCCGCGTTGGACACCGACCGCGAGCGCGGACACTAC
The DNA here is from genome assembly GCA_023511915.1 of Armatimonadota bacterium. Taxonomy (GTDB): domain Bacteria; phylum Armatimonadota; class Fimbriimonadia; order Fimbriimonadales; family GBS-DC; genus GBS-DC. The sequence goes on from JAIMAN010000020.1 coordinate 40,980, forward strand.
ATCTACCGCTGGGACACCAAGCGGCTGAATGTGCCCGACGGCGAACACACAATTGAACTTACCCTCTACAGCAATCCCGAAGGTGGGAGCAGCGCGCGCGTGCTGGGGCGCAGCTCTGTGCGCGTGCAAGTGGAGAACGAAATCAAAGTGCCCGCTGAGGGCATTCCCCTGCGCTACCGATGGACGCCCGGCAAGACCTACCGCTACGACCTCAAGGCGACCATCAAAGAGATTAACGAAGTGCAATACTCTGGCTTGACGCCCGAAGAGACCATCCTGAACGACTTCAGTTTCAAGGGCGACCTTGCGGTGCTGGACTTCCGCAACAGTTTGGGGCTCATCTCGTGGACGCCTGTGCCGCCCGGTATCGAGATTGAGGGCGGGCAGGTGAATGTGATTACCTCCGACCGCATGGCGCCTGTGTATCAAGAGGTGGAGACCACGGGGCGGGTGCGCTATCAGGTCTCGCGCGCGGCGGATTCGCAGCAGGCGGAGGTCTACTACTACTGGGTGGAAGACCTGCCGCTGTTGCCCCCGCGCCGCTACAAGCCAGGCGACCGCTGGAGCGCGACCATCGCTATCAACAACCCCCTGCGCTCTGGGGAAGCCTCCGAAATTGGCAACCAAATCCCCGTCGCCGCGCGACTTGAGCGGTTCGAGTGGGAGCAGGGCTACAAGTGCGCCAAAATCGTCTACGAGTTCACGGGCAACATTCCCATCACGCTGGACTTGGGTGGGGTGCAGTTGGAGAAGCCCAAGAGCATCGTGCGCCGCGAGGTCTACTTCGCCTACGATCTGGGGCAGGTGATTCGCGTCAAGACCATCACGCAGCTGGAGGGGCGCGTGCGTCAGGAGTCGTTCGGCGGCGGGTTTGGCGCACCAGGCGGCTTTGGCGCGCCGCCGGGCTTTGGGCGCGGGCAGGGCGGCTTCGGCGCGGACGATGAAGGCGAAATGCGCGGCGGCCCGCGCGGCGCGCCGCGCGGCGGACCAGGCGCACCGGGCG
>JAIMAN010000091.1 GCA_023511915.1 Armatimonadota bacterium
AGGGGAAACACCCGTTCCCATCCCGAACACGGCAGTTAAGCCCTCCAGCGCCGAAGATACTGCTCTGGTAACGGAGTGGGAAAATAGGTCGATGCCCAGATTGAAATCACCTCCACGGCTCCAGAACCTTCTGGAGCCGTTTTCGCATTTAAGGTACACTATGGCGTACCCATGAGCCGTCTGAGCCTGACCGATTGGTATCGCTATCTCGAAAGCCAGTTTGCGGACGACGAGCCCGATCCGCAGTCGCCGGAGTCGCCGACGGAGGCGTCCGCGCAATCGCCCCCGACGCCACCGCAGTCGCCTGCGGAGCCGCCCCAACCTGCCGCGCGCGAGGGCGAACCGCCGTCTACCCTCTCCGAACAAACACCTGCCCCGCCGATAGCGACGGAGATGCGCAGAGACGCGCTGGTCTCGATTCGCGTGCCCGATTTCGCCGAGTTTGTGCCGCTAATTGAGCAGGAACTGGGCAGGAAACCGTCCGCTGCGCCCTCTCCCAGCGCCGCGCCTGTCCCTACAGCGGCACAGTCAGAGTCTACCCCTGCGCCGACCGAGCCGCCCTCGGACGGACCGCGCCTGCGCAAGCGCAAGCGACGCGGCAAGAAGCTGTCGCCCGACGCGATTGTGCCGCCCGAAGCCGACGAACTCTGGGCGAAACTGCCTCAGTACCTGCGCTACCTGGCAGAGTGGACGGACGACGGCGTCACGCGCAAGTATTATCCCGTGCGCGGGCGCGACGAGAGCCGCGAGGAACTCATCGCGCGGCTGACCGACCCCGTGCTGACGCTGGAAGAGACGGCGCGCCTGCTGGGGGTGTGCCCTGCGACCGTGCGTCGGTATACCGACCGCGGCTGGCTGCGCTGCTTCCGCACAGAGGGCAACCAACGCCGATTCCGCCTGTCGGACATCGTGGCATTCCTGGAAGAGCAAGCCCTGCGCCAGCCGCGCGGGAACCGCAACGCCCATCGCGAATCGGAAACGCCGTGAAAGTCGCCATCTTCTCGGAGAGCTACCTGCCGTACCTGAACGGGGTCAGCGTCTCGATTCGCATCCTACACGAGGAGCTGACCCGCCGCGGGCACGAGGTTTGGATCTACGCGCCGCACTATCGCGGCTACCAAGACCAGTACACGACAGTGCGTCGCCTACCGTCGGTCTACACGCCGTTCGAGCCCGACTACCCGATTGCGCTGCCGCTTGCGCCCGCGCTGTGGCGCGAGTTCCGCATGCTGGGGATTGATGTCGTCCATACGCACACGCCATTTTTCACAGGGATTGTGGGCGCGCGTTGGGCAAGACGGTTGCGTATCCCACTGGTCAGCACCTACCACACGCTGTACGAGGAGTACCTGCATTATGTGCCGCGCGTTGTGCCGCGCGCGCCTGTGCGTCGTCTGCTGCGCTGGCACCTGCGCCGCTACTACGAGGGCGTGGACGCCGTAATGACCCCGTCGGACATCGGCGCGGAGGTGCTGCGCAAATACGGCGTGCGCAAGCCGATTACGCCGATTCGCAACCCCGTGCTGCCGTTCCCAGCGGTCAGCAAGGCGGAGGCGCGGGCGCGGCTGGGCGTTCCAGAGGATGTGTGGGTGCTGCTCTATGTCGGGCGGATGGCGCCCGAAAAGAATGTCGCCATCCTGCTGGAGGCGATGCCGCACATCGTGCGCGGCTGCCCCAACGCACGGCTATGGCTGGTGGGACCGGGTCCCGCGCTGGAGTCGCTCCGCGCCGAAGCCGAAGCGCGCCAACTCACCGAGTGGGTGCAGTTCACGGGTCCCGTGCCGCGCGACGAGGTGTCGCTCTACTTGCTGGCGGCAGACTTGTTCGTGTTCCCGTCGGTGACCGAGTCGCAGGGGTTGGTGCTGGACGAGGCGCAGGCGGCGGGCTTGCCGTGCATCGTCGCCAACGGCGGCGGCGCGCCCGAAGCGGTGGACTATGGGCAGACAGGGCTGGTCGTCGAGCCGACGCCCGAAGCGTTCGTGGAAGCGGTGCTGTACCTCACGCGCCACGAGGCGGAACGCGAGGCGTTGCGTCAGCGCGCCATCCGCAAGCGCGAGACGCTCTCCGTGCCTGCGGTGGTGGATCGCATCCTACAGGTCTACGAATCGGCGCGGCAGACGGTCGGGTCGCCCGCAGCGGTCTCCGTGAGCGAGTAGCCGTCGCGAATGGGCGCGCGCCACTCCGCCCACGCCTTGTACGCCGTGTAGGGCAGACGCGGCAGGTAGTAGCCCAGCAGCCCCAACGCCCCGCGCCACGCCGACGGGCGCACCGCGTGGGGCGCGACAGGCTCCCAGCGTCCCGTGCGGTAGGCGTGATTCAGGCGGGCGTAGAGGTGGAGGAGGGCTTGTTGGGAAATGTCTGTTTTTTTGACCCTCACCCCCAGCCCCTCTCCCACGCAGTGGGAGAGGGGAGTCGCTGGCAGCCGTTTGGAGTGCTGAAACGCAGCTTCAGCGTTGGGCGGAAGCTGCGCTTCCGCACTCCATAATCCCCCTGTTTGGAGTGCTGAAGTGTCATCTTCAGCGTTGGGCGGAAGCTTCGCTTCCGCACTCCATAATCCCCACCTCCCACAAGCAGGCGATACGGGGGGTGAGGGCTGAAACGCCTGCACACAACGCCGCAACTCATCCGCTATCGTCGTCTCAAGCAACGCTTCGGGAATCTCGTATACCGTGCTGAGTTCGCGGTGTAACGCCTGCAGGTCGGGCGTGTAGCCGACGCACGCCGCCTGATGGCGCAGCGCGGCGTAGCGGGCACGGTCAATTGGGCGCGCCGTTGGCAACTGCGCGATCGCTTGAACCGCCTCCAGCAGCACGCGCAGCCGCGCTAAGTTCCAGATGGGGTCGCACGCGCGAATCTCTATCGTGCCCAGCCGCCGCGCGAGGATGAGGTCTTGGAATCGGTAGTACGGGTCGTCGCGCAGCGCGCCAATCGCGAACGACGCCGCCACCCGATATGACTGCCCGAAGGAGCGTCCCCCTGCGTAGGGGCTGCTCGCCGCAAGCAGGATCAGCAGCGGCAGGAAGTGCGCCAAGTTCGCGTATACCGTCTGCCATCGCTCAGGGGGCGCGCCGACATGGATATGCAAGCCCGCCGTGTTGGTGGGCGCATCCAGATCGAAGAGATGCCCCACAGGAACGATGTAGGCGTCGCCTGCCGCGTCCGCCAGCGCGGCGCGGTGGGTGCGCAGTTCCTCAAGCAGCGCGTCGATGTCGGCGTGCGGGCGCGTGGCGATTTCTACGCTGCTCATGAGGCACTGGCGGGCGTCGCGTCCCCGCGCGAAGTTGCTCGCCGTGTGTTTGTAGTAATCGCGCGGGTTGCGCCAGAGCAGTTTCGCCAGCGCGTAGAGGGCGTCCAGCGTTGGGCGCGTCGGCGTGGTGATGAACACCTCCTCTTCCAGTCCGAGCGTGACGCAGGGCGCGGCGTAGGCACTCACAGCGCAAAGGATACCCGACATGCTACACTACTGGGGATGCTGTGCGCGGAGAGTATCACAGCGGGCTACGGGCGCGCGCCTGTGGTGCATGAGGCGTCGCTGCAGGTCGCGCGGGGGCAGGTCGTCGCGCTGCTGGGACCGAACGGGTCGGGCAAGACGACGCTGCTGCGCGTGCTGGCACGCACGCTTGCACCATTCGCGGGTCGGCTGACGCTGGACGGACAACCCTACGACGCCTACCGCCCTACCGAATTCGCACGGCGCGTCGCCTACGCCCCCCAAGAGACCCCCGCTGAGATGGGTTTCACTGTCGCCGAACTCGTGATGATGGGGCGCTACCCGCACCAGAAAGGCTTCTGGGGCGCAGCCCGCGCCGACTGGGACGCCGTGCAGCAGGCGCTGAAACTGCTGGAGATAGACCCCCTCGCCACACGCACGATTAGCCAACTCAGCGGGGGCGAACGCCAGCGGGTGAACCTCGCACGCGCACTGGCGCAACAGGCGCAGTACCTGCTACTGGACGAGCCGACCACCCCTTTAGACCTGCGCCACCAGACGCGCCTGATGCACACCCTGCGCCAGTACGCCTCCGAGCGGCAGGTCGGCATACTGGTCGTGCTGCACGATTTGAACCTCGCCAGCCAGTACGCCGACCATCTCGCGCTGATGCAGGCGGGCAGGCTTGTCGCGCAGGGGACGCCCGACGCGGTGATGCAGCCTGCGCTGCTGGAGACGGTCTACCATACGCCCGTGCTGACGCAGACGAACCCGGCGACAGGCAGACCGCTGGTGTTCGCGCTCGCGCCCGACGACGCCCCGCAGGTTCCGACCGACGCGCCGACGGCGTTCGTGATTGCTGGGGGCGGGTCGGGCGCGGCAGTCTACTACGCGCTGCTCGCGGCGGGCTGGCGCGTCTGCACGGGGGTGCTGAACCTGCTGGACACCGACGAGGAAGCCGCGCGTGCCCTGCGACTGGAACACATCACCGAGCAGCCCTTCTCGCCGATTTCGGACGACGCCTACCGCCGCGCGCGGCAACTGGCGCAGACGGCGGACGCTATCATCATCGCCGACGCGCCGTTCGGGCGGGGCAACCTGCGCAATCTGGAGCTGGCGCGCTGGGCGCAGGAACACGGCAAACCCGTCTTCGCGCTGGAGAGCCGCCCGATAGAGACGCGCGACTTCACCGACGGGGCAGCCTGCACGCTCTGGCGACTGCTCGTGCAAGAGGGCATGGCGACCGCGCCCGACCTGCCCACGCTGCTGGAGCAACTCGCGCCGCTCACTCCAAATGGGGCTGCGGCTTCGTCCAGATCCGCAACATCATAAAGCCTATCGCGCCCGCCAGCGCGGAGCCTGCAAGGATGCCCAATTTCGCGTAGTTCAGCTCGTCGCCCCGAAACGCTAACCCTGCGATAAACAACGCCATCGTGAAACCAATCCCCGCCAAAAAGCCGACGCCCACAATATGCACGAAGCTAATACCCTGTGGCAGCTGCGCCAGCCCCAGCCGAACTGCCAGCCACGAGAAGAGCGTAATCCCCAGCGGCTTGCCGATTAGCAGCCCCAGCGCGATCCCCCAAATCACGCGGCTTGTCCAGTTCAGCCCGCCCTCGCCGCCGAGCGCAACGCCCGCGTTCGCCAACGCGAAAATCGGCATCACGAAAAACGCCACAAAGTAGTGCAGCCGATGCTCCAGTCGCTGCAGGGGCGACTGCACCCGCAACGCTTCGCGCTCAATCGCCTCCACCGCCGACTGCTGCTCAGGTGAGAGAATGATCGTGCGCTCCGTGATGGGCTGGTCGAACTGATTCAGGTACTCGCGCACGCGGGCGATAAACAGCTCAGGGTCAATCCGCGAGCGCACGGGTATCGCGAACGCGCCCAGCACGCCCGCCACCGTCGCATGCACGCCCGACTTGAGCATGAAGTACCACATGCCAACGCTCACAAGGAAGTACGCCAGCCCGCTGCGCACGCCCAGCCGATTCATGGCAATCATCGCGCCCCAAAACAGCAGCGAGTAGAGCAGCGCGTCCACCTTGAGGTTCTCGGTGTAGAACAGCGCAATCACCAGCACTGCGCCGAGGTCGTCCACAATCGCCAGCGCAGTCAGGAACACCTTGAGTGCGAGCGGGGCGCGCGTGCCCAGCAGCGCGAGCGCGCCCAGCGCGAAAGCAATATCGGTCGCCATCGGCACGCCCCACCCCCGAATTTCGGGCGTGCCCCAGTTCAGCGCGACATAAATCAGCGCAGGCACGACCATTCCGCCCAACGCCGCCGCCATCGACAACGCCGCCTTGCGGGGCGCGCTCAACTCGCCCACCAGCAACTCGCGCTTGATCTCCATCCCCACCAAAAAGAAGAACACCGCCATCAAGCCGTCGTTAATCCAGAGCAGGAGCGGCTTGTCGATGTCCACAAGGTTGCCGAAGCGCACCTCAACGGGGGTAGACCAGAGGCGGAAATAGTATTCGCTCAGCGGTGAGTTCGCCCAGAGCAGGGCAACTACCGCGCACGCCAGCAGCACGATGCCCCCTGCGCTCGCCTGCTTGGCGAACAGCGCGAAGGGCTTGAGGAGCCGTTCAATCGGCGGCGGCTTCAGCGGCTGGTACTTCGTGGGCTTGAGCTGCGCCATCGCTTACATCCCCAGAATATGGTAGCCCGCGTCGATGTAAATCACCTCGCCCGTAATGCCGCGCCCCATGTCGCTGAACAGGAACACAGCGGCGTCGCCCACTTCGTTCGGGTCGGTGTCGCGTTTGAACGGCGCGTGATGGCGCACATACTCCATCATCGAGGTGAAGCCCCGAATACCCCGCGCCGCAAGCGTGCTGACAGGTCCGGGCGAAAGCGCGTTTACGCGAATCTGGCGTTCGCCCAGCTCGGACGCCATGTAGCGCACGCTGGCTTCCAGCGCGGCTTTGGCGACGCCCATCACATTGTAGCCGGGCACCACCCGCTCGCTGCCCAAGTAGGTCAGCGTAAGGATGGACGCCCCGTCGCGCAGAATCGGTTCCAGATGGCGCGTCGCTGCCACGAAAGTGTAGACGCTGGTCTCCAGCGCGAGTTTGAACCCCTCGCGCGAGGTGTCCAAGTAGCGTCCCATCAGCTCCTCGCGCAGCGCATACGCCACGCAGTGCGCCATAAAGTCCACCTGCCCCCAGCGTTCGCGCAGCGTGCTGGCGACCTGCTGGATTTCGGCGTCGTTGTTCAGGTCGCACTGCAGCGTGAAGGCGTCGGGCAGCTCCTGCGCCAGCGCGTTGACCTTCTCTTCGAATCGGTCGTTCTGGTAGGCAATCGCCAGTTGTGCGCCGTGCGCCGCGCAGCGCTGGGCGATTTTCCACGCCAAACTGTGCTGGTTCGCCACCCCGAAGATGATGCCCTTCTTCCCTGTCAGCATAGAGAGACCCTCCTGTCGCCCCTTATTGTACCCCTTTTGCGATACCCCAGCGAAAACTCGGGGGGGGCGCACAGATGTACGCCCCCTGCAGCACCCCTGATAAGGGTACATCACTCAGGTTCACCTCCCGAAGAAAAACACAGATTTTCAC
>JAIMAN010000092.1 GCA_023511915.1 Armatimonadota bacterium
GCCTATGTGTGGGTCCTACTGGGTGGTAGCATTCACCCCCAAGGGTGGGTGCTTGTTGAAACCTCACCGCCGCCGACATCTCGCGGGGACGGTTCATCACGTAGCATTCACCCCCAAGGGTGGGTGCTTGTTGAGGTTGGGGGGACGGCGGGCGAACCGCCGTTCGCCCCTACAAGAGGTCTGGGTGGGACGGCGGGCGAACCGCCGTTCGCCCCTACAAGCGTGTATTCACCACATACGGGGGCGTGTGGAAACCGATTGTCCCCCCCGCCTTTAGGTTCTCCCCTGCTTTGTGAGGGGAACCGAGGCGCGCGCCCGTAAGGTTCCCTTCACGCACAGGCTGATAAGGGTACATCTGCTTTTGCCCTCACCCCCAGCCACTCTTCCGCAGGGCGGGCAAGGGAGGCAGGGGCGCACGGCGGTGCGCCCGCCGCGCGTTCCCCCTCTCCTGCGAGGCGGGCGAGGGGGTTTAGGAGTGCGGAAGCGAAGCTTCCGCCCGCGCTGAAGCTAACGCTTCAGCACTCAAAGGGGTTGGCGCGGGGCTGGGGGTGAGGGCAACAACACGCACGCGGCGCGCGGGGCACTACAAACCCTTCAGGTAGCGCAACGCCTCGCGCGTCATGGTTTCGGGGTCGGGGTAGTAGTCGAAAGGCTCCAGCGACGCCCAGCCTGTGTAGCCGACCGCGCGCAGCGCGTGCAGTATCGGCGCGAAGTCGGTCGCGCCGTAGCCCGGCGCACGCAGGTTCGAATCGTTCAGATGCACATGCGCAATGTACGGCGCGTACTGGCGAATCAGCGCGGGCACATCGTCGGTCTCGGCTAACGCGCTTTTCACATCGAGCATAGTGCGCAGGTTAGGGTGGTTGGTCTGCTGCACGAGGGCGACCGCCTCGCCGAGCCGTTGCACGACATTCGTTTCGGGCAGCGGCTCCAGCAGCAGGGTGATGCCCTCTTGCTGGCACACGTGCAGGGCGGGCTGCAGCGTCTCCAGCCAGAGGCGCGCCGCCGCGTCAGGGGTGAGCGGAGGAACGGCGTCGCGCTGCTTAGGCGAGCCGAACACCATCACCTGCCCGCCGACATCGGCGCAGAAGTGCGCCAACGCAACAAGGTACGCCGCCGTCGCCGCGCGCACTTCGGGGTCGGGGTGCGTCGCATGCATGCCTGCGGGCGACCAGAGCAGCATGTGCAGCCCGACAATCTGCAGCCCGTACCGCTGCGCCGTCTGGCGGATTTGGGCGCGCGCGTCGGCGTCCAGATGCTCCACCCGTTCGGCGAAGGTGAACGGCGCAAGCTCCACGCCTGCGTAGCCCGCGTCAGCGATGAGCGCACATGCGTCTGCCCAGTGCATGTGGCGCAACGCCTCATTGCACAGCGCGTACCGAATCAACGCCTCACTCCTCGTTCGTCGCCAGCGGCGCGCGCTCCACCCCGTACTTGAGCATCAGCTTCTCAAAGTCGCGCGGACTCATGAGCTTGATTTGAATGTCGGGGCGCAGGGCGCGCAGCAGCGCGATTTTGCGACGCTTGCGCCGATTGAGATTGGCGCGACGCACGGTCAACTCCACATAGAGGTTGTAGTCGGGCAGGTAGAAATCGGGGGTGAAGCACTCTTTGGGGTTGCCGTCCGCGTCGGTGCGCAGCACGAAAGTGTGAGGCTCATACTCCCAGCGAATCTTATAGTAATCCAACAGGCGCGCGAACGCCTCCTCGCTGGGATGCACAAACGAGACCGTCGCCTTGCGACTTCGCACGCTGGTTTATGCCTCCATCCTCTATTATACACGACGAGTGTTAAGAAATTGTTATCGGGCGGCTATTCGGGCGTCGACGGGCTGTTTTCTCGTAATTCGCACAGGACTCCGTAGCGCAATCCGCGCGTGCTGACTTGCACCTCTTCGCGGCGCAGGGCGAACAGGGCGCGTTCCAAGATGAGCGCGCCGACATGGAGCAGGGGCGCGCGGTCGGGTTCGATACCGGGCAGGGCGCGTCGCTCGGCGTCGCTGAGGCGCAGTAGGCGTTCCAGCAGCGCGGCGGGCGTCTCGTCGCCGAACCAGACGCCATGCACCTGTGCGGGGTCAAACGCGGTCAGCCCCAGCGCGAGCGTCGCCAAGTTCACCCCCGTGCCGCCGATGGAAACGACTCGGTCGGGCTGCGGCAACTCGCGCAGGGGGGCGAACGCCTCGTCGAGGGCGCGGGTCGCCGCCAGCACTTCGCGCGGGGACGGCGGGTCGCTGGGCATGTACGCCTCGCGGACGCGCCCTGCGCCGACGGGGAAACTCCGCCACGCCTGCACCTGCGCGCCGCGCCCCAGCGCGACCTCCACGCTCCCGCCCCCGATGTCCAGCACCGTTAGTTGCTCCGAGTCTCCGTCAGTCTTGACCCCCTCCGTAAGGTTCCCCCTGCTTGCAGGGGGAACCGCAGGGGCTTGGTTCCCCCCGCTTCGCGAGGGGCGCCTTAAGGAGGGGGGCGTCGTTGGGGAAATTGGGTACTCGCCTGCGGTAAGCGTCTCGTCCAAGGCAACGGACAGGTAGCTCAGCCGCGCCTCGTCCGCTTCGGACAGCACGCGCAGCTCGGCGTCGTCGGGCAGCCGCTCGCGCAGGGGCTGCAGAATCGCGTCGGGGTTGACCGCCTCGCGCACGACGGCGGTCGCTGCCGCAACAATCCGCCCCACCTGCAGCACACGGCACTGCGCGAGGTACTCGTCCACCGCCTGCAGCGTGCGCTCGATAGCTTCGGGCTGCAGTAGGCGCGCCGCGCCGAACCCCGCGCCCAAGCGCGTGATGCGCGTCTGGTCGGTCACGATGCGCCAGCCTGCGTCCGTGCGCTCGCCCACCAGCAGCAGCGCCGAGTTCGACCCGATGTCCAGCACCCCAACCCGCATCGGCGCAAGTGTACCTGACGCCGCCCCGCAAGGTATACTCTCCCGCCGATGAACCTGCACCAGACGACTTTGAGCAACGGCGTCCGTGTGGTCGCCGAGCCGATCCCGACCGTGCAGTCGCTGACGGTGAGCCTTTGGATTCGCGCAGGCTCGCGCGACGAGCTGCCCCACCTGCACGGCATTGCGCACTTTCTGGAGCATATGCTGTTCAAGGGCACGCAGTCGCGCAGCGCGGTGCAAATCGCCCAAGACATCGAAGGGCGCGGCGGCGTGCTGAACGCCTCCACAGGCAAGGAGCTGACCTTCTACTATGCCCGCATGCTCGCCGAGCATATGCCCGTCGCTGTGGAGGTGCTAAGCGACCTGTTCCTGAACGCGCGGTTAGACCCGCAAGACATCGAGCTGGAGAAGGGCGTGATTCTGGAGGAGATGCGCATGATCGAGGACACGCCCGACGAGATTCTGCACGACCGCGCGACGGAGGTGCATTGGGGCGGGCATCCGCTGGCGCGGCGCATTATCGGCGCGCCCGAAACGGTAAGCGCGTTCACGCGCGAGGCGATTCTGGCGTTCACACGGGCGCACTACCGCCCTGAGCGCGTGGTGGTCGCCGCCGCGGGCAACCTGGACCCCGACGCGCTGTTTGGCGAGGTAGACCGCTGGCTGGGCAGCTGGCGCCCCGACTCGGACGCCGAACCGCCCGCGGCGCAGCCGCCCCCGACGCGCGACCCAAACGCCCCGCCGCGCCTGCTGGAGCCGCGCGAGGTCGAGCAGACCCACTTCGCGCTGGTGATGGACGGCGTGTCGTTCTTCGATGAGCGGCGCTACGCGCAGGCGGTGCTGAACACCCTGCTGGGCGGCAGCATGTTCAGCCGCCTGTGGCAGGAGGTGCGCGAGAAGCGCGGGCTTGCCTACGAAATCGGCAGCTACGCCGCGCCGATGTCCGACGGCGGGCTGTTCGTGATTTACGGCGGGGTCGCCCCCAGCGCGTTCGAGCAGGCGGTGCAAGTGATTGAAGCCGAACTCCAGAAACTCATCGACGCGCCCCCCGACGCAGCGGAGGTCGAAAGCGCACGCAACCTGCTCAAGGGCAACCGCGTGCTCGCGCTGGAATCGACGCAGAACCGCGCGGAGCTGATTGGCAGCGAGACGCTGATGCGCGGCGCGGTCACCCCGATGGAGGAGATTATCGCCCAGATCGACGCCGTGACGCCCGAACGGCTGCACGCGCTGGCACAGCAGCTGTTTGCCCCCGAACGGCGCACGCTGGTCGCCCTGACGCCCGCCTAACGCTGATTGACGGCGTATACTTCACTCATAAAAGCGGATGGCAACCCCCTCCTTAAGGTTCCCCCTGCAAGCAGGGGGAACCGAGTAGGCGCGCCTCTCGCGGTTCCCCTCACGAAGCGGGGGGAACCTGCAGGAGGGGGGCAACTGATGAACTTTGGACGCGCGATTGGTATCAGACCTTACGGAGGGGGGAATTGTAAACCCCATCGTATCTATGGAATAACCAGTCTGCCATGCGTAATCGGGACGGCGCAATCCGTTGGCTATGGGCGTTAGGCGTGGGGCTGCTGGCGTTTGCGGTGGGCGTACTGTCTGCCTATCGGAGCTACCTGCACGCACGCGACAGCATCGAGCGCGAGTTCTACCAGACGCTGCTCAACACCGCGCTCGCCGCCGCAACCACCGTAGACCCCGAACTCCACAAAACCTTCCGCCCCGGCGAAGAGACCACCGAAAAGTACCAGCGCGCGATTGAACCGCTCGCGAAAATCCAAGCGACCAACCCGAAAATCAAGTTCATCTACACCTTCACGCGCAAAGACGGCAAAATCTACTTTGTGCTGGACGCTACCCCCCCAGGCGACCACGACAACGACGGCGTCGAGGACAAGTCCTACATCGGCGACGAGTATCCCGAAGCAGAGCCTGAGATGCATGCCGTGTTCATTGCGGGCAAGCCGCAGCTAACGGGAATCTCGCCAAGTCCTTGGGGGGAGTATGTGAGTGCGTATGTCCCGCTGCGCGACCGCACCGGCGCGGTCATCGGCGCGCTGGGCGTCGACATCGCGGCGGAGGACTATCTGAACACATTAGCGACCGCGCAGGCGATTCTGCGTCAGAACCTGCTGCTCGCGGGCGGGATTGCGCTGCTGGTCGGATGGGGTGTGTGGCTCTTCCTGAAGCACCGCGCGCGGGTTGCTGCGGAACAGCAGACCCAGCGCGCCCATCTGGAGTTCATGAACCACATCCGTCAGCAGATTCTCGAACACGCGCCCGTGGTTGTGTTTGTGTGCGATGCGGAGGGCAACCTATTGCTCTCAGAGGGCGCCTCACTGCGCCGCCTGACGCCCCCACCAGAGAATGCGCCCCCCTCACGCAACCTCTTCGAATCGATGCGCGACTATCCCGAAATTGTTTCCGACCTGCACGGCGCGCTTGCAGGCGAGGTGACCCAGACACAACGGCAGTGGATGGGACGCCATTACCGCACCTACTACTCGCGCATCCTCGACGCGGACGGCAACCTCGTCTCGCTGATTGGCGTCGCCATCGACGAGACCGAGCTGCAGCAGTTGCTCCGCGAGTCCAAGCAGCGCGAGCAGTATCTGAACTCACTACTGAGCGCGCTGCCTGACCTGCTGTTCGTCAACGACCGCAACGGCGTCTACTTGGAGGTGTACGCGCCTGACGAGAGCCAACTGCTCGTGCCCAAAGCGCACGCGCTGGGCAGAACCGTCCGAGAGATATTGCCTCCCGAACTGGCGGAGCGCGTGATGCACGCCTTCCAACTGGTGCTGGCGACGCGCGAGCCGTTCCTACTGGAATATAGCATCCCCATAAACGGCGAAGACCGCTACTACGAAGCGCGTATCGTGCCCTACACCGACGACGCAGTGATTAGCCTTGTGCGCGATGTGCATGAGCGCAAGATGGCGCAGATGCTCCTGGAGCAGATGAACCAGCGGCTGGAAGAGGCGCTCATAGAGGCGAACGAGATGGCGGTGCGCGCCGAAGCTGCCAACCACGCCAAATCCGAGTTCCTCGCCAACATGAGCCACGAAATCCGCACCCCAATGAACGGCATCATCGGCATGGTGCAGCTGCTGGAAGACACGCCGCTCACGCCCGAACAGGCGGAGCTGCTGCGCACGCTCAAAAACAGCGCGAACTTCCTGCTGGGGCTGCTCAACGACATCTTAGACCTCTCCAAGATCGAGTCGGGCAAGATGACGCTGGAGAGCATTCCCGTGAGCATGCGCGAGCTGGTACACGAGGCAGCGAACCTGTTCAGCGGGCGCGTGAGCGAGAAGGGCTTGATTCTGCAGGCGCATATCGACCCGAACGCGCCCGACTGGGTGCAGGGCGACCCTGTGCGCCTGCGCCAGATTGTGGCGAACTTCATCAGCAACGCTATCAAGTTCACGCACGAGGGCACAGTGACGGTGATGTTGCTGCCCAGTCCGACCTACCCGCAGGGCGTGTGGATCGGCGTGCAAGATACTGGCATCGGCGTCCCCGAAGACAAGCAGGAGTCGCTGTTCGAGGCGTTCACGCAGGCGGACGCCTCCACCACGCGCAAGTACGGCGGCACAGGGCTGGGGCTGGCGATTAGCAAAAAACTGGTAGAGATGATGGGCGGACGCATTGGTGTGGAAAGCGAGGTCGGCGTTGGCAGCCTGTTCTATGTGGATTTGCCGCTGCCCGCCGCACAGCCGCCGCAACCCGCCTACAGCGAACCCACCGCAGACCTGCCCGAAGCGTTCCCCGACAAGCGCATCCTGCTCGTGGAGGACAACGAGGTCAACCGCAAGGTCGCCACGCGCCTGCTCGCCAAACTCCAACTGCAGGTGGA
>JAIMAN010000093.1 GCA_023511915.1 Armatimonadota bacterium
TAAGTCCCCAGTACGGCTCAGGAATATTCGTAGCATTCACCCCCAAGGGTGGGTGCTTGTTGAAACAGCCGCGCGATTCGCACGCGCAGCTCCTTGTCCGCCTTGTAGCATTCACCCCCAAGGGTGGGTGCTTGTTGAAACGGAGGTGTACGGATGAGAAACTGGTTGTTCCCGCTCGCTGTCGTAGTCGCCGTGTGGGTCTGCGGGTTTGGAATCGTCGGCTGGCGTTCCGCGCAGTGTTCCGCGCGCTTGGACTACTCTGACCATGCGCACACGCTTGGAGTTGCATTCCCCCCCAAGGGCTGACAAGGGTACAACGGTTTGGCACGGAATCGCTGAGGCAGAGATGATTTTCCCTGCGCGGGCGAGAACGGGGAGGCGCGCCGTGTTGCCCTCACCCCCTGTGTCCCCCTCTCCCGCCTCGCGGGAGAGGGGGAACACGCTGCAGGACGCACCGCCGTGCGCCCCTACACCCCTCTCCCACCAAGTGGGAGAGGGGCTGGGGGTGAGGGCAGAAAGTGAGCGCACCCTGCACACAGTGAACCCAAGCGATGTACCCTTATCAGCCCCCCAAGGGTGGGTGTGTGGCGGACGCATGGTTGTGGCGACGCACAGCGCAAGCAGGGCACGGCACGCCGTGCCCCTACAACGCCACGCCACTCACTTCCAACGGAGAACCGTTAGGGTGTTGGGCAATGCAGCGGGCGTCCGCTTAGCGCAGCAGCGCGTCTTTGAAGGCGGCAATGCGCTGGGCGATTTGTTCGCCGTCTTTGCATTCGCGCGCGGCTTCGGCGACATAGTCCAGCAGCGCGGTGTACGCCAGTCGCCACTGCTGGTAGAGGGCGCGGAGCCGCTCTTGGGCGTGGGGGGGCAGGTCGGGGTAAATCGGGCGCGGCTGGAGGCGCAGCAGCTCGTGCTGCAGGGGCGCGAGTTCGTCCTCCAGCTCTTGTTTGGCGTGCTGGTAGTTCGCTTCGGCGGCGCGGGCGTTGGCAATCGCCGTGAACGCGGCGCGCAGTCGCTCCTGCGGGTCGGTGGGCGCAGTGGGGGGCGTGTGTGGCGTCGGCGTTCCGTCGCCGTTGGGGGATGCGACTGCCGTTGTCGGCGTTGGCGCGGACGCGGCGGTCGGCTCCACGCGGGTCGGCGAGTGCGGGTCGAAGCGGTCGCGCGCCTCGCGGGCTTGGACGCGCCGCTCGGCGTTCACCCGCGCCTGCACAGCGTTCGCGACAACCTCCTGACGCCCGTGAAAGTAGCCGCCTGTGAGCGCAAGCCCCGCCAACGGCAGCATAAGCACCAGTGCAAGCACCGCCGTCAGCGGCGCGGGCGTGTTCCACAGACTGGGCGCGAAGTAGAGTGCGCCGAGCAGCACCGCGACGGGCAGCAGCAGAACAACGAGTATCGCCGCGCCCGCCAGCCAAGCAATCCGCCGCGCCTGACCCGCGCCCCAGTTGAACAGATAGTAAAGCTCGCTCAGCGCGCGGCTGGCGTTCCACAACGCGCGATACCAGACCAGCATCGCGAGTGCGCCCGCCAGCGACGCGACCCAAAACATCGGGCTCTGCCAGTCGCCCAGCCCCAGTCCGAACGCTGCCAGCAGCAGTTGCCCCAGCAGCAGCCCGACGGCGACGGGCGCGAGCCAGTGCAGCCAGCGGAACGCCGTGCGCGGTTGGGCGGTAGGCAATCGCGCCTCGTGCGCCGCCTCGTCCCTGCTGTAGGGCGGTTCTTCGGGCGTGGGGTGCGTCCAGGGGGCAGGGTGGGCTTCATAGGGCGTCGCCATCCGCGCGGGCAGCAGCGTCGCGGCGCGCGTGTCGGGCAGGCGTGTCGTCGGCGCAGGCGGTTGTGGCGCGGGCGCACCGGGCTGCGCGGCTTGGGGCGCGTCCCAGTCGCTTGGCGCCGTGTCGTCCAGCCCGATGCCCAGAAACGCGCCGCCGCGCAGGTTCAGCCCCGCCTCGCCCGCCCGCAGGTACGCCTCCAGACGCGCCTGCTCCAGCGCGGTGCGCAGCGCGGTCAGCGTGGGACGCCAGCGTTCGCGCGCCTCGCGAATCTGCGCCTCCACCGCCTGACGCTGCGCGGCGACCTCGCGGTTGTACGCCTCGTCCGCTGCGCGTTGGACGGCGTAGGCGTCCCGCTCCTCCGCACGCGCCGACACATAGTGCTGATACGCCGTGCGCACCGCCTCGTACTGCACGCGCATCAGCTCCGCTTTAGGCTGGTTCACCTGCCGCAGGATGTCGTACAGCGCGCGCCATTCGCTCTCGTCGAACGGCGTGTCGTGAAACAGCGGTTCGGGAACCCGCCCGCCGCTGCCGTTATATACTGCCGAGTCGCTGCTTATCACGAGGGAGTCTCCCTATGATGCAAGTATACCTTACCTGAGCGTCGTGGCGAGCGTTGGGCGCGCTCACTCGAGTTCAATTCTGCACGAGCGGTTCGTCTCCGCGAGTTCTACCCGCTGGTTGTAGGCGTTGAGCAGCGCGCGGAGCGCCTCGTCCAGCGGGATTTGGCGCTCCGTCGCCATTTCGATGAGGTTGGTCGCCACGAAATGCTCGATGGGCACGACGGCGATTTGCTGCGCGACGCCCTTGTCTTCCGCCAGCGCGAGCGCGTGCGCCTCTTTTTCGCGCAGTGTGAGGATAATCGGCAGCAGGCGTTGGCGCAGGTTTTCTTGACACTTTTCGATGAGCGCGCTGGTCGGGTGCGCCGTGACATGCAGGACAACGCCGCCTGAAGCGGTCGGCAATTCGAAGTCGCCTTTGCGTCCTGTGGCGACATCGGCGGCGTGTGCGGGCAGCGCAGGGAACTGCAGGTCGCGGAAGCGCGTCTGGAGTTTCGCGCCCACGAGGTGCTGTTCCACGACGCCGGGCGCGCGCTCGCGCGCGGCGGCAAGGATCTGGCGCATCCATTCCCATGGCGACTGACGCCAGTCCACGCGCACGCGCACCGCTTACTGCTGCAACTGCGCCTGCGCGAGTTGGACAAGCGCGCCGATAAGCTGGCGCAGCAGGGCGTCTCGGTCATCGCGCGTCAGCGGCGTCAGCAGCGCGCCCCACTCCAGCGCTTCCAGCAGCCGCTGCGCGTCTTGGTGCGCTTGGCGAGTCGTGACCTCCTTGAGATAGTCCGTCGGCAGTCCGTAAGCGGATAGAATCGTCGTCAGGCTTTTGCCGCGCGATTGTTTGAGTTCGCCGCCTGCGCTGAAGAGCGTCTCGCGCGAGGCGGGCAGCGACTCGGCGTGTCGCAAATGGTGCAGCGCGACGACGCCCGCCGCGAGGGTGTTGCGCGAGAGTTTCCCGCGCCGTGTGCAGGCGCGTCGCCACGCCTCGAGCCGTTCCTGCGTTGTGTGTGCTATCTGTTGCTGGTTCATTGCGCGCCGCCTCGTGCGTAGAATCGCGCGCAGTCGCCGTCGCACCGCGCGCGGGTCGCGCAGGAGTTCATGCTCCCAGAACCGCGCCACGCGCCAGCCCATCTGCTGCAGCTGCAGGTTGTAGCGTCGGGCGCGTTCGATGTTGCGTTCGATTTTACCTTGCCAGTAGTCGCGGCGTGTCGCGGGTAGGGGTCGTTTGCAGACGGGGCAGCCGTGCCAGAAGCAGCCGTCGACGAAGAGGGCGAGGCGTAGCTCGTTGAAGGCGACATCGGGCGCGCCAGGCAGGTCGGCGGCGTTTTTGCGCCAGCCGCGCACGCGCATGCCCGCCAGCATCGACCACAACTTGCGCTCGATGCGCGTCGCCTTGCTCGTGACCGCCTGCATCGTGCGCCGACGGTCTTCGGGCGAAAGGTTATCCGCCATCGTCGTCGAACAGCGTCGTCGGGCGCGCCGTCGCGCCTGCGACCAGCGGGTTCAGCGCGTGCTGCGCGATCCATCGGATAACGGGCACGCACACCGCGTCGCCGAACGCCGTAAGCGCGTAGGTGTCGGGCGCGTCGATAGGGTAGTGATCGGGCACGCCCTGCAGCCGCGCGTACTCGCGCGGGGTCATCGCGCGCATGCGGATTTGCCCGCCGCCCGCGCGTATCAGAAACTGCTTGCCGCTGCCGCCGACCGCCGTGCGCAAGCAGCCCGCAATCTCGTCCCGTCGTACCTCCGCGCGCTGACCCGCCGACCGCCGACGCCGATAGAAAGTGCGGTAGGCGAACCCGCTGCCGCGCGCCAACTGCTCCACATAGCGCCGATGCGACTCGCTCATCATCGCCACATGGCGCTGCGTCTCCGCTTCGCTCCACCAGCGCGGGCTGTCTTCAGGCAGCGGCTCCACAATCTGGCTCAGCCCTGTGCGCAGGGGCGGGGGCGGGTCGGGCAACGGCAACGCGAACCAGCGCAGGTCTTTGTTCGCCAGCAACAGCGCGCGCAGGCGCGCGCTCAGCAACCCGCGCGGACGCTCCAAAAGCCCGCCCAGCCCGCCGACAGGAACCGCCAAACGGGTCGCGACCACAAACACACGCGGGCGACTCTGCGGCGTGAACCGACGCGCGTCCAGCACAAACGCATCGCACGCATACCCTAACTCGTTCAGCGTCAGGATCGTGAGCCGAAAATCGTCCCCGCCGTTCGAGTAGAGCCAACCGTTCACATTCTCCACAAGCAGGATCGGCGGGGCGTCGGCGCCCTGCGCCTGCAACACCCGCACAAAGCCCCAAAACGCGCTGGAGTGCGCCCCCGCCTGCAACCCGCGCATGTTGCCCGCCAGCGAAAGGTCGATACACGGGAACGAGCAGGTCGCCAGCGTCGCGCGGGGAACCGAATGCGCGTCGATCTCGAAAATGTCGCCCACACGGTAATACGCATCGGCGTCTGGAAAAAAGCCCCGATACATCTGGAACTTCTGCGGCGCGATGTCGTTGGCGAACACAACGCGCCAGCCCGCCTGCTCCAGACCCATCCGCACCAAGCCAATTCCCGCAAAAAACTCGGCGAAAGTCCGCTCCTGTGGCATCGCTCCCCACCAAGTATACCCACGAACACCCCCAGCAGGGTACAATCCATCCGCTATGGGTCTCAAGCGAGTGTGGCAACAGGCGGCGCGCGGGGTGGAGAAGGTCGCGCAGCGCATCCCCGCCGTCCAAAAGCGGCTCGAAGCCGAGTACGCCCAAGTGGAGCAGATGGTGCGCGAGCAGATGCGCCCCAAACTCGACGCGCTGCCCGATTTCAACGAACTGCCCGACGCGGGCGTCCCACGCGAGCAGATTCTGGACTGGCTGCAGCAACTGCGCACGCAGGAATCGCCCCCATGGATGCAGGGGCGCGTGTCAGGCACGGTCTATCACGGCGAGCCTGACCTGAGCGAGTTTCTGAGCCGCGTGTACGCCCTGCACGCGCAGAGCAACCCGCTGCACGCCGACCTGTTCCCCAGCACCGTGCGCTTCGAGGCGGAAATCGTGCGGATGACCGCCCGCCTACTGCACGCGCCCGACACCGACGACCCTGAAGGGCAGGTCGTGGGCACGACGACCTCTGGCGGCACGGAGAGCATCCTGCTGGCGATGAAGACCTATCGCGACTGGGCGCGCGCCGAAAAACGCATCACCGAACCCGAAGTCATCGCCCCCGAAACTGCGCACCCCGCCTTCGACAAAGCCGCGCACCTGTTCGGCATCCGACTCATCCGCACGCCCGTCGGCGACGACTTCAAGGCGAAACTGGAGCCGATTCAGGACGCGCTCACGCGCAACACGATTGCGATTGTCGGCTCCGCGCCGAGCTACCCGCACGGCATAATTGACCCCATCCCGCAGATGGCGGCGATTGCCCAGCAGTACGGCGTCGGCATGCATGTGGACGCCTGCTTGGGCGGGTTCATTTTGCCGTTTATTGAGCAACTCGGCTACCCTGTGACGCCGTTCGACTTCCGCGTGGCGGGCGTGACCTCCATGTCGGTAGACCCGCACAAGTACGGCTACACCCCCAAAGGGCTGTCGGTGGTGCTGTATCGGGGCAGGTCGCTGCGGCGGTATCAGTATTTCACCTACACGGACTGGCAGGGCGGTCTGTATGCCTCGCCGACGCTGCCAGGCAGTCGCCCCGGCGCGCTGAGCGTAGCGGGCTGGGCGGCGATGGTCGCCATCGGCAAGCAGAGCTACTTGGATGCCGCGCGACGAATCATGGAGACCGCCGTCGCCATCCGCAAGGGCATCGAGCAGATGCCCGACCTGCGCCTGATGGGCGAGCCGCTGTTCCTCATCGCTTTCACCAGCGCGCATGAGCGGCTCAACATCTACCAAGTGCTGGATCAGATGCGCCAGCGCGGGTGGCGATTGAACGCCCTGCAGCGACCGCCCGGACTACACCTCGCCGTGACGGTGCGCCACACGCAATCGGGCGTCGCCGAAGCGTTCCTGAGCGACCTGCGCGAATCGGTAGCGTATGTCAAGGCGCACCCCGACGAGAAGGGCGAGATGGCGCCGATCTACGGCATGGCGAACTCACTGCCGTTTCGCGGCGTGGTGGACGAGGTGCTGAAACGCTACCTGGACGCGCTGTATGACTAAGAGCAACCGCGCGTTCAGAGTTTTTGCCCCGTTCCTGGTTCCCTTAAGGGTACAGCACTTGGGTTCGCTGCGTGGGAAACAGGCGCGCTTTTTTCGCCCTCGGGGGGGGGGGGGGGGGGGGGGGGGGGGGGGGGGGGGGGGGGGGGGGGGGGGGGGGGGGGGGGGCGGGGGGGGGGGGGGGGGG
>JAIMAN010000094.1 GCA_023511915.1 Armatimonadota bacterium
TAATAAACCCGCCAACGGGCAACGCCCGAACCTTGACAATCGGAACCGTTTTGAACTCATTTTCGGGACCGACCCGCGAAAGGCGGGTTGGTTTGTAGCCTACCTGTGAGGGATTGAAACACGCCCGTGCGTGAGTATGTGTCGCCCTACTGGGTGAGTTTGTAGCCTACCTGTGAGGGATTGAAACGCTGGATACGGTACGGCGGGCTACGCTTGATATCGAGTTTGTAGCCTACCTGTGAGGGATTGAAACTCCGATTGGGACGCGATAGTACGCACGCTTACAGGAGTTTGTAGCCTACCTGTGAGGGATTGAAACCATCGACGCACTCGCGCACGCCGTGCGGTATGCGCGTTTGTAGCCTACCTGTGAGGGATTGAAACTCGTCAATGCGCTCCGTGCTATTCCCGCCGCTGCGCGTTTGTAGCCTACCTGTGAGGGATTGAAACCAGGCAAAGTCGGCGTCGTGGGTTGCACCTCAATCGGTTTGTAGCCTACCTGTGAGGGATTGAAACTACCTCAAGTGGGGGAGCGTTACCGACCTCCTGGAGTTTGTAGCCTACCTGTGAGGGATTGAAACGTACAATCACTTCACTCATCGTTGACCTCCGTTTCTGTTTGTAGCCTACCTGTGAGGGATTGAAACGAGAAGGAGCGGGAACTGTTGCTGAAGTGGCTTGCCTGTTTGTAGCCTACCTGTGAGGGATTGAAACGATTTTTTCGCACGGCGCCCACGCTTCGACTTCTGGGTTTGTAGCCTACCTGTGAGGGATTGAAACAGTTTAATTGCCCAGACCTTCTTCGGATCGTGCTGACCGAGTTTGTAGCCTACCTGTGAGGGATTGAAACCATACCAGATCTCGCCTTCGTGCTTGCATGATAGGCGTTTGTAGCCTACCTGTGAGGGATTGAAACGCGGGTAGCCGTTGGAGTGGGCGACCACGATCACAGTTTGTAGCCTACCTGTGAGGGATTGAAACATTCGGACGCGCCTATATTGGAGCGCATCCAGCAAGGTTTGTAGCCTACCTGTGAGGGATTGAAACTATACACAGGACTTGACTTTCCCGCTTGGGATCGGGTGTTTGTAGCCTACCTGTGAGGGATTGAAACATGCCAGTTCCGCATCTAAAACGATGCGGATTTCGCGCGTTTGTAGCCTACCTGTGAGGGATTGAAACGTGAGAAAATCCAACGCGCCCTGTGGGTCTATCTTGAGTTTGTAGCCTACCTGTGAGGGATTGAAACTCGCCCCGCAGCAGGTGAGGGGCTAGAGGGTGATCTGTTTGTAGCCTACCTGTGAGGGATTGAAACGGAAACACCCCTTCCTTGTCCGAGGGAGGGGCGTTTTTTGTTTGTGGGGGGTGAGGTTTTGACGACTGAGGTTCCGTTCCTAATAGACGAAGCCGACCTGCGTCGGCTCAGCCCCCCAACCCCCTGTAAACAGGGGGCTATAGCCAGCGGAGGCTGGCTTTGTTTGGTAGGAACGGCTTTAGCCGTCGGGTTTTCAGGGGGGGTTGCGGGATTGCCAGACGCCTGAGGTTCCGTTCCTAATAGACGAAGCCGACCTGCGTCGGCTGATTAAGCCAGCGGAGGCTGGCTTTGTTTACTGGGAACGGCTTTAGCCGTCGTTCTTTCAGGGGGCATCGTGGGTTCCAGAAGGTATCTTGGCAAAAGAGCCGCTTTAGTCGTCTCGTTTCTCCAACGAAGCCGACCTGCGTGGGCTGAAGTAGCATGCGCCTCCTGCGCGTGGACAGGGGCGGGATGCCCCAGCTACGGGAGTCAGCGTTAGCTGTTCACCGCGCCCAACGAAGCCGACTGCTCATGCCAGCAAGTGGATGAAGAGGTCTTCGGTGATAATCTGGGCGTTGGCGTTGCCGAGGATGGCGCGGCGGGCTTCGGTGATTCGGGCGATGTGTTCCAGTCGCTGGGCGGGGGGCGTGCGGCGGGCGAGCTGTTCCAGCGCGGCGTGGTGAGAGGCGAACTGCCGCTTCTCTGGGGGCGCGAGGCTGTCGCGATACCAGCGCAGTAGATACTCCAGCCCCGTGGCGAGCGCGGCGCGGGCGGAGGTCTCGTCGGCGCCGCCTTCCAGCTGCTTGCAGAGGGCGCGGAACTGCTCGGCGAGCCGCAGGGCGCTGATGCTGGGCGCGCTCCCCAGCGTGGCGAACAGCGCGAGCATGCTTTCCAGCGTTTGCCATTCGACGGCGTCGGTCTGGCTCCAGCGCAGGGCGCGCCCAATCGCGCCCTCGGAAAGCTCGGCGATTCGCTGGGCTTTTGCGGGTTCCACGCCGCGTGCGACCAGAATCGCCGCCAGCTCGGCAATCGGCACCACCCCCAGCCGCACAAGCTGACAGCGCGACAGGATGGTGGCAATCAGCAGGTCGCTGGCGGGGCTGGTCAAAACGAAATGATAGCGGGGCGGGGGTTCTTCGAGGGTCTTGAGCAGGGCGTTCGCCGCGGCGGGGTTGAGCCGATGCGCCTCTTCTATCAGCACAAAACGGAACGGCGCGATTGTCGGCGCGAAGTTCATCCACTGGCGTGCCTCGCGTACCGACTCAATTTTAATCTGGTCCGGGCTGGGGCGAAGCACGCGCAGGTCGGGATGGCTGCCCTCTTCTGACCACTTGAGGCACGATTCGCACGCCCCACAAGCGCCGTCGGGAGTGCGCTGGGGGCAGAGCCATGCGGCGATGAGCGCGTTGGCGACAGTGCGCTTGCCCACCCCCGGCGCGCCCACCAGCAGCAGCGCCTGAGGCGGATGCGCTCTGGTGAGACTCTGGCGCAGCCACCGCGCGGTCGTTTCGGGGCGAATCACCAGCTCGCTGAGCCGTTGCATGGCTAAAACCGCTCGAACCGCTCCACATGGAGAACGAACACCACCGCGCCGCCGACTTCCACCGCAATCGGTGTGGGCAGAAACGAGCCTATCGGGGCGGCGTCGGGCGGCATCGGGTTCACGAACTGCTCGCGCGTGCGACAGTTCTGCTCCAGCAGGCGCAACAAATCGTCCAGCTGCGAGTCCTCCACGCCAATCAGCAGGGTGGTGTTGCCCTCGCGCAGGAAGCCGCCCGTGCTGGCAATCTGAGTGAATTTGAACTGGCTCTCCAGCAGCGCGTCCATCACTCGCCCCTTGTCGCGATTGTGAATCACCGCAATCACCAGTTTCATCGGTCTCTCCTGCCTGCTTGCCACAAACCCCACCGCGCCTGCAGTTCGGTGATGAGTTGCTCTTGAAGCACGCTGAGGGGCTGGGTTCCGTCCAGCACTAAGAATCTTTGTGGCGCGCGTTTGGATTCCTGCAGGTAGCCCTGTCGCACCGCCTCGTGGAACGCCACATCCTGCGCTTCGAAGCGGTTGCGCTGGGTGGCGCGGCGGAGCGCCACCTCCACCGGCGCGTCAATTAGCACGGTCAGGTCGGGTTCCAAGCCGTCGGTCGCCAGCTGATTGAGGATTCGGAGCCAGTGCAGGTCTAAGCCGCGGGCGTAGCCCTGGTAGGCGAGGGTGGAATCGGTGTAGCGGTCGCACAGCACCCAGGTGCCCTGTTCGAGGGCGGGGCGGATGGTGCGGGCAACATGCTGGGCACGGTCGGCGAGGAACAGAAACAGTTCGGTGGCAGGTTCGAGCGGGGCGTTCAGCAACAGGGGGCGCAGGGCATAGCCGATCTCGCTGCCGCCCGGCTCGTAGGTGAACAGGTGGGGGATGCGCGCCTCTTTCAGGCGTTCCGCGAGCCAGAGAGCGAGGGTGGTCTTGCCTGCGCCTTCGATGCCTTCGAAGGTGATAAACGGGGCGCGGTTCATCGGTCAGTCTTCGCGTTCGTCGGCGTAGATGGGCAGGATTCGCACGCGCCGCCGCGGCTCTTCACCCACGCTTTCCGAAAGCAGGCGATATTTTTCAATCAGCTGGTGCTGGAGCCGACGCAGATAGCTGTTCTGCGGCGAGAGCTCATATGGCTGATGGGTACTCAGCACATACTCGACGCCCTCTTCTGCCTCGCGAAGCGCGCGCTCTTCCGCGCTTTCGTCGGTGTGCGGTTTTTCGAACAGCTCTCGCAGGGCGTGGGCTAACTGCGCGTAGGTGTTGCTCCGCACCACCGCGATTGGGATTTGCTTCTGGAGCGCCTCGCGCACTTTCGGCGGGCGGCGCTGATAGGTGGAGTGCAACACCACCATCGCGTCGGCGTCGGACACATCGCGGGCGACATAGGCGGGCACGCGCAGGTCGCGCAGTGCCTTCTCCAGTCGGCTGCGGCTGACGCCATAGGGGAAGACGCGCGTGATGTGCCCACGCGAAGTGCCCGGTGGCGCAATCAGCGTGGTGGGCGTGCTGGGCTGGGCGGCGGGCAGCTCCGATTCCTCTACTTCTGAAGCGCGAGGTAGCAGGTCGCTTCGCTGGACAATCTCGTAAGTGCCCGCATCGGTCTGGACGCGGATTTCGGGGCGTGGCGGATGACCCCGCAGCATGCGGTCTACCGTTTGCGCCACATCGTGGTGAATCGCGAGGCGGTGGTAGTCCAGAATCTCAATCACCACATCGAAGGTGGGCGGCGCTTTGCGCTCCAGCACGGTTTTCTGGGTGCCGCGCCGTCGCGCCTCTTCATCCGAAAGCGTTACGGTCTGAATGCCCCCCACGAGGTCGGAAAGGGTCGGGTTCATTAACAGATTTTCGAGGCTTGTGCCGTGCGCCGTGCCGATAAGTTGCACGCCGCGCTCGGCAATCGTGCGCGCCGCGTAGGCTTCCAGCTCCGTGCCGATTTCGTCAATCACAATCACTTCGGGCATGTGGTTCTCCACTGCCTCGATC
This sequence comes from Armatimonadota bacterium, assembly GCA_023511915.1. GTDB lineage: Bacteria > Armatimonadota > Fimbriimonadia > Fimbriimonadales > GBS-DC > GBS-DC. Next base: position 4,802 of record JAIMAN010000094.1, read on the forward strand.
ATGATCGCGTGCTGCATCGTCGGGGTCGGCACTTGCATGCGGCGGGCGCTGCCGATCGCCGGGTGGGGGATGTCCCCGTCGCCGGCGATCTCGTTCGATGTATCGACGATGACGACGCGCTTGCCCATGTCGTCGGCGAGCACGCGGGCCGTTTCCCGCAGCATCGTCGTCTTGCCGACGCCGGGACGACCGAGCAACAAGATGCTCTTGCCGCTCTGCACCAGGTCCTCGATGATCCGGATCGTGCCGAACACGGCGCGGCCGACGCGACAGGTCAGGCCAATGATGCGGCCGCGGCGGTTGCGGATCGCGCTGATCCGGTGCAGCGTGCGCTCGATGCCGGCGCGGTTGTCATCGCCGAACTCGCCGATGCGCGCCACCACGTACTCGATGTCGGCCTCGGTCACCTCCGAATCGCTGAGCACCACCTCCCGGCCCGGATAGCGGGCCTCGGGCAGCCGTCCGAGGTCCATCACCACCTCAAGCAGCTCATGGTTGTCGTCGCGCGCGCGCAGCGGCTTGCCGATGTGCGGTGGCAGGGCGTCCAGCAAGAGGTCGAGGTCGTCCGTGATCTGGTGCTGCATGGGGATTCCACCGTTCATGCTACGAACTATTGTAGCAGGGCGGCTCACGGCGGCACGGCCAGCGCTCGCCTCCATCGTGCACGCCAGCGCAGCCGAGCGGCTCCCCAGTGCGGGATCGCCTTCGCCCCGGAGCCGCTACACGGTCAGCGCCTGTCGGTCGCGGCGGGCAACCTCGGCGCGCACCAGCGGGATGAGGTCGCGGCCGTACTCGATGGCATCGCGCAGGGGGTCGAAGCCGCGGATCAGCAGCGTTGTTGCGCCAGCGTCGTAGTAGTCAAGCAACGACTCGGCCACCTGCTCGGGCGTGCCCACTAGCGCCGTCGTGTTGCCGGCCGCGCCGGTTGCCGCGGCGATCGGCGTCCACAGCCGCTTGTCATGGATCTCGCCCTTGGCGGCAAACTCCAACAGCCGCTGCGAGCCGACCGATTGCGGCCGCGCGGAGACGCCCAGCGGCGTGTTCGGCCGCACGCGGCGGATCTGGTCAAGCGTCGCGTGGGCACGCTCCCAGGCCTTCGCCTCCGTCGGGCCCAGGATCGGACGGACGGAGACGCTGAAGCGGGGTCCCGGTGATCCAGCGGGCACGGCGGCGCGCACCTCCGCGATCCGCTCCCTCACCGCCGCCACCGGCTCGCCCCACAGCGCATAGACGTCGGCATGCTTGGCGCCGACCGTCACGGCCGGGCCGGAGGCGCCGCCGAAATACAGCGGCACGTACGGCTGCTGGAGCGGCTTCACCTCGGAGAAGGCGTTCTTCACCCGGTAGAACTCGCCCTCGAAGTCGAACGGCGCATCGCTCGTCCACACCCGCCGCACAATCTCGAGGTACTCGTCCGTCCGCCGGTAGCGGGCGTCGTGGTCCAGCCAATCGCCGTCGCGCTGCTGTTCGGCGTCGGAGCCGCCGGTGATGATGTGCAGCGCGATCCGCCCGCCGGTGAAGTGGTCGAGCGTCGCCGCCTTGCGCGCGGCCAGCGTCGGCGCGACGAACCCGGGCCGGTGTGCGATCAGGAAGGTGAGGCGTTCCGTCTGCGCCGCCGCGTAGGCCGCCACGCTCCAGCCGTCCGGCCCGGTCGAGCTGTAGCCGATCAGCACGCGGTCGAAGCCACCGTCCTCATGCGCCCGCGCGAAC
>JAIMAN010000095.1 GCA_023511915.1 Armatimonadota bacterium
GGATGCGGTTATTCATCTCCTGCCGATAGAGCCGGGTTTCGTGCGCCTTTTTGTGCATCGGGGATAAGTGTACCCGACGCGCCCGGCTTAGCCTTCGGCGCCCTCCTGCAGGTAGGCAGGTCGCGGGAAGCGAATCTTCACAGGCTGGCGGAAGATGGCGTGGCTGATAATCAGTTCGCCCTTCTGCAGGCGGGTGATGTTCGCCTTGACCGCGGGGTCTAAAAATCGGTAGGCGGGAGCAGAGAGTTCTGAAGAGCCCGTGCGCCCCACCACTATTGTGGAGCAGTTGCCCGCGACGCGCTCATGTACCGCACTCATAAACTGCTCCGCACCGAACAGCACCACGCCCAGCGAGCGCCCGCGCTCCGCGATGTCCAGCACCTGATCGATGATGGGCGACCCTGTTTCGCGCTGGGGAGCGTACTTGTTCAGCTCGTCGACGAAAATCAGCACTTTTTCGGGCAGGTCGTCCCCATCGCCTGAGTCTTCCGAGTAGAGCTTGTATATCGTGCGCAGGATGTCGCCGAACACGAGGGTTTGCTCGTCGTCGGTGAGTTTGGCGATGTCCACCACAACCACCTCGCCGCCGCGAATTCGGGCGATTTCCTCGCTCAGGTTTTTCACATTGTGTCGGCGCTGGCTCACGAAAATGCCCGACTGGCGCGTTTGCACAATTCGGCGGAGCAGGCGTCGGAACCGCGCGACGGAAACCGCACGCACATCGCCCACATTCTGGGCTTGACCATCCTTGACAAGCGGCTCGCCATTCAGTAGACTGTCCCAATCTGTTACGGATGCCCATCGGCTTCGGGGTCCCCATGCGCCCGTACGCGGGTCGGATAATCCCTGCGTAATTTCGCCAATCAGCGCCCCCACCGTGTCCCACGGATCAGGAATGTTGGAGAGTAGCAGATCCAACTTGTCATAGGTGTCTTGCAGGGAATAGGCATACAGGAACCAGTCGCGCTGGGGGATTCGGAAACTGTTTGGGCGACCTGTGGTGGGGGTGTCTTTGCCGTAAGGCAGGAGGTAGCGGACATTCTCGAACGGTTTTGGGGTCAGCCCCAGCGCATCCCAGAGCGCATGCTCTTCGGGCGAAAGCCCGTGCGCAGGCGGCTGATCGATGCTGAGCAGGTCGCCATGCTTTACATTCAGGATAATCACTCCGATTCGATCGCGATTTTTCACGCTCTGAAGGAGCGACTGGATGAGGAAGATGGCGTAAGAGGTTTTGGTCGCCAGCCCGGAGATGCCGCTGATGTTCACATGCGCGCCTTCCGGACCCAGGATGTAGCGGCTGTCCAGGTAGACCACCGCGCGGGCGCCGTTGGACATCTCAATCAGTCCTGCGGGCACGCGATAGTGTTCGGGCATCTGGGTGATGCCCAGCGCGTCGTGGATGCCCGACTCGTCAGCGAAGCGGATGGGGCGATCGTTGGGCACAGGCATGTAGATGTCCTGATCGTTGGACAGCACGGCGGCGTGCGCCACGGTCGTACCCTGTCGCACCGTGTTCGGCTCGCTCTCCACCTGACCAAAGTCGTTGGAGATAAAGTTGGAGAGGTGCGCAGGGGCGTCGGTGCTATGCTCTAAGCTCGTAACGATCCCGAAAGTGCGGCTGACCCCCTTGTTGGGGGCGACCTGCTCCGCCTCCACAATATCGAAGGGGTTCACAATCACATCGGGCGCCAGCCAGAAGTGGAATGAGTCGGAGGTGTTCGGCTGGTTCGCCGTTGCGGAAGACAATCCGATAATCGGTCGTGTGTCGCTCACAGGGTTCACCTCCATTTGAGAAATTGTTGCACCGCCTCGCGGGAGAGCAGCGCCTCACGCACGGCGCGTTCAGCGAGGTGGATGGGGTACAAATGCGCGTGCCAGCGTCGGTCGCGCCCATGCGGGGTTACCTGACGCTCCGCCACCAGTGCAGAAGAGAGGCGGTCAATCAGGGAGGAGGGCACAGGCTCCTGCGTCGGGTTCGCCAGCTCCACTTTCACCACGCCCATCATGGGGTAGTCCAGATGGCGTTGCTCGCGCAAGCGTACATACCAGAAGACCACCTTCCCCTCGCGTGCGCTGAAGACCGCCGTGCGATGAGCTGCCTGCAAGCCTGTTAGGAGGCGATAGATGGAAAACCGTTGCGCACGCGGTCCGCGCCGATACACAAACTGTGGGTCTTTGCGAAAATTCTTGGAGACGCCTATCACAGGGTAAGTCTGCCCCTCTTGAGTCAGCAGGTTCAGAATGGGCTGGAACATCAACGAGCCGTCGGCAATCAGCCATGTGTCCTCGTTGAGCATAGGCAGAAGCTGCGCGATAATTTCCGCCTCCAGTTTGCGCGTTTCATAACGCACTTTGCCCGCCGCCCGACTGCGCAGGTCCATGTCGGACGCCACGCGCTCGTCAATCTCACGCTCGGCGATGTTCAGCAGGTGAATGCCCGCTCCCGTTGTCAGCGATTCGAGCGACGCCCAGAGATCTTCCGAGAGCCGCTCTTTGCCCACCAGCAGGATGTTTCGGATTTGCAGCTGTTCGCGGCGCACGGAGCCGTCTGGCTCGCGTCGCAGGGCGCACGCGCCCACCTGCGCGAAATGCACCGGCGACTCGCGTTCATGCTCCAGCACTGTACCCAGGAAGTAGGAGCGGAAGGAGCCGTCCAGAAAGTAGCGGTAGAGGTGCATCTCGCGTCGCCCGATGGGGGGTGTGGGGCGATAGAGGGTAGGGAATCGCCCCGCCTCGTCGCTTTCAAAGATGCTTTCGAAGACGCGCTCCTGATAGTTGAGGCGCTGGTCCTCGCGCTCTTCAGCGTCGGGGCGCTCCAGCTCCTCCTGTGCCCCACCCACCGCAGGCAGCACCTCCGCCTGCTGGGCGAACTCGCGTAAGACACCTCGCAACGCCTGCAACGCGCTCATGCACTGGTCTCCTCCTCATCGGGCGACGCGCTCAGCTCTTTGAGGCTCTGCTGAATTTCGCGCAGTTCGGCGTCGGTCAGCCCCCACACCTGCGCCGCCGCTTCGTCAATCGCCTGCTCGATGGTCTGCAGCTCCGTTTGCGCCCGCTGGTAGGCGTTCACCACCTCAAGCAGCTTCGCCGCGTCTTCGGGCTTCAGGCGGGGCAGTATCGCCTCCAGGTCTATCTCCTTCGGGATTGGAACGGTCTCCGCGTCTTCCGAACGGGCGCTTTTGCCGTCCCACTGGCTCACAATCTGGTGCGCCCGCGCCGATAACTCCGCCAGACGCCGGTGAACGGGATTCTGAGGGTCAAAACGTGGGATGCGGAGCCTTTCCAGAATGTGCGGGTCCATCTGGATGGAAACCGCGTATGCCAGTACCTTCAGAGCCACTATTGAGCTGTTGAGCAAGGCACACAGGTAATGCGCCTCTTCTTCGCTGGCGCAATCGATGAGCATAAGTTTATGGTCGGGTATCACAAGTTTACCCTCATATGCGCCCACCACCGCAGCCGTCATGAGGCTGGATTGCTCCCGCCACACCACCTTCCACTCGGTGAAGGTGTAGTGATCGATGTCCATCAGCCCGTAGAACTCTTCCTCACGCTTGCTGAGGATTTGTTTATAGCCGCTGCGCTCGCGCAGAATCTTCTCAAAGCGTTTCAGATAGCCGTAGGTTCGGGGGTAGTCTTTCTGGAGCTGTACCTCGGGGTAGGCAGTGCTGGGTTCGTGGGGGTTCTGCGGCACGATAATCCATGCGGAGGGTTCGGCGCGCCAGCGTTGCACATCGCGCCCCCGCAGCAGGGGATACAGCAGGTGGGGTTCAACTGGCTCGGTTACTTCGTCCACCTTGCGTTTGGCGCCTTCGGTGAGGTTGCGCACGACGATAAGCCCGTCGGGGCGCGTCATCACTTGTTCCACCCAGTAGACGCCGTTCGCGCCACCCGTGTTGACCCCTTCGTGCGCCTTGTAAGCCGATTGACCCAGCACCTTGCGCAGGGCGTGAATTGCTTTCGGGCGCGCGGTGAGCCACTGCGAGGTGGGGTCATGGGGGTCTACGGGTTCGGCGTACAGGTTCAGGCGGCGGGTGGCTGCCTTCACTTCGTCCAGCGTGCTGTCGTAGGTGAATTTTTCGCCTTTCACTTTGCGCCAGAGGGTGTAGGGGATGGGGTAGCGGGTGTCGCGCCCTTTCTGAAGGATAATCACGGCGGTGCGGTTGCTGGCGCCCTCAAACGGGTTCAGCGCGACCATATCGTCCACCAGCACTACTTTGAGGGGCGTATGGTCGGGCAGTTTGAATCGGCGGAAGCCCGCGCCTGCGGCGGTCTTCAGCAGGCTCTGGGTTATCACGAAGCCCAGTTTGCCGTCTCGCTTGAGCAGTTTGTCCATCACCACATAGGTCATCAGGGCGGAGAGGTCTACTTTCACGGTGCCCAGTCGTGGGCGTCCGCCCTTGAATTGCCCGGCGAGCTGATAGTGGCTCCAGAGGTCTTTCGTGTTTTCGCGGTAGCGGTCGGGCAGGTGTTCCCAGTTGACCCATGGGGGGTTGCCGACGATGTAGTCGAACGCGCCGACGGTGATGGGCGCGAAGTTATTTTTGAGCAGGCGCGCCCACAAGCCGTTCAGCCCCTTGCGATGCAGCTCCAGAAGTTGCTTGTAGAGCTGGCGCAGCTGTTTGTGGTCGTCTTCGGAGAGCGAGACGCCCAGATTCGAGGCGTGGTGCAAGAAGGCGTCGGGTTCCATCTCGCGGCGCAGGCACTCTTCCAGCAGGTCGCAGAAACGGTCAAAGTGCTGGGGGGTGCAGAGTGTGCGGGGCACCATCAGCACGCCGACGGCGGTGGGGAACAGGTAACAGTTCTGCACGAAGAGGTCTCTGCCAATCGCGGGCATCAGCACCGAGTCGGCAAGGTAGACGGGGATAGAGACTTCCCTGCGTCGGTGTTCGAGCAGGTCGGCAATTGCCAGCAGATAGTTCACGCGGGCGGTCAGCACCGCGAGCGGGTTGATGTCGAAGCCCACCACATTCTGCAGGATGGCTTCGAGCAGTTCGGTTTCGGAGAGCATCAGCGGGCGTGCGAGGGCTTGCATACGGGCAATCAGCAGCACGAGGAAGGTTCCTGAACCGCATGCTGGGTCCAGCCAGCGGGTTTCGATCAGTTTCTGGCGCAGTTTCGGTTCGGGCGTGTGGGGGTCAAACAGGGCGTTGTCCATCTGGTTGAGCAGGCGCTGGGCGAGCCAGTCGGGGGTGTAATATTCGCCGAGGTTGTGGCGTACCTCGCGCGGCAGCAGGTAGTGATAGAGTTTTTTGAACAGGTCGCGCGTCTCTTCGGGCAGGATGCTGAGCGTGGCGGGGTCGTACTCATCGAGTCGCCTGATAATCGCGCGCAGGGCGTTCTCCAGCGTGGAGTTCCATGCGTGTAGATACCATGCGAAGAAGTCGCCTTCCAGCAGGTTCAGGATGCCGAAGGTGCGGAAGACGGCGCCGTCTTCCATGTGTTGCAGGCGTTCGCGCAGTTGTTCGCCCTCGGCGGCGAGGAGCTGGCTGAAGATGGGCGCGCTGATTTTGCCGCCCAGATGGCGCGAGAGCGCCTGCCACGCCAGCAGTTTCACCAGCAACGCGAAGTAAGTGTGAAGCGCGAAGAAGAATCGCTCCGCCTCGTGCTGGCTTTTAATCTCGATGCCCGCCCTGCGGACCCATTTCTGGAGCGGCTCCAGCTTGCGCCCCCCGAACGCCTCCGAGTAGTCAATCGCCTGGCTGAAAAAGAGCTGCCATTGCTCGAAGAGTTTGGACACCAGCCCGTCGGGTTGCTCCAGCGCGGTGTTGAGCGCGTGATAGAGGCTGTGCAGGATGTTTTGCGTGCGCGATTGTTCGAGCGCGAAATCGCGGTTGAGGTTTTCTGGAGTGAGCGCAATCCCCGACGCCAATCCCGACAGCCAGCGCAGGAAGCGCGCCAGCGTCTGCTCGTTCACCGCTACGGGAGGCTCGACTGCCCAGCTGCCGTTGCTGGAGCGCACGAAAATGAGGTGCTTGCCATCGAAGGCGACGCCTGCCAGTCGCTCGACGGCGTGGCGGTCTTTCTTCGCGATGCCTTCCATGTAGCGTTTGACCTGCTCGACGGCGTGCTGGGTGGCTCTGTCGGTCAGGGTGGGTTTGAGGACGCCTGGGCGCTCATACTCGATAACGAGGCGGTTGAACACGGCGTCGGCGCGCCCTGTGGCGAGGCTGTATTCGGCGTGCGCCATCGGGTTGAGACCAATCTGAACGCAGAACTTGTCCAGCAGGGGATCGATGCGGTTGCGCAGGTCCGCCTCGTTAAGGCAACTGGGCAGGCAATCCTGCAGCTGGGCGTACAACCGCTGTGCCCACTCGTGAATCCGCTTTTCGCGCTCCTGTTCGGTCATGACCGTTCACTCCCCCATCTCCATCAACTGCACGGGGGATTGGCTCAGCACCTCGCAGCCCGTTTCGGTGACCAGCACATCCTGTTCGA
>JAIMAN010000096.1 GCA_023511915.1 Armatimonadota bacterium
CCCAATACCAGGGCTGGACCAGGAACGCGGGGTCGGCGTGCTGGGCGTCGGTGGGGGTGGGCAGCTGCGTGCTGGAGCGGCTCTGTACGCCTTCGTAGGTTCCGTAGCGGTGGTCGCAGAGCCAGATCATCTTCGCCTCGTAGAGCGGCAGCCACACCTCCGCGCCCTTCACAAAGCGGTTGCCCACCCGCTGAAAGCCCTGCGCTTCCAGCTCCGCCGCCGTGCGAAAGAGGTGGGAGTCGGTATTCATCATGAACATTAGCTTGAACTGTACGCGCCATGGGTTTTGATTAGCTTGCTCATTTATCAATACAGGTACACGCGCGTAGATGGCTTTCGTGAGTTCGGCGTCCTGTCGGGTGCGGAAGATGGGCAGCGTGCGCGTGTTGGGGTTCAGCAGGGCAATCTCGTCGGGGGTGAGGGTGAGGATTTTGCGCGGGTCGCGCAGCTCTTCGGGGCGGTGGCAGAAGAAGGCGAAACTGGCGCGGCGATTGGCAGGCGCGCCCGAATCCCTACGCTCCAGCGTGAGCAGGCAGAACTTCATCAGGTTAATCACGGCAGGGAACAGCTTCGCGCGGTTGTCAAAATCGTACAGGCTGACCAGCTCCCCGCGCGCCACAAGGTCGGCGAAAAAGTGTTGATTAAATGCATCGGTAGCAATGCCTGTGGGCACAACAACACCAACATAGCCTCTCTCCCGAACAATCTGACGCGCTAATTCCGTGAAAAGCGGGGCGGAATTCAACCTGCCGAAAGAAGTGAGGGGGAATCGTCCAGAGCCATGAACAAATCGCTTTAGCGAGTCGTTCGCATGTTGCGCCTTGCGATAGGACTCGTACAGATCGGGATCTGTCTGTGCTAACTGTTCAATCATCTTCTTGCGCTTTGCCATGTTGGGCGCTTCGGCAATGTCAGGGCGACTGGCGGCGAAAAATTCCCTGTCATCAAACTGTATCTGTTCCCACGGCGGGTTGCCCAGCACGACATCAAAACCGCCCGCGAGGAAGACTTCGGGGAATTCCAGAAACCAGTGGAAGAATCGGTGCTGGTGGGCGAGCGTTGCGGCGCGGGCGCGCATGGTGGGGTTCAGCCCGCTGGGGTTCTCGAGGGCTTGATACACATCGCCTGTGGTGGGCGTGCTGGCGTCGATGCGCTCCCAGAAGAAGGCGCTCACCCACAGGTCGCACGCCGTGCGCAGAGGCTCCATCTGGTGTTGCAGGCGCTGATAGAGCTGGTGTTTCTGGCGCACCTGTTCGGGGGTATCGTCGGGTTCGCGGCTGAGGGTTTCCATCAGAATCGCGCTGTTGAGCAGCTCCTCATCGGTGGGGTTGCTGAGGATGCGCTGTCCGGCGCGTTCGAGGTCGTTGCGTTTTTTGAGTTCGCGCAGGCTGGGGTGGCGTTCGGGGCGGTCGTAGGCGTCGCTGGGGATGCCCTGGAGCAGGGTTTCCAGGTTGCGCACGCCCACCAGCGAGTCGCCGCAGCGGATGTGGTGGTCTAAAAACGAGAGGGGCTTGCCGCGGTTGTGCCCTTCAATCCAGAGGGCGAGTTTGCACAGTTCGACGGCGAGCGGGTTTTTGTCCACGCCGTAGAGGCAGTGGGCAATTACTTCGCGCAGGGCGTGGCGCAGGTGTTCGGGCGAGGGGTTCTCGTGGCGGATTCGGGCGAGTTCACGGGCGAGCTGGCGCGCGGCAGCCAGCAGAAAGTGCCCGCTGCCGCAGGCGGGGTCTAACACGCGGATTTCGAGGAGCGCCCGCTCTTTCGCTTCGGGCGTGGTTTTGTCGGCGAGCCGCTGCTGAATCACGGGCAGCAGCGCCTGCTCCACCAGTTCGGCGACCAGTTCGGGCGGGGTGTAGTAGGAGCCTGTGGTTTTGCGCTCGCTGCCCTGCAGGAATTCAAAGCGGGGCTGATGGGGGTTGCTTGTGTCGAGGACGGGGTGCAGTTCCAGCAGGCTTTCGTAGACCGAGCCGAGCTCTTCCACATCGAGCGCGGCGTAGTTCACGGCGCGGGTGGCGCGGGTGTCGGGGTCCTCGTAGTAAAAGAGCGCCTTGAGCGCGTCCAGCAGGTCGCGGTTGGCGAGCCGCCAGTTTTCCAGTTCCATTGGGGCGAACAGTTCGCCGTTGAGCGGGTCTAACTGCAGGCGTTGCCCCATGTTGGGGTTGCGCAGGCATTCCCACAGCACGCGCAGGCTGTACCAGAGGTCTTCGTGGGTGTCGTCGTGGTAGTAGCGCTGGGTGAGGGGGCGCAGGCGGCTGATGCTGTAGTGGTTCCGATAGCGCTCGGAGGGGCTGATCAGCCCGCGCTCTTCGCCCACCAGCAGGAACAGGATGCGGTAGATGAGTCGCAGCAGGTGCTGATACAGGGTATGGGCGTCGGGGAGTTCGCCCTTTGCGCAGGGCGGGTTGTGGGGGTGCTGAAGGAGGGCGTTCGCGAGGCGGACAATCGCGTTCTCGACGCTTTCACGCAAGCGCTCGCGGATGCGCCCGCCCTGCTCCTCGCTCAGGCGGTAATATTGCTCCAGCAGGCAGTGGTGGGCGTCGGCGTAGCCGCTGGGCAGGCGACTGCGATGGAGCAAGCGATAAAGTAGCACGAACGCCTCGAACTGCTGCCCCTCGAAGATGGCGTCCAGGTCAAACTCAATATAGGAGAGTTTGCGCAGGTAGGTGCTGTCGCGGAGCAGGCGGAGGGTGGCGCCGTTGGTCACGATGCCCCACAGGTGTTCGGTGCGGTTCAGGAACTCTTGCAGGAGGGCGTGGGGGGCGCGTCGGGGCGTGGCGTGGGGGTCTACCCGATCCAGCGACTGGCGTCTACCCACGATATGCACGGGCGGCGCGTCGGGCGCGGCGTCCGCACGGTGCGAAATGCGATAGCGGGTCTGCTCCACCAGATACGATTCGGGATTGAACTCAGGGCGGTACTCCAGCAGGGTCAGTAGTGGGAGGACCCACCGCTGGCGGGTGAGGGTGGTATCGCTCTCGGTTTCAGGCATGCGCTCGTGTTCCTGCCGAAACCGCTGATAGAGGGCGCGCGCGTCTTCGTAGAGCGCGGCAATCAGGTTGAGCAGCTCGTTTTCGTTTTTGCAGTTGAAGTCGCTTGGCTTTTGCCCGGGCAGGTCGCCCTGCTGGAGCCGTTCGAGGATGTCCGCGCTGAACAGTCCGCCTTCGATTCGGATGACCTGGGTCGTTTTCATGGGTGCGCCTCCGTGTGGGGGATGAGCGTCAGAATCCCGATCAGGTCGGGCGGGTTCTGGGGTTCCAGCTGAAGGGCGTGGTGGCTTTGCAGGAGCGTCTGGCGCAGGCGGCGGTGGCTTTCTTGCAGGGTGTGCAGGCGTTGCTGGAGGTGGGCGTGGTAGTGGGTGTGCAGGGCGCCGTCGTGCCAGCGTTCGAGCGCGCGCTGGAGCCAGCGAGTTTTGGCGTCGGGGGGCAGGTTTGCGCTGGGGGTCGCTTTTTCGAACAGCTCGAGCGCCGCCTCGTGTCCCATCGCCTCCGAGGGGTTCTCGAGGGCGAGGGCGAGCAGGCGGCACTCTTCAGCGAGCTGAGGCACGCGGTTCGGCTGGTGGAGCAGGTAGCGCTGGCGGAGCAGATAGAGGGCAAGCGGGCGCGAAACCTCGCGAGTGGCAATCGCACCACATCGGTTGACAAGCGCATTGGAACCCCCCGCCATGCTCAGCTCAAACAGATAGTGGGCGAGCGTTTGCACCAGCGGATGGTTGCGCCCCAGGTAGACGGCGCCTTCGGGCGTGGGCGAAACGAAGCTGAAGTACCAGCGCTTCTGTCCGCGCGGCAAGTGGGGGAGCGCGTTGCGGATGGCGGCGGGCAGGTTCGGCGTGTTCTCCACCAGGTGCGCCTCCAGAATCCAGCGGTTCGGCACGCGCGGGTCGGGCTTGAGGGGGATGCCCAGCCGCTGGAGCGTTTCGGTGACGAAGCGTTGCACGAGGTTCGGGTCGCCCAGCACCTGGTCTACGGCGTCCAGTTCGCTCTGAATTTCGGCGGGTTTGAGGGCGCGCTGGGCGAAGCGGGTCCGGTTGGTGCGTTCGCGCTCGGCATCGCGTTGCATTCGCAGGGTGAGTTGCTGGAGGGCAGGTGTATCGAGTTCGAGGGTCAGCTGCGGGCTGGGGCGCCGCGAGAGGAACATCGCGTTCACCAGCGCTTCAATCAGGCTCTCGCTCTCTTCGGGCACGGGCACATAGGTGCCCAGCGTTTTGCGAATCTCGTGCGCCTTTTCCAGCAGCACGCGAATCACCACGCCGTCCACCGGGTTGTCGGGGCTGTAGTAGCGGTAGGTGCGCACGGTGGGCGACCGCTGTCCGAAACGGTCCACGCGCCCCTCGCGCTGTTCGAGCTTGTTGGGGTTCCACGGGAGGTCGTAGTGGATGACGGCGTTGAATTTGTCCTGCAGATTGATGCCTTCGGCGAGGCAGTCGGTGGCGACCAGCACGCGGGGGGCGTCAGCGCTGAGGGCGTCCACCTGCATGCGGCGTTCTTCGTCGCTCTGGCGCCCCGTGAGGCACACGATTTGCAGGTCGGGGAATTCCTCGGTCAGCGCCTCGCGCAAACAGCGGGCGACATACTCGGCAGTCGCGATGAACCGACACCAGACGATGGGCATGAAGTTTTCGCGCAGCAGGTCTCGCACGAGCTGGATACAGCCTGCCACTTTGTTGTCGGCGCGTTGCTCCAGAATCTGGCGTGCGATTCTGGCGATGTCGCGCAGGCGGTTCTGCTCGGTGTGGGAGAGCGTTGCCATTTCGAGGGCGATGCTGGGCGCCTCATCTTCGGGCAGGCGGAGGCTGGGGTCTTCCACATAGTCGCGCGTGAGCGTGTCGGAGTCTTCGGTGTCCCACAGGCTCTGGAGGGCGTTGCGTCGGTTCTGGATGGCTTGCAGGGCGGCTTCGGGGCTGGACATCACGCTGCGGAGCAGGGCGAGCGCCGCCCAGTAGCGCGCCCGCTGGGCACTCTCTTTGGGGAGCCGCCCGCTTTCTGGCAGGATTTGCAGACAGTAATCGTAGGTCTCGGCGAACAGCTTGCGGGCGAGCGGTGAGAGGGTATAGGTCGCGTCGCTCACTTCACGCTTTGGAAAGCAGGCGTGGGCACCCCACTCTTTTTCGATATCGCCGCGCGTGCGCAACACGAAGTGTCGCGCGAGCTGGTCGCGTTGCGCCTCCGTGAGGTTGCTGAACTCCCAGTGTTCAAACTGCGGATTCAGCAGCGCCAGCAGTTTCTGGAACGCATCGGCGATGCCGCTGTGGGGGGTGGCGGTCAGCAGAATCAGGTGGCGCTGGGGGTTCTGCGCCAGCGTGCGTACCAGCTCGTAGCGCTGCTGCGCGGGCGTGCTGGCGGGAATCGCGTTATGCGCCTCGTCCACAATCACCAGCTCGGGACACATCTGCAAGAACAGGTAGCGGTGGCGTTCGGATTTCACCCAGTCGATGCTGATGACCAGCACGCGGTAGTGCTGATAAAGGTGGACGCCCTCGGGTTTGGCGCGTTCGAGTTGGGCGAGCGTGCTGGAGTTGACCACCACAGCGGGCAGGTTGAACTTTTCGGACAGCTCGCGCTGCCATTGCTCACACAGGTAGGGCGGGCATAGCACGGCGAGCCGTTCAATTTCGCCGCGGTCCCACATCTCACGGGCAATCAGCCCTGCCTCAATCGTTTTGCCGACGCCCACATCGTCGGCAATCAGCAGGCGGACGGGGTTCTGGCGGAGTGCCATCAGCAGCGGCACGAGCTGATACAGATGGGGACGGATGGAGAGGCGTCCCATCGAGCGCAGGGGCGCCGCGCCCTCGCGCAACAGCAACCGCGCCGCATGCCACAGCAGCCGCACGCTCTCGGAATCGCTCACCTGCTTCGGCTCTGGCAGGGGGAAAACCGAAGGCTCCACCCGCTCAAAGGGTAGCGTGTAGCCAATCAGCTGGCTCAGCGGCTTGTCGACCTCAACGGGGTCTTCGCCCATGCCTGTGAGCGGGCGCAGGCGATAGGTTTCTGAATCGTTGCTGGGCAGCAACACCCATTCGCGCCCACGAAACCGCACAATCCCGCCAATCGGTAGGTTCGCTGATGCCATTGTCTCCCTCAATCACAACGCATATCCCCACGAATTTCACGGGGTTCCCCTGAAATTGTCGGCATTATCCGTTCGCCTCTGGAGCAAGGGTTCCTGCGAGCGGGGCTGGGGTATAATTGCGTTCGCATGCGTCGCACCCAGAAACTCGCGCTACCGCCTGTTCGGCTCACGCATCTGGCTCGTCTCACCACTCCGCTCGGCAT
>JAIMAN010000021.1 GCA_023511915.1 Armatimonadota bacterium
GCGCGGTGGCGCGTTCCAGTTTCTCAAGGCTCGGCGCGGGGTCACCCGCCCAGACTGCGCCCAGCAGTCCAATTGTGCCTGCGTGCGCGTCCACGATGCCGATGGCGACCTGCGTGCGGGTGGACAGCCCCAGCTCGCTGGCAGCCTGTGGTGTGAGGGTGCCCGCCGAGCTGCCCAGCGGCAGAATCGCCTCGCCCGCGCGCCCGCGCTCCAGAATGCTCTCGATGCCCAAGTCCTGCAGCAGGCGCATGTCCCACCGCTTCTCGGCGGGCAGGTAAGTCCACTTGCAGCCCATCGTGCATTCGCCGCGCAGGTTGTTGCCCGTGCTGCGGTACACGAGGAAGTCGGCGAGGTCCAGGAACTTGCCCGAGCGCTCGAAGGTTTCGGGCATGTGGCGGCGCAGCCACGCGAGTTTCGGCGGCTCCATTTCGGGCGAGAGCGCGCCCCCCGAATAGCGCAGCGCCTCGTAGCCGCCTGCGTTCGCCTGCTCGGTCTCGGCAATCGCGCGGTGATCCATCCACATGATGATGTTCCACTGCGGGTCGCCCGTGGGCGAGATGCTGATGGGCTGGGCGCTGGCGTCCAGCGCGACGAGCGAGCAGGTCGCATCGTAGCCGATGCCCAGCACCATGTCGGGCTGGATGCGCGCCTCGTTGACCACCACACGCACGACGGTGCAGACCGCCCGCCAGATGTCCTCCGACGACTGCTCGGCGTATTCGGGCAGTGGGCGGTGGATTTGGATGGGTTCCGTGGCGATTGCCAGCCGTTTGCCCGTCAGGTCAAACAGCCCCGCCCGCGCACTCGCCGTGCCCACATCGACGCCAATCGTGTAGCCTGTCATAGGGTGTCTTCCTCAGCCAAAATCTCCTCAAGACGCTCGATGAGGAGTGGCACATCCTCCTCAATGGTTTTCCAGAGTGTGTCCAAGTTGACATCGTAATAAGCGTGTATGAGGCGGTTGCGCATCCCGATGATGTCTGCCCACGGCAGTAGCGGGTACTGCGCCCGAAATTCGGGGGTGAGGCGACTTGCTGCCTCACCGATAATCTCTACGCATCGGATAAGTGCGAAGGTAAGCATTTTGTCAGTTTCAAGGTACTGTCGAGTTCGTCCGCTGGCGAAACTCAGTGCATCGCGAGCCGCTTCGAGCATGTGCTTCACTCGCACCCTGTCATCGTGCATGGTATATCACCTTCGCGCTCGCCGCCACAGCATCTCGAAAGTAGCGGCTGAGGTCTTCTTTGGTGCGCAGGTCGATTTTGCGCCCGCCGAACAACGCCGACAGCTCGCGCTCCAGTCGCGCCATCTGGAGCAAGCTGGGCGTGTGTTCGGGTTCGAACTCCACCAGCAGGTCGATGTCGCTGTCGGGGCGGAAGTCGCTCCTCAGCGCGGAGCCGAACACCGCCAGACGGCGGATGTGATTCTGCTGGCAGAACTCCTGCAGCGGCACGGTCGGTATGGGTATGGGCAGTGCCTGCACGCTTCCCTCCACCTCCGATTTTACCCTACGCGCCGCGCCGAAATGGGCAATCGCTCATCGCCGATGGAGAAGCACTTCGGGCGGGGTGTCGTCCTTGCGCGGGAGCGGGCATGGCGCGAGGGAAAACACCAAACTCTTGTTGACCGAGAACGGCGTTGGGTCGCTGGGGTCGGGCAGATAGAACATCCACCAAGTGCCTGTGCGATAGAGTGCGAGTCGCTCCACCAGCGCGGCAGGGTCTTCGGAGAGGAACGATTCGCTGATTCCCAGCGCCGCACGCCACTGGCTGAGGATTTGCGTCAGTTGCGCCCGCGCGTTGGGAGGCAGCGTTGCCAGCGCGACGGTGAGCGGCTTCTGCTCGTCCGTGTACGCCCAGAGTTGGTTGCGCAGGGCGGGCGGCAACTGCTCCAGCACCATGGTAATCAGCCACGCTTTGCCGAACTCACTGATAGTTGGATACACCTCGTGGTGGCTCAAACGCGTGACTTCTGGGGGATGAGCGTAGCCCGCTGCCAATAGCCAGCGCGCCTGTTCGGGCGTGATGGCGCGGTAGAAGGCGCGCCAGTCGTCGTAGTCGCCTTTGGAGCGCAGCAGGTCGCGCAGGGCAGTTAGCGGCAGGTCGGGCACGCGCTGCACGAACGCTGCCCAGTGGCGCAGTACCCACACGGCCTCGTGCCGCTCCAGTAGGTAGGGAACATCGCTTCGCTCCAGCCACTCGGCAAGCGTCTTGCCTTGACCGCCGAACGGTTCAGGGTACACTTCGGCAACCAGTTCCGCCCCGCGCTTCTGCGCCCACTCGTAAAGCGCACGAGTCAGCGTGCGGGCGGAGCCTTCGAGCGGCGCGCGCATCAACGGGTCATCCAGCAGCTGCTTGTGTCGCTCATACGCCGCTTGATACGCCTGCGCGAGTTCAGGGTCGAACCGCTGGAAGGTTTTCTGGGCAGATTCTGGGGAAAGCGCCAGCGACTTGCTGAGTTTTGGAGAGTAGCTAAAGGTATTTTCCTCCGTGCGCTCCCGATCGAGTGGCTGGATGTTCAAGTAGTAGTCATATCCGAGTTGACTCCAGCGCGCGGTTGCCAGCAGGCGCGTAGGCACGGGGTCGGTCGCGTTGAGGGGAATCTGGTCGCCGTTCACATCGTTGCGCAGCCATGCCGCAAGTTCAGGGGGCAGGGCAAGGTCGTAGACGCGGGCGACAACGCCTTGCTCGATCGCTTCGAGGGCGCGCAGCGGCGGCTGCAAGCGCAGCAGCAGGGTATTCGCAGAGTAGGCGGAGAGATACCCTTCCGCAAACATCCCCAGAGAGAACAGCGCCTGCGCTTTCCGTTGGGCAGGCGACTCGGACTCGCTGCTACCCATCAGGAGTTGCCACTTTTCGTCTTTGCTTTGAGCGACCTGCTCTGCCCACTGCAGTTCCGCCGCCGAGAAGCCCAGTTCGGCAAGCGACTGCTCGGTCAGCGCAAGCTCGGCGTTATCGCTCCGCATGGCGTTTAGAAAACGCTGCTGCAGCCGTTTATGGGCGCGCCAGCTGCGCAGGGCGCTCTCCAAAGGCAACTCGCGCATCAGTTCCACGAGCTGCAACATCGCTTTGCGATGTTCTTCTGGGACGGCGAATTCTGGGTCTAACGCCTGCGCCATCTCCAGCGCTTTCTCTGGCGGGATGGTTTTGTCCAGGAAGATCTGCATCAGGCGTAGCTCGGTAAATGCTTCCTTATCGAGGTAGTTTGCGAGCCGTTCGCGCCGTTGGCGTTCCGAGCGCGCCACTTCGGGGTCACGCTCTACGATCCAGCGGTTCGCGGCGTCGCTGATTTTGCGGAAACGCACATCCAACACCTTCTCCAGCAGTTCGCGCGTCTGTTGCCACGAGCGCGGCTTGAGGTGAATCAGCGCGAGCCGTTGACGCAAATCGCGGGCGCACTCGATGCGTCGTCCGTCTACCGACATCCGCTGGGCAATCTCGGCGAACGAGTAGAACTCCAGCGGGAACTCCACCTGTTGCGCCGTCGCGAGGCTTAGCGACGCGGCGCACCAGCAGCCCAAAACAGTCCCCCACCGTCGCATAGCAGGCGCAGGATTCGCCCCAGCGCGCGGGTTTCCTGCCGTGTGTATTGGCTATTCGCCGAGGATTTGCACATGCACGGTGCGCGTGCGCGGGCGGGTGTCGAAGTCGAGCAGGATAATCTGCTGCCACGCGCCCAGCGTCATGCGCCCGTTCACGATAGGCACAGTGAGCGAGGGTCCCAGCAGCGAGGCGCGCAGGTGCGAGTGCCCGTTGTCGTCGTGCCAGCGCGCCTCGTGCGCATACGGCGCGTCGCGCGGAATCAGCCGCTCCAGCAGCGACGCCATATCCTGCTTCAAGCCTGGTTCGTACTCGATGGTGGTAATCGCCGCGGTGGAGCCGACCACGAACACCGTCGCGATGCCGTTCACGACGCCCGACTCCAGAATCGCCTGCTCGACGCTGCCAGTGATGTCGAGCATGTCGTCGTTGCCTTGCGTGGAAACCGTGAACCGCCCAGCGTAGACCATCCCGCTAATAGTGTACCTGTTGGGCGGTTGCCTTAGTTCTGCCAGCATAGCTCGCTTTCGGTGATCGTGTGTTCGAACAATGGCTTGCCGTCTTTGTCGCACAGGCTCAGCACGAGTTTGCGCTCGCCGCGTTTGCCCAGCACGCGGATTAGCCCGAAGTGTCGCTTGCCGCGCATCCAAGTGCCAGGCACGCGCGCGGGGTTGTTCGCCTCGTCGGGATGCCCGTTCGCGGGTCCCGCCGTCAGCGGGCTGGCGGTCAGCTCGTAGAACGGGTAGCACCCCTCGCGCTGCACCTTCAGCAGTTCGCCGAAGTGCCGATCGCCCGACAGGAACACCACGCCCGTGATGCGCTCCCGCGCAATAAACTCGAACAGCTCCTGCTGCTCGGTTGGGAACAGCCCGAAGCCCTCGAAGTAGACCATCGGGTTAATCATCTGCCCGCCGCAAGCGATAATCTTGAAGGTCGCATTCGACGACTTGAGCGCGTTTTTGAGCCACTCCAGTTGCGCCTTGCCGAGCATGCGCTTGTCAGGCGAGGGCGGCAGGTTGTTGGGCGAGCGGTAGGTGCGGTTGTCCAGCATGAAAAACTCCACATCGCCCCACTCGAAGCGGTAGAAGCACCCAGGCGCGTCGGGCAGCCCGTAGCGCACCTGCGGGAAGTAGTCGGCAAACACGCGCAGCGCGGCGTCCTTGAGGCGGAAACTGCTGTCGGAGTTGTTGGGACCGTAGTCATGGTCGTCCCAAATGGCGTAGTGATGCGTGCTTGCCAGCAGCGGCTGCAGCTCGGGCTGCTGGCGACTCAGCCGCCACCGCCGACGCATCGCCGACTCGGTCAGCCAGTCAGGCTCCACATAGTAGACATTATCCCCCAGCCAAAACATCAGGTCAGGGCGCAGGCGGTGCATCGTCTGGAAAATCTCGAACTCGCCGCCGTAGGGGTTGCCCGGACGGTCTACCACAGGGTCGTTGAAGTAGGCGCAGGAGCCGAACACAATGGTAAACTCTGGCGGGTCGGTACGCCAGCGCCAGTGCGGCTGCGTCTGGAACACCAACGGATAGTCGCGCTTGACATACTCGCCGTTGAGGTACAGCTCGTACTCGAACCGCGTCCCGAACGGCAGGTCGGTCAGCCGAAAAAGCGCGATGTGGTCGCCTGCTTTCGTGGTGCGGACAGGGTCGGTCAGGCGACTGGTTTCGGGCTTGCCCTGCTGCCAATAGCGAATCTGCACGGTCGCCTCCTGCGAGGTTTGCACCCAAATCGCGACTTCGGTCATCTCCGCGTAGCCGAGCATGGGGCCTGAACTCAGCAGGGGGTGGGATTGCGAGAGCGCGAAACTCCAAAGCGCACACCAGATACCGAAAAGAGCCACAAAACGCCGCACAGCCATGCCCAGAATTATAGCCTTGCGAGGTTAAAAAGCGGTTAAGTTGCACAGTGTGGGGCTTTCCGAAGGTAAGCGCGGGGTACACTTAACCCACTGTGTTGACGCGCACCTACATTCACATTCCGGGCATCACCGAGTCGGTGGAACGCGAACTGTGGCTGCAGGGAGCGGAAGACTGGTACGCCCTTGTGGAGAACCCACGGCGGTGGCGCATCAGCGAGCCGTACCTGAGCGCCGTGCTGCAGGGCGCGGCGACCTCCATCGACGCGCTCGAAGAAGGCGACCACGCCTACTTCGCCACGCGACTGCCCGTCAAGGAACACTGGCGCGCCTACGAAGAGTTCCGACTCAACGCCGCCTACCTCGACATCGAGACCGACGGCACAACGCAGATTACCGTTATCGGCGTCTACGACGGCGAGGAGGTCTATCAATTCGTGCTGGGCGACAACCTCGACGAGTTCCCCGACTTCATCGCGGAGTTTTCGATGCTGGTGACCTTCGGCGGGCTGAACTTCGATGTGCCGATGCTGTACCGCAACTTCCCGAAGCTGGCGCTGGATCAGCTGCACTTGGATCTGTGTCCGACGCTGCGTCGGCTGGGACTGCGCGGCGGGCTGAAGCGCATCGAGCAGCAACTGGGGCTGCTGCGCGACCCCGACTTGGACGGGCTGAGCGGGCGCGAGGCGGTGCAACTCTGGCAAGCGTACCGACTGGGACACGAGACCGCGCTGGAGACCCTGCTGCGCTACAACCGCGAGGACATCGTGAACCTCAAGCCGCTGGCGGGACTGGCGTACAAACGCCTGCGCGAACGCACCACCGCGCTGCGCCCGATACGCTAACGGGAACCTTGCCCGCGCGAAATTCGTAGTATAATAGCATGGCAGGTGAACGCCTGCCGCATCGGGCAGTACTCTTTCAGAGCTGGCGTTTCGGGAGCGTCGCCTCAAGCGCATCCGCCGAAGTATGCGAGGTTTACACGGCGCGTATGGAATACTTCCCTCAAGGGTCAGAAACCCCTGCGATTTCAATCGCGTCTAACCGATAATAGACCTATGGCGTCGTAGGAGCGACCCTATATCCTTTAGGCATGGGGTGACCATGATGAGGCAAACCGAACGCCCGTCGCGGGAACACGCGACCCGACTGCCCGTGGAGCGCACAAGGGGGTCTACGAATATGAGCGCATCCGATTTCTTGCGCCAGATTGAAGAACAGCGACGGCTGGAAAAACAGATTATCTGGGAAGGCACTTTTCGGGACTATCTGGAGATTGTGCAGCAGAACCCGAAGGTGGCGAACCTCGCGCACGCGCGCGTGTACGACATGATCATCAGCGCGGGCGTCGAGGAGCGCGGCGACGGTCAACCGCGCGAATACAAATTCTTCACCTCCGAGCTGTTTGGCATGGAGCGCACGCTGCAACAGCTGGTGGAGGAATACTTCGCGCCCGCCGCCAAGCGGCTCGATGTGCGCAAGCGCATCCTGCTGCTGGTCGGTCCGGTGGGCGGGGGCAAGTCGACGCTGGTGACGATGCTCAAACGCGGGCTGGAGCGCTACTCGCGCACCGACGAGGGCGCGGTCTACGCCATCAAGGACTGTCCCATGCACGAAGAGCCGCTGCACCTCGTGCCCGAAGAGCTGCGCGCCGACTTCAAACGCCAGTTCGGCGTGCATATCGAGGGTGACCTGTGCCCCGTGTGCCAGTGGAAACTGCGCCACGAGTGGGGCGAGAACATCCAAGATGTGCCCGTCGTGCGCATCAAGTTCTCCGAACGCGAGCGCACAGGCATCGGCACCTTCAAGCCCTCCGACCCCAAATCGCAGGATGTGTCCGAACTCACAGGCAGCGTGAACCTGAACCTGCTCACCCAAATCGGCGTCGAGTCCGACCCGCGCGTCTACAACTTCGACGGCGAACTCAACAAAGCCAACCGCGGCATCATGGAGTTCATCGAGATGCTCAAGGCGGACAAGCGGTTCCTCTATGAGCTGAACACCGTCGCGGGCGAGCAGATGATCAAAATCGGGCGGTTCGCGCTCATCTACACCGATGTCGTCGTGATCGCCCACACCAACGAGTACGAATACAACGCCTACTTCTCCAACAAGGAGAACGAGGCGATGATCGACCGTATGTTCGTGGTCAAAGTGCCCTACAACCTGCAGGTCTCGCAGGAGGTGCGCATCTACGAAAAGCTCATCCAGCAGTCGCAGTGGAGCGACGAGACGCAGGACCTGTCGAAGGTGCATATCGCGCCGCATTCGCTGCGCGTGGCGGCGATGTTCGCCGTGCTGAGCCGCCTCAAGCCGCCCAAAAAGAGCGGCATGTCGCTGATGACCAAAATGAAGCTCTACGACGGCGAGCGGCAGGTCGGCGACTGGGATCAGCGCCATGTCAAGGAGCTGCGCGAGGAGTACCCCGACGAGGGTCTCAACGGCGTCTCGCCGCGCTTCATTCTGAACCGTCTCTCGGCGGCGATGGTGCGCGGCGACAAGCCCTACATCACGCCCATCGATGTGCTGCGCTCCATCCGCGACGGACTCGCCGAATACACCAGCAACGACGAAGAGCGCAAGAAACTGCTGACCCTGCTCGACGATGTGCGCAAGGAGTACGACGAGCAAATCAAGAAGGAGGTGCAACGCTTCTTCGTCTACAGCTACGAGGAAGCCGCGCACACCCTGCTGGAGAACTACCTCGACAATGTGGATGCCTTCTGCAACAAGACCAAAGTGCGCGACCCGATCACCAACGAAGAGGTTGACCCCGACGAGAAGCTGATGCGCAGCATCGAAGAGCAAATCGGCGTCTCGGAGAACGCCAAGCGCGAGTTCCGCGAAGGGATTATGCGCTCGGTGGCGTCGCTGGCGCGGCGCGGTGTGCGCTTCGAAATCGGCAGCGACGAACGCCTGCGCGAAGCGATTGAGCGCAAGCTGTTCGCCGACCTCAAGGATGTGGTCAAAATCACCACCTCCGCGCGCACGCCCGACCCCGAGCAGCTGCGCAAAATCAACGATGTCATCGACCGCATGGTCGCGCACGGCGGCTACACGCCCGAAAGCGCGAACGAAATCCTGCGCTATGTCGGCGCGCTGCTGAACCGCTAACGCTTCAGGCGCGGCGGCGAACCAAGCTGCCGCGCCGTGTTATACCAACTGCATGTCTATCTGCTCGTGTCCTGCATCCACATCGCCCATGCGTCTACCTCTGCTTGCGCCTCTTCAAGGGTTTGCGGTCCAAGCCGAAGAGGAATCCCCTTTTCAAGAAACTCTCGCTGGAGCTGCAGACGGTGCATGCCTAAGAGTTCAGCCGCCTTGCCCAAATTGATGTGTCCCTCCAGGTAAGCGCCGACGACCATCGCCCATCGGAACGCCGCATCCTCTTGCATCGCCCGCTGGAGAACCGATTCCACCATATCGGGTCGCATTCGCGCTAACTTGTCGAACTGGGTATAGAGCCACGAGGGTACCGTCTCCGTCATAACTGTCGCCTTGCCCGCCGCTATTTTACCCACTGCCTGCCCTCAAGCCGACTTCACTCCCCCACGAGGATATAGACCCGCTGCCAATCGTCTACGGCAAAGTAGAGTAGCCAGCCGCGTGGGGAACCCGGAGACGGCTCCGACAAACTGGAGAACGAATACCCCTGCTGCGTGGCTTCTTCCCCGTCTTTGGACGGCAAGGTAATTAGGGGCTTGTCCAGCCGTTGTACGGAGCGCCCGATACGGAAGTGGGGCGGCGGCGGGTCGCCGATGCGCGTTGTCATGGTGATGGTCTCGCCCTGACTGCCAATCCGAACCGAGAGGCTGCCATAGTTGTCCTCGTGGACATACCGTTTGATGAGCGGCGCGCCTACCAAGTCGGGCAGGGGGCTGCTGAACGCCTGCAGGAACAGCTCCCGCTGCTTGGGCGTCATCCGTTCGGGCAGGAGCCGCTCGCCGTCCAGCGCGGCTTGCCGCTGCTGAGGCGACAGCGACGCCCAAAACCGAAGCGCGGGCAGCGCGACCACGAGGTTCTCCAGCGGCGCGAGCGTCTCGTGGGAGGCAGGCTGCCCCGCGAGGCGTATCCAGCCTTCGGCGCGGGCAAGCTGCATCGGCGTCAGTTGCGTGGCAAACGCCGCCCACTCGTCGAGCGTAATCTCCTGCTTGGCGCGGAGCTTCTGCTCCAGCGGCTCAAGCAGGGGTTCGGGGATCTCGGACGGGCGCAGCAGCGGATACGCCCGATAGCGCGCCATGAGCGCATCGCCCTCCAAGCGCACCCAGAAGAACTGGCTGCGCGCCTGCTCGAAGTCCGTCTGCGGCGTGCGCTCCCGCTCATCGCCCAAGAGGAGGCGAATGCGGTAGGCGTCGGCGTACAAATCCAGCCCATGTTCGTGCGCGTAGCGAATCAGCGCGACCAGCGGGCTGCGCCGAATCGGCTCAGGGATGGTGAGCGTCGGGGCGCGCGTGGGGGTAGGCTTCAACGCGCGGAACGCCTCTGCATCGCTGTGCCACTCGCGCCAGACGGCGCTTTGGGGATGCCGAGCAATCACTTCTTCCGAGCGTACAAGTGTATGCATTATATCAAATATATTTATCAGTTCTGTCTTGCCATTCACAAAACGCCGAATAGCGATGTATCTGAAACTTATATCGTTCCAATCTCCGCTGTCGGGCAGGTTCGTATCGAAGACGAGAGCACACCTCAAAACGACCCGCGTGGGGTCAACGAAGAATCGGACGGCTGCCTTCTGAATTGCCTCTTCGGGTACTGGGCGGCAGAATTCCACGACCTTCCGTCGCAGCGGCTGGGGCATCGGAAGCTCGCCGAATTTGGGGTGGCTGGAGAACGCGATTGGCTCGCCGTGCGCGAGTCGTTGGAGGACGCTGTCGGGCAGCGTCGCCAGCGCGTGCAAGCCCAGCGCAACAGGCGTCTCGTCAACTGCCCACTTGAGTAGGGCGTGCGCTTCGGGCGAGAGGCGGCTGTTGGGGTCGGCGGCGAGTTGCTCCAGCTGCTGGCGGGTGTAGCGGCGCAGGAGTTGTATGACCTCGCGGAGCGGCTTTTGGATGGCGTCGATGCGGGCTTGCTCGTAGGCGCGCAGCAAGCTCTGTTCGCGGGCGCGCTCAGACGCGGGCTGCACCAATCGGTAGCCCTTGCCGTCCGCGCTGGGCTGCCAACGGTAGCGCAGCGTCTGGGCAAGGCGCGTCAGAATCTCGTGCGCGGGTCGCTCGCGCGTCAGCACACAGACCTTATCGTCGGCAATCGCGCGGTCAGCGTACAGCGGGACGCCCGTCGCCTCTTGTACCGTGCGCAGCACCGCACGCAGCGGCGCGAACGGCTTCTGAATCGCGAGCGTCTCCTGCAAACGCGAGTCGTCCTGCAGGCGCGCCTCCTGCGCCAGCAGACTGCCCCAGAACACGACCCCACACAGCACCGCACAGATTCGCATAGCGTAATTGTAGACGATTCGCGTCGCGCACGGTTGCACGCGCCCACAGGAATCGCGTGTCCGACGCCGAACCTACGCCCCGTGCGCGAACTGGTGCGGGAACTGTGGGCATATCGCGAGCTGCTGCGGACGCTGGTGATTCGCGAGCTGCGCGTGCGCTACAAAAACTCCGCGCTGGGCTTTTTTTGGTCGCTGCTGAACCCGCTGGCGACCGTGCTGGTGATGACCATCGTGTTCAAGTATGTGATGGGCATGCGCATCGCGAACTACTCGGCGTACATTCTGGCGGCGTACCTGCCGTGGACTTTTTTTCAGTTCGCGCTGTTAGATTCGAGCCAGACGATTCTGGTCTACATGCAGGTGATTCGCAAAATCTACTTCCCGCGTGTGCTGTTGCCGTTGGCGGCGGTGCTGTCGAACTTCATTCACTTTCTGCTGGCGCTGGGCGTGCTGTTTGTGTACCTGTACGGGTATGTCGGCACGCCGTTGCAGGTGGGGCTGCTGTGGCTGCCTGTGGCGATGCTGAGCCAGTTGCTGTGGGTGGTCGGGCTGGCGGCGATGATTGCCTGCTGGAATGTGTTCTACGAGGATGTGAAGTACCTGGTGAGCGTCGGGCTGCAGCTGCTGTTTTTCCTGACGCCCGTGATTTACTTCTCGGAGCAGCTGCGCTACACAACGCTGGTTCCCGAAGCGTATCGCGAGGGGCTATTCTGGGCGTATCATGTGTTGAACCCGATGGCGGCGTTGACGATGGCGTACCGCAAGGCGATTCTGCCGCCAATCACGATTGTGCAGGAGAACGCCGCGCTGGGTCAGGCGACGCAGTTCCCCGATATGCCCCTGCCTGTATGGCTGCTTGGGCTGAACCTGTTGCTGGGGTTGGGCGTTGCGCTGTTGGGGTTGAGCTACTTTAGGAAACGCGAGTGGGAGTTTGTGGAGCGACCATGAGCCGAGAGGAGCTGTGCGCGTGGCTGAAGTTGCTGCGCTTGGACTTTTCGCCGAGCAAGGTACGCGCGTTGCTGGAGCGGTTCGGCGACGCGGAGGGCGTGTTGCGTGCGCCTGCGGGCGCGCTGCGCGAGGTCGCGGGCATGCGCGAGGCGGATGTCGTCGCGATTGAACGCGTGGCGCATGAGCCGCTGGAGGTTCCCGCGCCATTGCAATCGGGCGAGGCGCGACTGGTGCTGGAGAGCGACCCCGACTTCCCGCGCCCGCTGGTGGGGCTGCCCGACATCCCGCCCGCGCTGCTGGTGTGGGGCGCGTTACAGGAGCGCGACCGCTTCGCCGTCGGCGTGGTGGGTACGCGTCAGCCGAGCGCATACGGGCGCATGGTCGCCGAGCGGTTCACGCGCGACCTATGCGAGGCGGGGCTGACGATTGTTAGCGGGGGCGCGCTGGGCATCGACACGGTTGCGCACCGCACTGCGCTGGAAGCGGGCGGGCGCACCGTCACGATTTTGGGCAGCGGCTTGGGCAGCCCGTACCCCGCCGAGAACCGCGCGCTGTTCCGACGCATCGCCGAATCGGGCGGCGCGGTCGTGTCGCAATACGCTTGGGACGCGACGCCCGACCAGTGGCGGTTTCCTGTGCGCAATCGGTTGATTGCCGCGTGGGGGCTGGGCGTGCTGGTGGTGGAAGCCCCTGCGCAGAGCGGCGCGCTAATCACCGCCCGCCTCGCCGCTGAGTACGGACGCGAGGTGTTCGCCGTGCCTGGCAGCATCGACAACCCCAAAAGCAAGGGCTGCCACGCGCTGATTAAAGACGGCGCGGCGCTGGCGGAATCGGCGGAAGACATCCTAAGCACCCTGAAAATCGTCGCCGAGCCGCGCGAGCGCACCGAGAGCCTGCCCCTGCTGACCGAAGTGCAGGAACGGCTGCTGGGGGCGTTGGACTTGGAGCCGCGCCATGTGGACGCGCTGGCGCGGCAGGTGGGGCTGGCGGTGCATGTGGCGCAGGCGGAGCTGACGATGCTGGAGATGCAGGGGCTGGCGCGACGGATGCCGGGCGGGGCGTTCGTGCGCGTGCTTTAGCGACGACTGCCCACCCGCCGCGTCTCGCTGCGGTACACCTCCGCCAGCCCGTGAAACGGATTGTTGCGCCACGCCTGCTTGAGCTTGATCAGCGCGAACTTGAGCGTCTTCGCCGTCGCCTGCTTGGTGACGCCCAGCTGCTTGCCAATCTCCTGCAGCGTCCAGCCGTTGAGGTACTGCTCGCACACATAGCGTTGGCGCGGGGTCAGGTTCGCCCGCTCCAGCACGGTTTGAATCTCCACGCGCTCCAAGTAGGCAATCGCCCGCCGTTGGGGGTCCACAAGGTCGTGCAGCTGCGTTTGCAGTTTGCGGTGGCGACGCAGCTTGCGCTCGAACGAATCTTCGCGTGTGAAGGGATACTCTCCGTTGCGCTCCGACGCAATCCAGAACTCCGTCTCTTGGGCTTGCATGACAACGCCTCCACCCTTTAGGATGGGTTGGTATACATTTGTATACCTTGCGGGATGGGGTGGGAGTCAAGGGGGTACAATTTACAGCCGATGCGGAGACTACCATGGTCTATTTCGTTGGCACTGGCGCCACTGCTGTTGTTTCCCAACGACTTGGGCGACAGTGGATTGGTATTGAGAAAAACCCCATCTACTATGAAGCTGCTTGCAATCGCTTGCAGAATTCCCAGATTGTCCTAATCATGGAGCGCCAGTATGCCTATCATTCAACTCATTCACGGTGAGAAGCGGTATTACTTCGACTACGATATGGCAAAGCGTCTGAATGGGGGCAAGCAGATGCGCAATCTGTGGGTCATCCCCGCTGAGAAGCACCGCACGGAGCATCCCGCCGAGAAGCCCGAAACGCTCCTCACGCGCATTCTGCTGCTTGCCACTCGAGAAGGCGACACGGTGTTGGACCCGTTCATGGGGTCGGGCACGACAGGCGTTGTGGCGAAGCGCCTAAAACGCAACTTTGTCGGCATCGAGATTGACGCTCACTACTACGCGATTGCTAAGGCGCGAATTGAGGGTGAATGCGGCGATTATCCCGCCGTCAATCTGTTCGCAGGGGAACTACCGTTCGGGGAGTAGACGCTCAACTTCCGTTTACGCCCCCAGCGCGAACTCGCGAATGGTCAGCAGCACTTCGGGGCTGATGTCGGTGGGCACGGAGCAGCCCGGCGCAAGGATAAACCCGCGCCTGCCGACGCTATCGCGCGCGTCTAACGCCTGCTGGAACACCCGCTCGCGACACATCTTCGGCAGCTCGAGTTCGTTCAGCCCGCCCATCACACAGCGGTCAAACAGCCGCTTGCCCTCCGCGAGGCTCAGCGTCGTGCTGCGGTCGCTCCAGCACACAATCGCGGCGGGCACATCCGCCAGCAGGTCGGCGTACAACTCGCCGTAGCCGTGCAGGTGCAGCACATTGAACCGCCCGTCG
This sequence comes from Armatimonadota bacterium, assembly GCA_023511915.1. GTDB lineage: Bacteria > Armatimonadota > Fimbriimonadia > Fimbriimonadales > GBS-DC > GBS-DC. The sequence goes on from JAIMAN010000021.1 coordinate 14,251, forward strand.
GCGACCGACTCCAGCAAGGCGCGATCCAGCGGCGCAAAGTATTCCACATAGACCGCACGCGGCGCAGCGTCCGCGCCAATCCCGTTCACAGCGTAGTAGATCCCGTCGCAGACGGTCAGCGCGTAGCGGGCGTACACCTGCAGGTTCGCCTGAATCGTGCGCAGCCCCTCCTGCACGGCGTCGGGCGCCAGCGCGAGATGCTCCAGCAGTTTGCCCTCGCAGAGTTTGTTCGCATAGTAGAAGGTGTTGAAGACGGTCTCGATAATCGGCACATCGTCGGGAACCATCGCGCGCAGGCGGCGCAGCATTTCGATCTGTGCGCCGAAGTGCCCGCGATCAGGCTCCAGCGGGGTGAGTTTCGCCCAGTCGTCGGCAGTGCGCACGAACGGCAGCCCTTCGGGCGTCTCGTAGGGGATGTCGTGCATCACCTTCAGCAGGTCGGGCTGGTAGCGTCGCCAGAACTCGTAGGTCGCGCGGCTCATGCCGTCGATATACTGTTGCAGGACGGCGTCGCTGGCGGGGGCGCGGTACTCGGCGTGCAACGCCTGCGGGAACCACGCCTCCGTGCGGAAGTGGTACCAAAAACAATACGGCAATCGGTCTACCTCGCCGCCGACGATTGCCTGCTCGATGCGCTCGCGCGAGTTCATCCCATGCATATTGTACCACAGGCGCAAGGTTTTTCACACCGACGGCTCCTGAACCTGTCGCAGGTACGCTTCTGCCAGGCGCAGGGCGTGTTCGGTGTCGTCGGGATGCAGCGCGCCTTCAATCACCTGCTCTTCCAGGTAGCGTTTCAGTTGCCCCACCAGCGGGCTGGGTTTCAGTCCGAAGTGCTGCATCAACTGCTCGCCTGTGAGGGGGCTGCACCAGCGCGTGGGGGGCTGTGCCGCCTGCACCTTCGCAATCCGCTCGCGCAGCGCGGCGATGTCGGCGTGTACCACATCGTGCCGTTGCGCCTTGATGTCCGCCTCTACCAGGCGCAGCAGCGGCTCCAGCAGGTCGCCCGCATCGCGAATCAGCCGTCGCACCGCCGCGTCGCGCCACTGCGGGGTGTAAAAGCCCGGGCGCATGTGCAGGCGCACCAGCGTCGTGATGCGCTCGATGCTCTCGTTCGAGTAGCGCAGACTCCGTAGCCACGCGCGGGCGATTTGTGCGCCGACACGGTCGTGTTCGTAGAAGTGAATTGCGCCGTCCTCGCCGACCGTCTTGGTCGTGGGCTTGCCGACATCGTGCAGCAGCGCCGCCAAGCGCACCTCCCAAGCGGGCATCGTTAGCCCCGAAGGGTCAACATACTCCACCGTCTTCAGGCTGTGTTCCCACACATCGTAGAGGTGGTAGTCGTTCTGCGTGCAACCGACCATCGGTAGCAGTGGCTCGGCGAACTGCGCCAGTAGCCCCATCTCCAGCAGCATCTGCAGCCCCGCTGCCGCTTGGGGCGAGTCCATCAGGCGCGTGAACTCGGTCTGGATGCGCTCGACGCTCACGATTTTGAGGCGGTCGGCTTGCTCGCGGATCGCTTGCGCGGCGGCGGGGTCTATGGTGAAGCCGAGTTGCACGGCGAATCGCACGGCGCGCAGCATGCGCAGCGGGTCTTCGTAAAAGGTCTCGTGCGGGTCGCGCGGGGTGCGCAAGAGTTTCGCCTGCAGGTCGCGCAGTCCCGTGCCCAGCAGGTCGACGATTTCGCCTGTGTGCAGGTTCTCCAGCAGCGTGTTGACCGTGAAGTCGCGGCGCAGGGCGTCCTCGTAGAGGGTTGCGGGCTTCACTGTAGCGGGCTTGCGGCTGGCATCATGATACGACTCGGCGCGGGCGGTCACCAGCTCCACCATGAGCCCGCCGACATGCACCATCGCCGTGCCGAAGCGCGGGTAGGTCACGGGCGGGTGGTCGGCGACGCCCCGTTCGTGAAGGAACCGCGCGAGTTCGAGCGCGTCGCCTTCCAGCACGAGGTCGACATCGCTGGGCAGGGGGCGTCCCAGCAGCTTGTCGCGCACATAGCCCCCCACAAGGTACACCTTGCCCTCGTAGGGCGTGCCTGAGAGTCCATTCCGTAAACGCTCCAACGCGCGATCGAGCATATCATTGTTGCCGATACTGTAATTCTACCTCAAGTAGGGCTATCCAGTCCATGTATTGTTTGCCGATATTGTTGCCTGCCTTGACGCGCTGGCGCACCAAATCGCGATGCGCCATAAAACGCTCATAGAAGTACCGACTCCACAATCGAGTCGACGAACGGTATCGACGCTTGCTGTGTGGCGGATTGCGCTCCCATCGGCATAACTATACCTTACGCCTGCTTGGCGCTGATGTGGAGCTGGGAGCAACCCTGATCCCCCTCACAGCCGCTTCAGGTAGGGTTCCAGTTGCTGTTGCGTAAGCAGGCGGAAGCGGTTCTCGCGCAGCGTCTGGCGTTCCAAGATGCCGACCTCCACCTGCGCTTCGCCGAGCATTTCGCGCAGGCGGGCGCGCGCGGCGTCTTCGGAGACCGAGTCGGCGTCTTCCTGTTGCGCGGCTTCGTAGGCGACGCCCCAGGCAATCAGCGCAATCGGCAGCGCGCTCTCCAGCGTCGGCAGGCGCGTCAGTTGCGCCTCCAAGTAGCGCGTCGCCTGCTCTTCGGCGGTCTGCGTACCCCCAATCGCGGCGAACCGCTCGTAGGGCAGAAACTCGCCGTCGTAGTTGAGCGTGTAGAACTGGTCGCGCTCAGGGGCGTCGTGCAGCTCGGCGAACAGCGCACGCGCCACAAACGGCGTCGTGAGCGGGTCGCCGAACGCCTTTTTGAGCGCGGGCGAGAGCGCAAACCCCACCACCCGCTGAATCGTCACATCGTCAGGGCTGCGCACGAAGCCCTCTTGGTGCGCGAAGTCAATCGCCGCCAAGCGCAGGTTCTCCACATCCGCTTGGTTGCCAATCGCGGAGAACATCAGGCGGTCGTAGACCTCGTACACCTTGCGCCCGCGCCGCTTGAGCGCAAGCAGCAATATGCCGTTGTCGTAGCTAATCCCGATTACGGGACTGCCCGCACGCAAGCGGTTGCGGATATACTGCGCCCGCTGCTGCAGGTTCTCCTGAAAATCATACGGGGTAAGCATCAGCCGTTGCCTCCGTTCCGAATCGACTGCACGATGTCGCGGATAGTCGCTTCGGGCACTTCGAACACGCCCTCGCGGTTCACATAGCGCGCGGTGGGCAGCACCTTGTCGATGCCGCCTGTCGCCGCATCCAAGTCGGCAGCGATGTCCAGCAGCAGAATCGCCTCGCGCAGCACTTCCTCCAGCGGTCGCTGACTGAACGCCCCGCGCGTCTTGGTGATGTAGTCGAACACGCCGCGAATGCGCTCGGAGCCAGAGCCTGACGCGCCGTATTCAGGCGTTTCGAAGCGCGCGCCGCTCACATCATAAAAGAAGATGCGCCCGCAGTCGCGGTCGGGGTCGTATACGCTCAGGATGGGGATGAACAGCCCGATGCCGCCCAGTGCGTTGGGCAGATTCGCCGACAGCGCACGCGAGACCTCTTGGAGCTTGCCGTCCAAGCTCATGGGCTGGAGTTGGCTGCGGGCGTAGTATTTGAAGGCGTGGCGCAAGTAGCGCACGACTTCCATCGCGCGCCCGTACGCGCCCGCGATGGCGACCAGCGTGTGGTCGTCCAGCGGGATGATTTTGTCCGCGCGGTCGTACATCACGGCGTTGGCGGCAGTGGCGCGTCGGTCGCCGACATTCAGCACGCCGCCCTGAAACTTCAGCGCAATCACCGTCGTGCCGTGCACCTCCAGCGCGGCGTTGGGCGCGGGCTGCGGCGCGTCGATGGGACTAAACAGCGGCAGACGCACACCCGTTTGCGCTTGGTAGCCCTGTAGCAGTTCATAAAAGTCGCCCGAATAGGTTCGTGTTGTCATAGCGCCTCGTTGTATAGGTTTGGCGGACGCCCGCGCAGGCGGCAGGCGTCGCGCCCGTTGATCGGTTCGCTCAAGCGTTGGCTTACTGCCCGCTGCGCTGGCGGTAGCGACGCGCCTGCTCTGGGTCAATGCGGCGCATGCGCTTAAGCAGCTCGTTCGTATCAGGTCGCTTCACATCCGGCTTGCCTGGTCCGTCGCCGTCGCCGCCGGGTCGCGTCAGCGGCTCTGTCGGCACAGGGCGTCGGACGCGCTCTTCCGCTCGTGTGATCATTGCGGTTCCTCCTGTTTGGGTGCGCTCGCCCTGTGGGGCGCACGCAATAGGTCTACGAATTGCGTAATCGTCTCTGCCGTCGTCAGACGACGGTTCAAATCGCTCGTGTCGCCGATGAGCTGGCTCAAGTCCAGCCGCACGGTCTGGTCATCGTTGCGCAGCACGATGCGCTCCCAGTTGATGCTTTCCACCTGCGATGCGTAGCGCTGCACGCACAGCGCACGGATGGCAGCGCGGGTGTCGCGTGGCGGGTTGTGCATCGCGAACGCCACCGCTTCGGGGCTGACCAGCGTCTGCATCCGCCCCTGCTCCACCAGCGCGTAATACAGCCCTTCGGCAGGGTCTACATCATGATACGCCAAATCGAGCGCAATCATCGCAGGGTCGTCCAGCGAAACGCCTTCCGCCTCCGCAAAAAGGCTCAACAACTGGCGTTTGGCGACCCAGTCGAGTCGGTCGCCCAGCGCGTCGGGGTCGGTCTCCAGCAGGTGCAGCACAGTCTCCCACTCGCGCAACACCCAGTCGGTCTCGGCGTCGCGCCCTGCAAACCGTTGCGCGGCGGCGTCCAAGTAGTAGCGTTGCACCTCGATGGCGGTCATCACCCCGCGGTCGGTCTCCACCAGCCATTTGCCGTCGGGGTCGCGCGAGATTCGCTGCGCGGTCGCCACAGGGTCTACGACAATCAGGTTCGCTGCCCAGCCCGTCTCCAGCAGCTCCAGCACGAGCGCGGTCGCGCCGACCTTGAGCGCGGTCGCGTACTCGCTCATGTTCGCGTCCCCGCAAATCACATGCAGGCGGCGGTAGTCGTGCATGCGGGCGTGCGGTTCGTCACGCGTGTTGAATATCGGGCGGCGGTACAGCGTCTCCACATTCATCGTGTCCATGTAGAAGTCGGCGCGCTGGCTGATTTGGTACGGCACGCGCGGGTTCGGGTTGTTTTCCACGCCGACCTTGCCCGCCCCTGCGTAAATCAGGCGCGTAGTCAAAAACGGCGTCATCGTGGACGCCAGCGTCTCGAAGGGGATGTCGCGCCGCAGCAGGTAGCTCTCGTGCGTGCCGTAGCTGCTGCCGTGGTAGTCGGTGTTGTTCTTGTAGAGTTTGACCGTCGCGTTGATACGCTGCTGGTACGCCTGCGCACACGCCAGCAGGATACGCTCGCCCGCCTTGTCGTAGGCGATCAAGTCCATCAGGCGTCGGCATTCGGGCGTGGCGTATTCGGGGTGCGCGTGGTCGTTATACAGCCGTGCGCCGTTGGCAAGCCCATGGTCGCTGCGCACCTCGCGCTCGGAGAGGCTAATGGGGTGTTCGCGCTCGATTTGCGCGTCGTGTGGGTCTACGGCGAGATGCTCCACGCGGAAGCCGCGCATGTCGCGTCGGGGGTCTTCCAGTCGGTAGTCCCAGCAGCCTTTGACGGCGGGGAACGGGCAGCTGCGCAGCACGCCGACGGCTTCCATCACCTGGTCTGCGACGCCACGCCCCTCCACATACAGCCCATATTCAGTTTCGATGCCCAGCAGGCGGTTCACAGGGGCAATTATACACTATCTCGCGTCCAGTGGGGCGCGTGAGGCGGGGTATAACTTACCCAAGTGGAGCTTCTCGAAAGTTGGATGCCTGCGCACCCTGTGGCGCAGGGGCTGGTCGCGGGCGTGTTTATTGTGGCGTTGAACATGGCGGGCGCATTGCTGGTGCTTTTGGTGCGCCAGCCGTCGGAGCGCATCTTGGACACGCTGCTGGGCTTCGCGGCGGGCGTGATGCTGGCGGCGAGTTTCACCAGCCTGATTCTGCCTGCGATTGAGCGCGGCGGTGTGTTCCCTGCACTGTTCGGCGTTGCGCTGGGCGCGCTGGCGATGGACGCCGCCGACCACCTGATTCCCCACCAGCACCCCGTGATTGGGCGCGAAGGGGTAGACGGGCGTCGCCTGCGCGCCGTGTTGCTGTTCGTGATTGCGATTACGCTGCACAACGCGCCCGAAGGGTTGGCGGTCGGCGTGGCGTTCGGGGGCGGGCACTTCCGCGAGGGCGCGCTGCTGATGCTGGCGATCGGCGCGCAGAACATCCCCGAAGGCATGGCGGTCGCCTTTGCGGCGCTGGCGGCGGGCTTCGGCAGACGGTACTACGCGGCGTTCGTCGGCGTCCGTTCAGGGCTGGTGGAGCTGCCGATGGCGGTGCTGGGCGCGACGCTGGTCTACTACCTTGCGCCGCTTGTGCCCTACGCGATGGGCTTCGCCGCAGGCGCGATGCTCTACATTATCAGCGACGAAATCGTGCCCGAAACGCACCGCAAGGGGCACGAACGCTGGGCGACCTTCGGGCTGATGGCGGGGCTTATCGTGATGCTCTATCTGGATGTCGTGCTGGGCTAACCGTAAAATCGCCGAATTTGCCCGCAATCCGTTCCCGAAGTGGCAGGAATCGGAGGGCAGGCGGTATACTTAAGCGCGGCAGGAAAAAAGGGGACGACAGGCAAAGGAGAGCAAAACCTGCCGCCCCCAAGAGAGGTGTGTAGTTGCTTGCTACCTATATAGACGGAGAATCGCGCCGAAAAGTTCCCGCCGTCGGGTACAATTCGGCGCGATATGCGTTCGCGAGGCTCGTTGACACACGCTGCCCAACTCCTGCACGAGGCGGAATCGTTTCTGATTGTCCCGCACCTGCATCCCGATGGGGACGCGCTGGGCAGCGCGCTGGGGCTGTACCACGCCCTGAAGCAGATGGGCAAGACCCATGGTGTGGTCGTTAGCCACGACCCCGTGCCCGAAATCTACCGATACCTGCCCGACTGGCAGCAGGTTCACACGGAGCATTCCCACCACCGCACCTACGATGTGGCAGTCGTGGTGGATCAGAGCCAACTCAATCGCGCGGGCAAGCACGAGCCACTGGTACGCGCGGCGCGAAAAATCCTCCAGATTGACCACCATGTGCTGATGGAGCCGTTCGCGGATGTGGCGCTGGTGGACACCCGCGCGGCAGCGACGGCGGAGCTGGTCTATCGGCTGCTGCGCCATATGCGCCTGCCGCTCACCCCTGAAGTGGCGACCTGCCTGCTCACGGGCATCGTCACGGACACCTTCTCGTTCAAGTTCCCCAACACGACGCCGCGCACGCTGCGCATCGCCGCCGCGCTGCAGCAGGCAGGCGCAGACCTCAGCTACATCAACGAGCAGGTGTTCGAGACGCGCTCGTTCTCGGCGGTGAAGCTGCTGGGGCTTGCGCTTGCCACCCTGCAGCGCACGGAAGACGGCAAAATCGCGTGGGTGAGCATCCCGCGCAGCGCGTTCGAAGCGGCGCACGCGCACGAGGAGGAGACGGAAGGCATCGTGAACTTCGTGCGCTCGGTGCGCGGGGTGGAGGTAGCGATGATGCTGCGCGAGTCGCCTAACCACAAGGTGCGGGCGAGCCTGCGCAGTCGCGGCGCAGTGAATGTCGCGCTGCTGGCGCAGCAGTTCGGCGGCGGCGGACACGAAAACGCCGCAGGCTGCACCTTAGAGACCAGCCTCGCGGAAGCGGAGCGCATCTTAGTTGCGGAGGCACAGCGATGGATGGCGTCCTCATCGTCGATAAGCCGCGCGGGATAACCTCGCACGATGTGATTGACCACCTGCGCCGCGCGTCGGGGCTGAAAGATGTCGGGCACGCGGGCACGCTGGATCCGCTGGCGGAGGGCGTGCTGCTGTGCCTGCTCGGACGCGCCACGCGCCTCACGCCCTACCTGCAGGAGCTGCCGAAGGCATACCGCGGGGTCATCCAGTTCGGTATCCGCACCGACACCCAAGACGCCGACGGCGAGGTGTTCTACCAAAAGCCCGCGCCGCACCTGACGCTGGAGCAGGTACGCGCCGCCGCCGAGCAGTTCAAGGGACGCATTATGCAGACCCCGCCGATGTTCTCCGCGCTGCGCGTGCAGGGCAAAAAACTGCACGAGCTGGCGCGTGAAGGCAAGGAAGTGCCCCGCGAGCCGCGCCCTGTGCATATCTACAAACTGGAGATCCTTAGCCTTGAGCCAGGCGACTACCCGACGGCGGCGTTCGAAGTGGAATGCTCGAAGGGGACCTATGTGCGCACGCTGGCGTCCGATATCGGCGACGCGCTGGGGGTGGGGGCGCACCTCAAGCAACTCACGCGCACGGCAATCGGCGACTTTCGGCTGGAGGACGCCAGCACGCTGGAGCAGCTGACCGATCGCGCGAGCATTCATGCGCGGCTGATTCCGATTGCCGACGCGCTAACGCACCTACCGCAGTGGACGCCGACGCCCGCCGTGCTGGAACGCCTCAAGCACGGCAACTTCGTGCTGGCGGAGCATCCGCTGTGGACGCCTGGGGGCTATGTGGTGGTGCGCGATGCGGAGGGCAAGGTCGCGCTGATCGCGCGCTGGTTGCCGCCGCTGCTGCGACCGACGCGGGTGATTCAGGGATGAGCTGGGTGGTCGGCGTTGAGGCCTTGTGTGGGGCGTTCCCCGACGGGTGCGCCGTGACGCTGGGCGTGTTCGACGGCGTGCATCGCGGGCACGCCGCGCTGGTGGAGGCGACCGTGCGCTGGGCGCGGGCGCAGGGCGTCCCCGCCGTCGCGCTGACCTTCGAGCCGCACCCCGCCGCCGTACTCGCGCCCGACCAGCGCCCGCCGATGCTGTGCCCGCTGGCGCATCGCGTGCAGAAACTGCTGCGGCTGGGCATCGATGCGGTCGTCGTGCAACCGTTCACGCAGGCGTTCTCGCACCTGAGCGCGGCGGAATTTATCGAGGAGGTGCTTCTGCGGAGCCTACGCGCCCGCGCGGTGGTCGTCGGCGACGACTTTCGGTTCGGGCGGCAGCGAGGCGGCAGCGTGCAAACCCTGCGCGCGGCGGGCGCGTTCGAAGTGATTGCCCTGCCGCGCGTGCTGGATGCGGACGGCGCGCCGATTTCGTCGACGCGCGTGCGCGAGCTAATCGCGGCGGGGCAGCTGGAGCAGGCGCACACGCTGCTGGGCGAGCCGTACCCGTGGGCGGGCGTCGTCGTGCGCGGGGACGGACGCGGGCGCGGGCTGGGCTACCCGACAGCGAACCTCGCGCCGATTGAGCCGCTGCTGACCCCGCCCGAAGGCGTCTACGCATGCTGGGCGCAACTCGGCGCGGAGGCGTACCCCGCCGCTGTGAGCGTCGGCGCGCCGCCGATGTTCCAAAACGCGCGCGGACGCATCGAAGCGTACCTGATTGGGCTGCCCGACCACGACCTCTACGGGCGGATGCTGACCCTGCGCTTCCTCCAACGCCTGCGCCCCCAACAGAAGTTCGAGAGCATCGACGCGCTGCTGCAGCAGATGCAACGGGACACGGAGCAGGCTGCAGCAATCGCCGCCAATCATGGGGCGATTGCCGACAGGGGAAACCTATGAGGGAAGTTGGGTTCCCCCTGCTGGAGGGGGAACCCAGCAGACTACTTGCGTCGGCGGCGCAAGCCGAGTAAGCCTGCAAGTCCAATCGAGAGGGCTGCCATACTGGCAGGCTCGGGAACCTCTACAACGAATCCCCTAATGTGGCTCAGATCGCCCTCATCATTCCAGCTCGTAGGGGAGTAGAGACCGATGGCGAGATGCTGCTCGCTGCCAGGTCCGAAGGCATCGTTCGGTTCCCCAGGACCCCAGTTGGTGTAGCCCCAAGCCTCGCCTGTGACCCACTGCCAGTTGGCTAACGGATTCGTCTCGCCCTGCGGTTGGAAACCGCCCAACCATCGCTGATCTGAGATCACACTGCTGTTGAGGCTTGCCACGAAGGCGTTTTCCCCAGCGTCCGTGATGGTCGCCAGATAACCCCCCAGGCTTGTGGCGAACGCCTGCGCGCTTGCCCAATCGATTCCAGCAGCATCGTAGATGTAGTACTGATGCCCATTGCCAGAGTAAGTGCCCGATGTGACGAGGGTCTGCGCATGAAGACCACTCGTCAACGCGAACGCACAAACTGCAACGAACCCCATCACTCGTTTCATCATATGTCCTCCTTCTGATATTGGGTGTTGCTGTCTTCGGCTGCTCCGAAGCGACACCCGCGGCGGAGTCACGCGCGCCGCGCTGTCGGATGTGTCCGTGCTCTTGCGCAGTGGACACCTCCACGGAAACAATGAGCAACTCCCGTGCCAGACCTCGTGGAGTGGGCAGGCACATCTACGAGTTTTGGGGCGTCGCCCGCACAAGGTACAATTCGCGAGATGACCATTCGCGCCGAGAATCTCAAACGCGCCTACCGCAAGCGGCTGGTGGTGCGTGATGTGTCGCTGGAGGTCGGGCAGGGCGAGGTGGTCGGACTGCTGGGACCCAACGGCGCGGGCAAGACGACCACCTTCTACATGATCGTCGGTCTCATCCGCCCGCATGGGGGGCGCGTGTTCGTGGGCGAGCGGGAGATTACGCGCCTGCCGATGTACCAGCGCGCGCGGCTGGGGCTGGGCTACCTGCCCCAAGAGGCGTCCGTGTTTCGGCAACTCACGGTCGAGCAGAACCTGCTGCTGGTGATGGAGATGCGCGGCATTCCGCCCAAAGAGCGTCGCGAACGCGCCGAACAACTGATGGAGGAGTTCCACATCGCGCACCTGCGCCACAGCAAGGGCTACGCGCTGTCGGGCGGCGAGCGACGACGCGTCGAAATCGCCCGCGCACTCGCCCTCCAGCCCGCCTTCCTGCTGCTCGACGAACCGTTCACGGGGATTGACCCCAAGACCATCGAGGAACTCCAAGAGATTATTCTGGGGCTGCGCGCGCGCACTATCGGCGTGCTGATTACCGACCACAATGTGAGCGCGACGCTGCGCATTACCGACCGCAGCTACATCCTTGCCGACGGCGTGATTGTCGCACAGGGCGCGCCCGAAGAGGTGATTACCGACCCGCTCGCACGGAAATACTACTTCGGCGAGAGTTTCGAGCTATAATTAAGAGTAAGCGGGGTTGAATGATGCACGCGGAGCCGCGCTGGTATTTTCGGCTGTTTGGGGGCTTCGAGGCGCGCTGGGGCGCGGTTTGCGTGCATCGCCTACGCACGGCGAAGACCACCGCGCTGATGGGCTACATGGTCGCGCACCCGCCGCACCGCTTCCCGCGCGAGGCGTTGTGCGCGCGGTTCTGGGACGACAGGGAGCCCGAGCGCGCCCGCAACAGCCTCAGCGTCGCCCTGAACGCGATTCGACACGCCTTTCACCCCGACGAGGCGTCCGCGCCGTTACTGGAGTGCGACGCGCACACCGTCGCGCTGAACCCCGACCTGTTCGCCGCCGATGTGTTGGCGTTCGAGGAAACCCTTGCGTTGGCGCAGCGCACAAGCGACCCCAGTGCGCAGCGCCAACACTACGCGCACGCCGCGAGCCTCTACCACGGCGAGTTTATGGCTGGCTACTACGAGCCGTGGATTATCGACAAATCGGCGCAACTCCAGCTGCGGTATGTCCACACGCTGCGCCAACTCGTGGAGTTAGAGATGCAGCGCGGGGAGCGCGTGTCCGCCATCGAGTGGCTCCAGCGGTTAGTGAGCGCGCAGCCGTATGACCCTGACCCGCTGTACGCGCTGACGATGCTCTATTTGGAGGAGGGATTGGACGCGGCGGCGCGGCAGCTCTGCGAGGCGTGGCAGGAGCAGTATGTGCGCGAGCAGGGGCGCGCGGTTCCCGACAAGGCGCGCGCTGCACTTTTGCACTGCCAGCAGTATCATGGCGTGCGTCGGCGACGCGGACGGCAGGCAAGCCCCGCGCGCCCCGATAAGCCCGAACGGAACGCGCCGCCCGCGCTGTCCGTTGCCGTCGAGCCTGCCGAGAGCGCACTGCCGACCCCTGCGACGCCCCTTTTGGGGCGGGAACAGGAGCTGGAGTCGCTGCTGCGCGCGCTGCGTCAGCACGACACGCGCTGCCTCACGCTGCTGGGGCTGGGCGGGGTGGGCAAGACGCGCCTCGCGCTGGAGGTCGCCCGACGCTGGACGCCGCACGACGCCGTGTGCTGGACGCCGCTGGCGAGCCTCACGCACGCGGAGCAACTCCCCGAAGCGGTGCTGCTGGCGATGGGCGTCGCGCCCGAAGGCGAACCGCTCGCGCAGCTGCGACACTGCCTGCGCCAGCGCGGGACGCTGCTGCTCGTGCTGGACAACCTGGAGCATCTGCTGCCCGACGCCGCGCGGCTCGTCGCGCGCCTGCTGCAGGACGCGCCCGAATGCCGTCTGCTGAGTACCTCCCGCGCGCCAATCGGCATCGACGGCGAGACGCTGGTCGCGCTCGCGCCGCTGCCCTGCGACGACACGCTCGCCAGCCCCGCTGTGCAGCTGTTCGTGCATCGGGCGCGGCAGGTCGCGCACGATTTCCGCACGACAGACGAGAACCTGCCGATCATCGGCGCGCTGTGCCGACGGCTGGACGGCGTGCCGCTGGCAATCGAGCTGGCAGCCTCGCGTGTGAATGTGCTTAGCCCGCGCCAGATGCTCGACTCGGTCGCGCATCGGCTGGAGTGGCTCAAGACGCACCGTGTGGACATCCCGCCGCGCCATCGCGAGATGCGCAGCGTGCTGGATGTCGCCTACGCGACGCTGCCTGCCGCCGCGCAGACGCTGCTGCGCCAACTCGCCGCGTCGCCAGGCGCGTGGACATTGGCGACGCTGCACGCGGTGTTTTACCCCGACGCGCCGTTGGAACCCGTCGCCGACGCGCTGGAGACGCTGCTCGGCGCAGGGCTGGCGATGCGCCTGCCCAACGGCGACGCGCCCAAGTTCCACCTGCTGGAAGTCGTGCGCGAGTACGCCCAGATGCTTCAGACGCCCGACGAGACGCACGCCTACAGGCGCGCCATCAGCGATTGGGTGCGGGCGCAGGCGGCGACGCGCGCTGCCCAAAGCCACACGGCGCAACTCCCCGATTGGCTCGCTTTCTGGGACGACCACAAGGAGCTGCTGCGCGAGACGCTGGAGTTCCTGCACGAGCAGGGGCAGACGGGCGCACTGCTGACGCTGTTTGAGCATGGGGCGCGCTACCTGCTGTTGCGTCCCGCGGCGTCGTGGGCGCGTGAGTCGCTCGCGCGCGTGCAAGCCGCCGACGCCCCGCCCGACGCGCTCTGCCGCGCGATGTGCCTGCTCGCACGCCTGCACTTCCATCTGGAGTCGTTCGAGGCGAGCCGCGCATGGGCGCGCCGCGCGCTCGCACTCGCCGAATCGCCCGACGCGCCCGTCGACGACGCCACGCGCGGCTGGGCGCTCTACTGGACGGTGCAGACCGCCTTCACCGCGCGCGCGATGGACACGGTGAATGCCCACTGGGAGCGGCTGTGGGCGTACTACCCGTGCCCACACGAGCCGCGTTTGCATCTGGCGATTCACTACCTGGCGGGCTACCTTTTTCCTGAACGCCACACCGCCGAATGGCGCGAACAGGCGGTGCAGTTCGCGCACGCGCAGGGCGACCCGCTGCTGCTGCTGGACGCGATTGACGCGCTGCTGGAGCCGCTCTACTTTCGCGGCGAGTACGAGCGGGCGCGGGCGTACCTGCGCGAAGCCGAAACGCTCGCGCGACTGTTAGGCTCGCAGACGCGCCTGCTGGCGATGCTCTACACCCGCACATACATCGACATCCAGCAGGGCGCACTCGACTCGGCGGAATCGCTGATTGCCGAACTCTACGCGCTCGACGCGCAACTTGGACGCCACTCGGAGAGCATCCAGTGGCTGCACGGGATGCTGTATCGCCATCAGGGGCGATACGCCGACGCGCTGCGCCTCGCGCTGGAGCTGACCGCCCAGCAGGAGATGGCGCAGCGCCCGCACGAGGCTGCCAGCGCGTGGGACTTGGCGGCGACCGTCGCGCTGGAGATGGGCGACCTGACCGCCGCGCGCCGCTACGCCCAACACGCGCTCGACCAACGCGCCCGACAAGACGACGCCTACCGCCTGCACTTTAGCAAGACCCACTATTACGGCATCCGCGGTATGACCGCGCCCGACGCCGAAGCCATCAACGGCTTGCACGCCTGCCTGCGCTTCTGGGAATCGCAAGACCTCCCGCCTTGGCGTGCGAACACGCTCTACTACCTCGCCGCCGCATTCGCTATTGCAGGCGAGACCGCCCGCGCCCACGACGCCCTCGACGCCGCCATCCACCTCAACGAAGCGATGGGACGCCGTATCGCCCTCGAACGCTGCTACGCCCTGAAAGCGCAACTGCCAATTTCCCCCCCAAAAACCCCAAATTAAGACCAAAGTCCCATTAAACCCCCCATTTTTTAAGACTCTCGTAAGACCCCCTATGGATAATAGAGGCGGGATACTTCCCATAGGAGGTCTGATGGAATGAAACGATGGTTTGTAGTTTCGGGACTCAGCGCACTGGTTGCGCTCTCGACCCTTGCAGGCGTTCACGCGCAAGGCGTGTCTCAGCCGTTCACTTATCAGGGCTACCTGCGCCAAGGCGGCGCGCCCCTGAATAACCCGTCCCAATCGATGCAGTTCCGCATCTACGGCGCGCTCACGGGCGGAACCGCGCTCTGGGATTCGGGCGCGCTGACCGTGAATGTTGCCAACGGGCTGTTCACGGTGCAACTGAACCCGCCTGTATCCGTCTGGACAGGCGCGGATCGGTTCCTGGAAATCCAAGTCGGTGCGACGACGCTCACCCCACGCGTGCGTATCGGCGCGACCCCGTATGCCAACACGGCGACCCAGCTCAACATGTTCCAATCGGGTACCAGCAACCCCGATCGCATGGTGATTACCCACTCGCCTGCGTTCAGCAACTGGGGCTTGCAGTACCGCGACACGGACGATAGCTTCCATTTTCTGAGCAACGGCACGACGGTGCTGCGCGTGGGGCTTGGGGCGCCTCAGGGTCTTCAGATCCCTGCGGGCGCGGCGGCGGGGCGCGTGCTGACCAGCGACGCCAGCGGGAACGCCTCGTGGCAAGCGCTGCCTGCAGGCGCAAGCGCCTGGGCGATCAGCGGCGCCAATATCCACAACACCAATACGGGCAATGTGGGAATTGGAACCACCAGCCCTGCCTACCTGTTGAATGTAGTTGGCGACCGCAACGCGCGACTGCTGAATATCGTCAACTCGAACACGGGCAACGTTGCCGACGGCGTCTGGGTGCAAACGGGCGGCTCGGGGAGCTGGGGCGTCTACTCAGTCCTAAACGCGACCTCTGGACGCGCGGTGTACGGCAACGCCAGCGGCGCGTCGGGCGACGGGATTGGCGTCTTTGGACGCTCCGCCAGCCCAGACGGATACGGCGGCTACTTTATAGGGCGCATGCGTATCGAATACAACAGCAGCACCACCAACGCCACCTTGTGCCTACACGAGTCCGAAGCCGAGTTCGCCCGCTTGGAGTTCACGAACACCAACACCGCGCGCAAGTGGCATATCGCGGGCGCGATCGGCTCCGCCGTCGCCTACGACCGCCTCAACTTCTGGAACAGCGCGGCAGGCGACATCATGAGCATTCACGGCGACGGCACAGTCGCGGTCAAGGTGCTGGAAATCACGGGCGCAGACCTCGCGGAGAAATTCCCCACCACCGAGACTCTGGAACCAGGCACGGTCGTGGAGATCGACCCCGACAACCCTGGACAACTGCGCAAGGCGCGGGGCGCGTACAACACGCGCGTGGCGGGCGTCGTGGCGGGCGCGAACGGGCTGTCCAAAGGCATCGTCTTGGGCAACCTCGAAGGCAGCGAGAACCACACCCCAATCGCGATGAGCGGGCGCGTGTGGGTCTACGCCGACGCCACCCACGAAGCCATCGAGCCGGGCAACCTGCTGACCACATCCGACACGCCCGGACACGCGATGAAAGCGAGCGACCCCACCCGCGCGCACGGCGCCGTGATTGGCAAGGCGATGACCCGCCTTGAGAAGGGCAAGACGGGCATGGTACTCGTGCTCGTGAACCTGCAATAAGGAGGCGTGTGATGACACAACAATACCGATGGACACGCTGGGTGTTGGGCTTGCTCGTGAGCCTCTGCATCGGGCACGCCCAAGCGCCCGAAGACGACCTTGAGGAGCGCCCCGCGATTGACGGCGCAACGATGCCCGACGACCTGCTCCAGCGGCTGCGCATGCACCAACTGCCCACCACCATCCGCGCCCCCAAAGCCCCGCCGACGAAACTCGTCCTGCCCGAAACCGTCGCCCCGCCCGACGACCGTCAACCTGACCGCGTGGGCGTCCCCGCCCCTGCAACGATGCCCATCGGGTATGTCGGGGATGTGCCGCAGGGCATCTTTGAACGTGCGCCGTGGCACACACAGCCCGACGGCGGACGCATCAAGCGCATCGAACTCCACTCGCGAAACGCCACTGCCCTGCGCGTGATTATGACCGACCTCGGACCGCTGGAACTGCGAGTGTATGACCCTGTGACAATGTCGGCGTTCGGTCCCTACACCGCGCCGATTCTCAACGAAGACGGCACTTGGTGGTCAACGATTATCTTCGGCGACACGATTGGACTGGAGTTCTACTTACCGCCAGGCTACACGACCCCGCCGAAGACGCTCCCGCGCATCGTGGGCGCGTTCTACTGCTACGCGGACTTCTATGGCTCCGACTTTTATCCCCAGTCGGGCGATTGCCACACGGATCTGACCTGTTATCCCGCGTGGGCAAACTCGATTGAAGGGCGCGCGATTGGGCGCTTGACGGGCACCACAGGCTGCACAGGCGCGCTCATCAACCGCACGGGCACAGACTTTTGCCCGATTATGCTGACGGCGCGCCACTGCATCCAGACCCAAGCCGAAGCCAACGGCGTGGTGGTCATCTGGTTCTACGAGAGCCAGACCTGCAACGGCAAGAACCCGCCGAACCTCAACACCCTGCCGCGCAACGACGGCGCGCTCCTGCTCAAGACCGACTTCAGTTCCGAGTGGACGCTGATGGGGCTGTATGCCCCTTCAAGGTCGGACAGCTTCGTGGGCTGGGATTCGGGCTACTGGTCTAACTGGAGTACAGCGACCAGCATCAACCACCCCGCGCTCCTGCCCAAACGCATCCAGTTCGGCACGAAGACCACGGACTCCGGTTGTTTGGGCGCCTCTTCGTTCTACACGTACTGGGCGGCTTTTCGCACTTCGGCGGGGGCGTCGGGGTCGCCCGTGTATGACGCCAGTCGTCGGGTGCGCGGGACGTTGTCTTGCGCTACCGATACCGACGGGGACGGGTCTGGCGGTCCGTGCGCGAACGATGGGTGGTACGGTCGCTTGGATATTGGCTTCCCTGAGCTGCGCTGGTACATCTTCGAGATGGCGAACCCGACCTTTGTGAACCGCGCGGTTGCAGGCGACCCTGGCAACGACGGCAGTGCCGAGCGCGGCACGGCGGCGAACCCGTTCAACACCGTGTATGAGGGCACCTTCTGCGTGCCCAGCAACGGCACGGTGCGCATCGTGCCTGGCAACTACAACGAGCGGTTCCGCGTCTGGCGTCCGATGCGCTTGGAGCGCAGCGGCGCCTCGGGCGTCGTGCGCATCGGCGCGCCTTAACCCACACATCACGCAGGGGGCAGCCCCCGAGGTCTGCCCCCCACCAACCGAAACAGAAGGAGGCATATCATGCGAACATGGCTACTGACACTGACGATCCTGACGGCAGCAACGCTGCTTGCGAGCGACGCACGCGCCCAATCGGGCGGCGGCTATGACCTAACCTGGTGGACGATCGACGGCGGCGGGATTACCTTCGCCACAGGCGGAACCTTCAACCTCGGCGGCACGGTCGGGCAGCCCGACGCCAGCAATCCGCTCACGGGCGGCGCGTTCAGCCTCACAGGCGGCTTCTGGTTCACGCCGTGCATTCTCTCCAACGGCGATGTGGACGGCAACGGCTGTGTGGACGATGCCGACCTGCTCGCGGTGCTGTTCAACTTCGGGGCGACGGGCTTGAACCCTGCCGACCTGAACTGCGACGGCACAGTAGACGACGCCGACCTGCTGACCGTGTTGTTCAACTTCGGGAGTGGGTGCTAACCCTCACCCCAGCCCCTCTCCTGCTTGCGGCGGGAGAGGGGCGTATAGGGACGCGCCTGCGCCGAGGGACAGTTCGGCTATCTTGGCGTACAACCGCCATAGGCTGGCGAACACAGCGTTTTTTACCAATAATTCTACTGGGAGGCGATCTGATGCGGAACAGAATCGTTTGGCTAATTGTAGGCGTAGCGTCTTCGATGGGCGCGTTGATAGCGTTCCAACGCGCACAGGTCTTCATCAACGGCAAGGAGACCAAAGAGGTGCTGGTCTCCAACAACAAGGTCTATGTCTCGGTCGCCGCGTTGCGCGAGGCGGGCGCGGTGGTGTCGCAATCGGGCAATCGGCTCGATATCCAGTTCGAGCCGCTGCGCGGGCGACTGCAAGGCGATATGATTGAGGGGCGCATCGGCGAGTGGCTCAGCAACGGCACTTGGCGCGTGCGCGTCTCCAAAGTGGAGCCTGCCCAGAACCCCTTCGGGCGCGGGCAGGGCTTCACGGCGACGGTGGAGTTCCGAAACCTGACCCCGAACACGATTTCGCTGTTCGGGAGCGGGCTGGACAAGGTGCTGTTGCTCGATGACGCGGGCAACCAGCTCAGTTACGCCGATAGCAGCTTCCAGCAGAAGTACCGCTCGATGGTGCGGGCGGACGGCTTCACGGCGGAGCTGAAGTTTGGCGACCCGAACAACCAGCTCTCAGAGGTGGGGCAGCCCGACAAGCTGCTGGTTCAGTTCCGCTCGCGGGGCGGCAAGCCTGCGCTTCGGGGCTTCCGCATCTTTCTCAAGGAGCCCACGGTGCAGGAGGGGCAATAATGGCGCAGCAGTTGCCCCGTCTGCCCGATGTGGGTCAGCGGCTGCCGCGCCTCGAGAGCCTGTTCTCGCCCGACGCCGAGCCGCTGACCACCTCGATGGCGGACGCGCCGATGCCGTTGCGCTGTCTGGACGCCTTTCAGCCGACGCGCTTTCGGTTTCTGCATTCGCGCGAGCGGCAGCCTAACGGCGCGTGGCGGCTTGAGACAGGGCTGTACGAAGTTACGCTCCACTCGTTCTGCGGCAGGTTCGCCACCTATGCGCCCCACAAGGCATTGGGCTACCTGCCTGCGCCGTACAAAGGGCGCGTGGCGGGTGTCTTCCAGAAGCTGATGCAGCGGTACGCCGACCGCGCCGACCTTGAGCAGAGCGATGTACAGATGCTCGTGTGGGGGCTGCTCTCGCGCGTGAAGCCGTCCGCGCTCAAGGGGCGCGCCCGCGCCGCCGCTGAGAAACTGCTCACCGCCGCCGAAATCCGCGAACTGGACGGGCACGGCGTCGACGCGCTGCGCGATGAGGTCATGCGCCGACTGCTGCCCCAAGTGCGCAACGCGTTGCGCCCGCTGCTGGACCTCGAAAACCGCGTGCGACGCTTCCTCACCGAAGGCGCGCGCAGCTACCAAGAACTGGAGCAACTGGTGATGCGCCCGTTCGACCCGAAGGACAAGATTCTGGTGGAGCCGCGCCACTGGTACTGGGACCCGAAGGGGCGGCACTTCCTGCGGTTCGAACCGAACGGCTTCGCACGCACCCGAGTCCTACTGTGGGTTCCCCGTCCGATTGAGGCGCGCTACGACGCGCGCGGGCGCATCGAGTCGCTCGAATCGGCAGGGCAGTGGCGCATAAGCGTGCAGTACGACGACACGGTCGAACCGTGGCGCTGTCCACGCGAGCCGCGCTGGTTAGCGTATCGCTTCACAGCTGTCCGCTTCGAGCGACCTGATTTGAGCAAGGAGCATACTGCGGAGGTGAACGGCTGGCTGTTCGCGACCGAGAAACGCGCCTCGAGCGCGGGAGGCGTGCGCGTGGCGTCTCGCGCGGCAGTCTCGCCGTTCCAGCGTGAGCCAAGTTGGATCGGACGCTGGATCGACCGCGTGGACGAGGCGAACCAGACGCGACGCGAAATCGATTCGTATCGGGAACGGGCGGAGTGGGCTGGGCGTGTCTGGCAAAGACAACCCTCCACCGACTCGTTATTCGATCGGGAGCATTATGTGCATGGCGTGCGCGACGCCATTCGCGGCACATCTGCCGAGCGCATCGAATGGATCGCTGAGACCCATGCCAACGCGGCGGAGGCTGCAGCGCACGCGATTAATGTGTTGGACACACTACCGACGGAATCTTACGCAGAGTACGACCCGTCGGCGTATGTGGCGACGCCAGGCTCGAGCGGTGGACAGCGACTGTTGCTGAGCGGGCGGGTATCGTAGGGGCGCACGGCGGTGCGCCCTGCTCGCTTACCGCGCGCCCTGTTCGCTTACCGTGTGCCTTGCACGACCACATCGGCGAGCGGTCTGCCCTCCAGAAAGCGCAGCACATTCTGGATGACGCCCTGCGCGATGCGCTGCTGCGCCTCCTGCGTGACGCCCGCGCCGTGCGGCGTGAGAATGACATTCGGCAGGCGCAGCAGCGGGTGGTCGGGCGGGGGCGGCTCCTGCGCGAACACATCGATTGCCGCGCCGCCCAAATGCCCCTGCAACGCCTCCACCAGCGCGCCCTCGTCGACCAGCTCCGCCCGCGCGGTGTTAATCAGGAACGCGCCCCGCTTCATCGCCAGCAGCCGCTCGCGCCCGAACAGCCCGCGCGTCTGTGGGGTGAGCGGCATATGCAGCGTGAGGATGTCGCATTCGGGCAGCAGCGCGTCCAGCTCCAGATAGGTGACCCCCAGCGACTCCTCCTGCTCTGGGGGTAGCGGCTGGATGTCGTAGTAGAAGGTGGTCACGCCGAAGGGCAGCATGCGCGCCGCCACTTCGCGCCCGATGCGCCCCATGCCCACAATCCCCAGCGTCTTGCCCTGAATGTCCCGCGCGTGCGCAATCCACTGCGGCAGCGACCACTGCCCCTGCGCCAGCTGGTTGTGCGCGGGGATTAAGCCCTTGATAAGCGCAAGCGCAACCATCACGACATGCTCGGCGACGCTGACCGTGTTCGCGCCCGTGACGGCGGCGACCGTGACGCCCAACTCGCGCGCGGCGTCCAAGTCCACATGGTCAACGCCGACGCCCGCGACCTGAATGAAGCGCAGGCGCGGCGCAGCCTGCAACATCGCGCGGGTGAGCGGGGTGAACGCGGTGGAAATCAGCACCTCCGCGTCGGGCAAGTGCGGCTCCAGCTCGGCGGCGTTCGTCGCCAGCTCCACCGTGTGCCCCGAAAAGAGCGCACGCACCATCGCGACCTGCGCCTGTACCTGTTCCGAAGGGGGTAAGATTGCGATAACCTTCATCGGTAGTCCTCCAGCGCAGTGTTCGGCGCGTGCTACGGGTTTCCTACCGCCTGCAGGATGCGCATCGTGCGCTGCAGGGCTTGCTCCAGCGGCGCGTTGCTTGGCTCCACCGTGATTTTGAGCCGCTCGTCGTCCCAGTCGGACGCGCCCTTGCCCTGCCACACGCCGTAGACTCGCACAATCACCCCGTCGACACGGCGCAGGTCTAACCGCCCATAGACCACCGCCAGATGATACAGCAGCCAGCTGACCGCCTCCCAGTCAGCTTTGTACGCTTCGTCTATCTCCAATCGGTAGCGCACCAGCTGCGGAATCAAGTTGGGACGACCCCCACAGCGCAGGATGAATTCGTTGTCGGAACTCAGCACGACGACCTTGCGCCCCGCAGTGGCGGCGAATTGCGCATAAGACCGAATAATCGGTCCGTCTGGGTCGGACTTTCGCCCTGCTTTGACGACGTCATAGGCGCTTGATTGGAGTATTTTGTCCCACTCACGGCGCGCAAGTAGGCGCAGGCGGTCTTCGAGGCGATTTTGATTGCCGAAAAGCTGCCTGACACCGAGCGATGGGAACGCGGAGTTAAACGCCTCCAAGAATTTGGAGAGTATTTTGCCTTTGCACAGGTCTAACTCGTCGTAGACGGCTCGTGAGAGCAGCATGTTCGGCTCGGGGCGACCGCGTTGGGCGGGCTTGAGGTACAGCGAGTAGAGGCGGTTGCGCAGGGCGTTGTTGTCGAACGCGAAGTAGTAGATGTCGCCCCCGCGCGCGGGGTTCGACGCGCGCGCCTGCTCCAGAGCCCGCTCCAGCTCGCCCAGATTCTCAGGGGATACAATCCCCGCTACGCGGAACGCCTCGCACAGGCGGTTATGGTCGGGTACCTCCGCCATCACCTTTACCGCCGTGTCGTTAGGCAGAGCAGCCTGCACCTGCTCTTTAACCTGCTTGTATCGTGCGTGGTATGTCGTAGAGTCAATAATCCCCTCGATGTGCGCCGTCGCTTGGGCAAGGTCTACCGTGAACAGCGTTGCGTGCTGCAGTAGGGGCGCATCGACCTGCACGCGGTCGCCCAGCAGGTTCAGCAGCGCCATCATGTAGCGTTGCGGGACGAGTACCATCGCTCACACAATCTCCAGAAGGTTGTAGAGTCGTTGCTGCCAGCGCGGGATAAGCGGGTGGGGCACATGCTCGTAGCGTCGCTCGTACAAGTGGTTGTAGTAGAGGCGCTCCAAGTTGAGGTCGGCTCGCCGACCCAGCGCCAACCCAAACGCGGACATGTATTTCCTGCCTGCCGTGATGTCCAGCACGACTTGCTGGCACTGGCGTCGCGCATCAAGCAGCGCTCGGTTGAGCGTCTGACGGAACCCAGCGAGGTCATCCTCGTCGATACGGCGCGTTTCGATGACGGGGTTCGGCACACCGAATTCGGGCAGGATGGCGCGCAGGTAGCGCGTGACCTCCTCGAGGCTGCGCTGCACCTGCGGTTGCTCCAGCGACCCCAGCAGGTAGATGTGCGTGGGCACGACGCCCTGCTCGCACGCCTGCCACAGCGTGTTCACAACCGCCATCGGGCTCCAGCCGACGACGGTGACCCACGCGCGTTTCGTTTCGGTCGGCATACCCCTACCCTGCCACAATCGCGCGGGTCAGTTCGGCAGCCTCCGCTTCGGCTTCCTCGGTCTCGCGGTAGAGTTGCTCCAGCGTCAGGCTCCGCGCCCGCGCCAGCCGATTATCCCGCCGCATGAACTGGTTCATCGCGTAGCCCAGAAACTCCTCCTTGTCCAGCCCGAAGGGCATGTTCGGCTCATACGGCTCGAACACCTCCTGCACCACGCCCAGCGCGTAGGGCAGCAGGTCGTTCATGCGCTCCTGAATGGCGTTCCAGACGGGGTCGCCATGCTCGGCAATCAGGCGCGAAAGCAGGTACACCCCGAAGGCGATGTGGCGCGACTCGTCCTGCATCATCTTGCCGATGCCCTGCACCAAGCCAGGCATCCGTTGCTGCCGCTTGTACGCCTGAAAGAAGCCGTAGTAGCCCGTCTCCGCCAGCACGCCTTCCACAATCATGTTGTAGGTCACGGACGCTTCCGCTTGGGCAATCGGCGAGTCGTCGTAGGTGAGGCGGTGCATCGCCTGCGGCAGCGCCTCGTAGAAAATCTTGCGGTAGGACGGCGAATGGTAGCGCGAGAGGTCTTCCCCGCGCACGCCCGCGACCTCCGTCAGGAAGCGGTTCATAAACTCCACATGCTTGGCTTCCTCGAACAGGAACGAGGTCAGGAACATCTCCTCTTCGAGGCGTCCCTCGCGGGCGATGACCTGAATCAGGGGCAGCAAATCCAGCGTCACGCTCTCCTCGCCTGCCTGGAACAGCGCAATCAGGCGCAGGGTGGCGTCTTTCTGCTCGTCGGTGAAGGTCTGCCAGTCGGCGCGGTCTTGCGTGAGATCAATCGCGGCGGGGTCCCAGACGCCTAACTTTTTGGCTTTCTGGAACATCTTCAGCGCGGGGTGTTCGCGGTTCAGCCCCCGCGGGCTCGTCGTGAGGAACTCCGTATGCGTCATCATCGTTTGCCACCTCGTCAGTCAAAAATCATACCCAACGCCTCATCGAATCAGGTTTGGGTCGGTGACGCGCTGTTCGCGGATGCGGGTTTTGGGCTTAGAGTGCGCCTTGAGTTCAGTCAGTAGCGCGTCGTAGGCGGCGCGGTCAACGGGAATCGACACGGGCTGGTTGCGCGTGCTGGAGAGAATCAGCGCGTTGATGACCTCGAC
>JAIMAN010000097.1 GCA_023511915.1 Armatimonadota bacterium
GTTTTGGCGGTGGTGGCTTCCGTGGCGGCGGTTTTGGCGGCGGTTTTGGCGGCGGCGGCTTTGGCGGCGGCGGTTTCGGCGGCGGCGGCTTCGGACGCTAATGCTGTCCACACCCTTGAGTTCAGGGGGCTGACTTCGCGCAGCCCCTGTCAAGTATCACGGAGGAGGATCTTGCGAATGAGAAAAGGAATCTGGAGCCTGATTGTGGCGACCTTGCTGACAGGCAGCATGCGCCTGTCGGCATGGGCGAACGATGACTACCTTGTCTCGATATACCTGATGGACGCTGACCTGATCACGGCGGTCAAAGCGATTGCGCAGCAGGTGAAGGCAGAGGTTGTTTTCGAGCCGACCGAAGAGCAATACAAGCGCATCAGCTTCATCAAAATCGACCAGAAGCCGTTTGAGCAGGTCTTGGGCTACATCTGTCAATCGGCGGGCGCGACTTATCGGAAGGAGGCGAACGGCGTGTATGTGATTGGTCCGGCGCGTGCGAAGCCCATCGAGGCGCCCGCGCCAGCGACAATCACACCCCCAGCAGAGGTACAAAAGCCACTGGTGGTGACCGAGCGCATCCCGTTGCGCTATAGCCGTGCGTCGGACATCGTGCGCATCATCAAGACCGAGATGATGACCGACGACCCGTTTGCGGAGCTGCGCGACTTTGTGAACCGCACGATTACGCAGAGTGCGCCAGGCATGCAAGTTCCTGTGCCGCCCAGTGTGCCCTTCCGCGTGGACGGCAATCCGTCGATTCCCTACAACAACACGCCTGTGGCGAACCCGAATGAGGCGCTACAAGAGCCAGGTGAAGGGCAGCGCGGGCGCGGCGGCGGTCTGGGCGGTTTCGGCGGTCAACCGGGCGGTTTCGGCGGTCAGCCCGGCGGGGGCGGCTTCGGCGGCGGTCAGCCCGGCGGGGGCGGCTTCGGCGGACAGTTCGGCGCAGGCGGGCAAGCAGGCATCCTGATTCCCGAAGGACTGGACGGCATCGTGGCGAACGACATCGACAACTCGTTGATCGTGCGCGGCACGCCTGAAGCCATCGAGTTCATCCGTCGCATCCTGCGCTTCTTGGACATCGCGCCCAAGCAAGTGCTGATTCGCGCCGAGTTCGTCACCGTCACGCGCAACGACGCCGAGAAGTTCGGCATCGACTGGAATCTCGCGCGTGTGAACCTGCAAACGGGCACGGTAGGGTTAGCCGACCGCTCTGCGCCCATCTTCGTCAACTATGCGTCAGGTAACCTTGTGGCGAACCTGCGGGCGCAGCTCAGTCAGGGACGCGGGCGTGTGGTCAACGCGCCGATTGTCGTCACCCAAAACAACAGCCCCGCGACCGTTGTGTTCTCGACCACCGACTACATCGAACAGCAGTTCATCGTGTTTAACCAGGCGGGTCAGCCGACGACTTTCACACAGCCTATCCCTATCCCTGTGCCGACCCAGCTGACCGTGACGCCTCGCATCAATGCGGACGGTACGATAACTCTGGCGCTGTTCCCGCAGGTCTCCACTGTCGGTCGAGTGCGCGTGGGCGCGCGGGATCTGCCGCGCTTTGATACGCAGTTTGTGTTCACCGTGCGGCGCATCCGCAACGGTGAAACGATGGTGCTGGGCGGACTGGTGACACGCAGCGACAACAGCGCCACGACGAAAGTGCCGCTGCTGAGCGATCTGCCTGTGATTGGGCAGTTCTTCCGCAGCCGCGACCGCGCGATTGTAGAAAACGAGCTGCTCATCTTCGTCACAGCGACCATCCTGGATGAAGAGGAAGGCATGGGGGCGCTCTCGCCGTAGTATGTAGGCAGTTCTCGTGATACCGACTGCAGGGATGCGCCATGCATTCCTGCAGTCTCGATTCATATGATACGCCATCTCTACTTGGTCGGCGCCATGGGCAGCGGCAAGACCAGCGTGGGCAGGTTGGTGGCTCAACGGCTGCAACTGCCCTTCTACGACCTCGATCAGCAGATTGAACAGGCAACAGGAGAGACCATCGCTAACCTGTTTGCCCAGCAAGGCGAGCAAGCCTTTCGCGAATTAGAGTGCGAAATGCTCACCCAGACAATCTTTGTGCCGCGCAGCGTGATTGCCACGGGTGGGGGGGTAGTGCTAAACGAGCGCAATCGCAGGCTAATGCGTCATCGGGGATGGGTCATCTACCTGCGCGCGTCGCCCGAAACGCTGTGGCGACGCCTCCAGCACACGACCGACCGACCCCTGCTGCGTACGGAGTCGCCCTACGAAACGCTGCTGGCGATTGCGCAGCAGCGGGAGCCGCTGTACCAAGAGGCGGACTGGGTCATCGAAACCGACGCGCTTCGTCCAGAAGAGGTCGCCGACGCGATTGTGCGAGCGTTCAAGCCGACGCCCGACGCGCCGCTCATCATCTCCGTGCTGCCCAACCAGCCGCATGAGTATCCTGTGCAGGTTGCACCCGGCGTGATGACAAGCGCCGTGCAAGCCATCAGGCAGCGCACTCAGCCGACCCGTGTCGCTATCCTAACACACCCCAAGTTGCGGGGCTATGCCGACCCACTGCTCGCTGGGTTCACCCAAAATGGCGTGCCCGCACATCTGATAACGCTCCCGTCGGGCGAGCGCGTGAAGTCGCTGCGCGCGGCGGAACGGCTGTATGCGCAACTGCTGGAGGCGGGGTGCGACCGTAGTAGTTTGCTCGTGATCGTCGGCGGGGGCGTGCTGGGCGACTTAGGCGGGTTCGTGGCGGCAACCTACATGCGGGGGATTCCGTATGTGCAAATCCCGACCACACTGCTGGCGCAGGTCGACTCCAGCGTCGGCGGCAAGGTGGCGGTAGACCTGCCGCAGGGCAAAAATCTAGTGGGCGCGTTCCACCAGCCCCTGATGACGCTGGTTGACCCTGAAACGCTGCGCACGCTGCCGCTTCGCCACTGGCGCAACGGCTTCGCCGAGATGCTCAAGTACGGCGCGGCGCTGCAGGTCGGGCTGTGGCGTCGCCTGCAGACGATGCTGGGGCAAGGCGTGCTTGGAGCGCGAAGGGTACGCAAAGCCCCCGATTACTGGACGCTGCCGATAGCCCGCTGCATATCGCTCAAGGCGCAGGTGGTGTCGGACGACGAGCGCGACCTGTCGGGCAGGCGCGCGTTGCTGAACTTCGGGCACACGGTCGGGCATGCGATTGAAGCCGCGCTGGGCTATCAGGACTGGCTGCACGGCGAAGCCATCGCCGCAGGCATGGTCGCTGAAGCCGAAATCGGGCGCACACTGGGCGTCACCCCGCCGGAAGTCGCCGACGAACTGCGCGAGACGATTGCTCAAGCGGGCTTACCAACCCGACTGCCTGCAGGTGTGGACGCCGACACGCTCCTAACACACATGCGCCACGACAAAAAGCGCGCGGGCGACTCGCTGAGCATCGTACTGCTGGAGGCGATAGGGAACGCGCGCCTTATACCGAATATCCCGACGGAGGCGATACGGGAGGCTCTGACGCGATGCGCGACTTCGTAGCGGCGGGCTGGCTGGTGTGCGCGCTGCTGGCGTTCTATCTGGGGTACTGGGCGGACGCAGCGACGGCGAATGCACTCGCGCGCGTCGGGATGGCGCTGTACGCGCTGACGCTGACGCTCACGCTCGTGGTCGTCGCACGCGCCTGGCTCAACCGCGCCCCGCAGGAGGGCAAGCGGTGATGCCAATTCTTAGGATTGTTGCCCCCCTCCTCGAGGTTCCCTCTGCTTCGCGGCTGATAAGGGTACAGCCTTCAGGTACCAAATCTCTGGGGCAAGTACGATTTTCCTTGCGCCATCGCCGTGAGCTAGACGCGCGTTATTGCCCTCACCCCCTTTGTCCCCCTCTCCCGCAGGCGGGCGAGGGGGAACGCGCTGCTGGGCGCACCGCCGTGCGCCCCTACCCCCCTCTCCCACGCTGTGGGAGAGGGGCTGGGGGTGAGGGCGAAAAAAGCGTGCGCTTCCTGCACACAGCGAACTCAAGCGATGTACCCTTGTCAGCTGCTCCGCGAGGGGAACCGAGCCATGCGCCCGCTCGGTTCCCCCTGCCCGCAGGGGGAACCTTAAGGAGGGAGTTGACCATAATCCTTGCCTTTGTGCAGCATGTCCTGTCCGTTGTCATATCGTGCGTCATACCAACTGCATTATGGGCAAAGTTTACCGATTACCCCCTCCTTTAGGTTCCCCCCGCTTCGCGAGGGGAACCGTTGGCTGGGGCGGGTTCCTTCGCTTCGCGAGGGGAACCAAGCCATGCGTCCGTTCGGTCGCCCCTGCGGGCAGGGGGAACCTTAAGGAGGGGGCTTCGTTCGCCCGCGTTTTCGTTAGGTTTGGTGTGGCAATTGGTATTAAAGTCTTGCTATCGCTTGGGGTAGTCCTGCCCGTCCTGTGTTTTGCCCAAGACCTACGCGCCCCCTTAGACCCCGTGTTCCCGTCCCGTTTCGTCTCTAGCGTGCGGCAGGAGGGGTATGTGGAGTATCGTGTGGAGTTCCCCAGCGCGTACCGTAGCCCGTATCCCGCGAACAACACGGTGCATGCGTGGTGGCTCGTGCCTGCCGAACGCACGGGGCGCGCGCCGACCGTCGTGCT
Source organism: Armatimonadota bacterium (assembly GCA_023511915.1). Taxonomy (GTDB): domain Bacteria; phylum Armatimonadota; class Fimbriimonadia; order Fimbriimonadales; family GBS-DC; genus GBS-DC. The sequence goes on from JAIMAN010000097.1 coordinate 4,575, forward strand.
GCTGCACAGTCTGGGCATCCGCCGCCCCGAACTGGAGATGGGACTCGCGCGTGAACTGGCGCGGAACGGCATCGCCGTGTTCCTGATGACCCTACCGTACCATATGCAGCGCACGCCGCCAGACTACGGCAGCGGCGACCTAATCTTGGCGGGCGATATTGCGCTGCTGCGCGAGGCGGGTATCCAAGCGACTTGGGATGTGCGCCGCGCGGTGGACTGGCTGCAACGCCAGCCTGAAGTTGACCCCGGCCGCATCGCGCTGGTGGGCATCAGTCTCGGCGCGATTCTGGGCGCGACCGCACTGGCGTCCGAGCCGCGCCTGCACAGCGCCGTGCTGATTCTGGGCGGGGCGGACTTGGCGCATGTGCTGTGGGACTCGATACTGGCGATCCGCGCGCGGGCGCGCCTGCGCCGCGAAGGGTACACGCTACAACGCCTGCGCGAGGAACTTGCGCCGATTGAGCCGCTGAACCTGCTCACGCCCGAACACGGCGAGAAGACCTTCGTGATTGGCGCGCGCTTCGATATCGTCGTGCCGACCGAAGACACCGAGAAACTCATCCGCGTGCTGGGCAACCCGAAGGTGCTGTGGCTCAACACGGGGCACTTCGGCGGGGGCTTGGTGCAACGACCGCTGTTTCGGCTGGTATGCCAGCACCTGCAGGCGCGGTTCGAGGGGCGCAACCCTGACGGCAACCTCAGCGTGCTTGCCCCGACGCTACGCATCGGCGCGATTTACAGCGCGGGACGCGACTTTCGGCTCGCGCTCGGCACAGACTTCTGGCGCTCCGACGCGCGCGGCACGCTGTTCGTGTCGGGCGTGCTGACCCCGCGCGGCGGCTCGCTGTTTGCAGGCGTGCGCCTTAGACTCGGCTTCTCCGTAGGCGCGGAAATCACCCCCAAACGCACCTACGGCGCAGTGTTCTGGCACTTCGTGCTGTAGAGCGCGTTTTCGAACAACGAGTCAAATTCGGGGTATAATACGGGTGTAAGGAGACCAGCCATGAGAGACATCACTTTGCGTGGAGGCGAGTTTCTGCTGAAAGCGGTGGCGCCGTCGCAGGTGTTCACCCCCGAAGACTTCACTTCCGAGGATCTGGCGCTGGCGCACGCCGCGGAAGAGTTCGTGCGCGGCGAGGTGCAGTCCCGCAACGACGCGATTGAACACCAAGAGGAAGGGCTAACAGTGAGCCTGCTCAAAAAGGCGGGGCAACTCGGCTTGTTGGGTGCGGACTTGCCCGAAGCGTTCGGCGGGCTGAACCTGCCCAAGACGACCAGCACGCTGATTGCCGAGCGGATGAGCCTGCAGGCGTCGTTCGCCGTCTCGTGGGGCGCGCATGTGGGCATCGGCACGCTGCCGATTCTGTTTTTCGGCACGCCCGAACAAAAGCAGAAGTACCTGCCCAAACTGGCGACGGGCGAGATGATTGCCGCCTTCTCCCTCAGCGAGGCGAACTGCGGCTCCGACCCGCTCTCCGCCCGCACCAAAGCGACCCTCTCGCCCGACGGCAAGTATTACCTGCTCAACGGCGAGAAGATGTGGACGACCAACGCGGGCTGGGCAGACCT
>JAIMAN010000098.1 GCA_023511915.1 Armatimonadota bacterium
GGTAGTTTGAGTTGTTGCAGGCGTTGTAGCGACGCGGCGATGGGTTCTGGGCAGGGTTGGGGTGTGTCCTGCCGTTTAGTGCGTGGTTTGCGTTTGGGTTGGGCGGTTGCTGTCGGCGTCGCCATCGCGGAGGGATTATACCTGACGCGCAGCAGGTTCGCCCCTGCTGCGCGTGGATGGCTAAGCACAGTGGATTACTTCACCAGTTCCATCTTCAGCGTGCCGTCGATGGGCATCGGCGCGCCTTCGACCTGCATGCCCTTGATGCGGGCTTCCGTCTTGACGAGCATGCCCGTTTTGGGGTCAACCCAAGTGAAGCCGTCCGCGCTGTAGCCTTCCCCTTCTTTGGCGTTGACCGTGCGAGCCGTCATTTTGATTTTGACCGCTTCTGTGTCGCCGACCTTCTCCACGCCAACCAACTCGTACTCAATCGCGAGTTCGCCGTTGGGGTTTTTGACCGTCTCGCTCCACTTGTCGCCGACCTTGACGGGCTTTTCGGGGTAGACCATCTGCGAGGCGTTCATCTGTTGCATCATGGCGTCGCCGCCGTCCACTTTCGCGACCGAGCCGTTGGGCTTGAAGGTCATCTTGGTCGCGGGGGGCGCAGGCTGGGGCATCTCTTGGTCGCCGAACTTGATGACCATCTCGCCCGACGCCGACTCCATCTGGATGTTCCCGTTCTCCTCGACTTTCAGCACCTTGTTGGTGATGGTGGTGGTCGCCAGCACGCTTTGACCGCCGAAGTCGATTTCCATCGACATGCGGTACTTGAAGGTATCGCCCTCTTTGACATTCAACTTGAGGGTGTATTCCTGTGCGATTGCCGCGCTGAGACTCAGCAGCGCGCACGCCGTTAGCAGCGTTGCTCGAAACACTCGTGTCATTGGTTTAGCCTCCTGTCGCGCGATTGCGCAGCGCGATTATACCCGACCAGACGGTATAATTGGCGTGCTATGGCTATCCTAACGAGTGGTACAGCCGCCCCCGATTTCAGCCTTGCCGATCAGCAGGGTAACACGGTGCGCCTAAGCGACTATCGGGGGCGATGGGTGGTGCTCTACTTCTATCCGAAAGATATGACGCCCGGCTGCACGCAGGAGGCGTGTTCGTTCCGTGATGTGCATGCCGACCTTATGCGCGAAGGCGCAGTGGTGCTGGGCGTCAGCGCGGACGATGTGCAGAGCCACCGCAAATTCGCCGATAAATATGAATTGCCGTTCCCGCTGCTGGCGGACACCGACCACACGGTAAGCGAGGCATACGGCGCGTGGCGCAAAAAGCACATGTACGGTAAAGAGTTCTGGGGCGTGGATCGCATCACTTACCTGATTGCGCCCGACGGCACGGTGCATCAGGTGTTCACGAAGGTCAAGCCCGCCGCGCACGGCGACGAGGTGCTGACCGCCCTCCGACAGGCGAAACAGCATGAACCCAGCGGTGCTGATTGAGGCGCAGGGCGCGTCGCTGATTTACCGCGATGGCGAGCGCGAGGTGCGCGCCGTCGACTCGGTGAGCCTGCAGGTGCGCCCCAGCGAGTTCGTCGGGATTGTCGGACCGTCAGGGTCGGGCAAGAGTTCGCTGCTGTATCTGCTGAGCGGGCTGAAGTTGCCCACGCACGGCGCGGTGCGCTATCGCGGGCGGTGCTACACGGAGGCGTCGGACGCCGAGCGCAGCGCGATGCGCCGCGAGCGGTTCGGGTTCGTGTTCCAGCAGCCCTACCTGCTGGGCTACCTGACCGTGCTGGAGAATGTGGTGGTCGGTGCGCCCGATGTGCGCGCCTACCGCGAGCGTGCGCTGGGACTGCTGGAGCAGTTGGGGCTGGCAGACAAGGCGCACCGCTACCCGTCCGCGCTGTCGGGCGGCGAGCGTCAACGGGCGTGTGTGGCGCGCGCCCTGCTGATGGAACCGGAGGTCATCTTCGCCGACGAGCCGACCGCCGCGCTCGATCAAGCCACAGGGCTGCATGTGCTGGATCTGCTGGAACAGCATCGCGGGAGCGGCGCGGTCGTGCTGGTCACGCACGATCCTCTGATGCTGCGCTACTGTGATACGGTCTACAGACTGCGTAATGGGCAGGTGGAGTCGGTGGAGCGGGCGCAGGGCAAGGCGTCGGAACCCGCCGCGCCACCCACAACGCCGTAAGCCCGATTGCCAGCCACCAGCCCCAGAGCGCGACACCCGTGAAGTAAGGCATGCCCGCCAACCCCACAAACAACGCCGCGTTCACCCAGAGCCAGCGGTCGCGCAGCCGCAGTCCCAGATAGGCACATACGCACGCCATGCACACAAAAAAGAGCATCATACAGCCTCCCCACACCGATTGTTCCATATTGGCACGAACTGCCCCCAAATGCCCGAAATTCTACGGCGTTTGGCACAAAAGTTGCTGTAGGTGGAATTGGCTCGTTGCCGACTCCTGATTGCCCAGAGGGTTCGGCAGGTGAGAGCCACACACGCTGCAAAGGAGGATATCATGCGACGAACACTGTATGCAGTAGCGATGAGCGCGGCGCTGGTTGCGGGAGCGCACGCATGGACGGTTACCATTATCAACAGCTCAGGGGTCCTGAACCCTGGCGCGGTGACGACGAATGTGCCTGTGGTCGTGATTAACAACCCACTGCCACAGATCACTTTCCTAACGGCTGCGGGTGTGCCGAACCCGATTCTGGTCGGCGACGGCACCAGCTTCACCAATGGTACTTTCAGCGCGACCTACTCGATTGCGCCCAATCCTGGACCTGCAGGTCAGCTCACGGGCTTCAACTTCATCGTTGCGGGGTTCGTTCAGGGAAGCGCCCAAATCAACTGGCAGAAGAAGGTCGTGCGCAACTCGGACAACGCGATTCTGTACGAAGACAGCGGCATAATCAGCGGCTCGGGCTTCGGCGGTAGCGACGGCTCGTTCAGCCAGAACATCGCCGTGACGCTGAGCCAGCCTGCGAACGATGTGACGGTCTACGAGAACTTCGTTCTGTTCGTTGGCGGCGCAGCGCCAGGCTTCGACACGGCGTCGCTGCTACTGGTGGAGCAGGACTGGGTGCCCGAGCCTGCGAGCCTGATCGCGCTGGGCGCGGGCTTGGCGGGTCTGATGGGGCTGCGCCGCCGCGTGCGCTAAGTCGCGCTTCACAAGCCGTACATCGCAAGAGGTCAACGGAGGGCTGGCAACCGCGCCAGCCCTTTTTGCGTATTAACCCCTGATGGATGCCTCCGTACATTGGGTGCTGTGGGACGGCGCGTGCGACTTCTGTGCGTGGTCGATGGCGCGGCTGCGTCGGCGCGATGCGCACGGTCGGTTCCGTATCGCGCCGTTCCAAAGCGCGCCGCCTGAACTGTTGCAGCGCGTCTCGCCACAAGCCCTGCGGCGCGGCGTGCATGTGATTACCGCCGACGGGCGCGTGCTGCGCAGCGGGCGCGCCGTGCTGTTTATCGGCGAGCAACTCGGCTACGGCTGGCTTACCCGCCCCCTCAGCCTGCCGCCGATGGTGTGGGCAGTCGAAGGGGTATACTGGATTGTTGCCCGAATGCGGGGCAAACTGAGCCGATGGCTACGCTTGAGCGAGACGGAATGCCCCCGATGAGCGAACACGAGTGGCGTCCCGCGCTAAGCATGCGCTGGAAGCACCTGCTGTTCGTGCATTGGCGCGTGCCCGCGTCGCATCTGCGCCCGCTGATTCCTGAGCCGCTGCAGATAGACACCTACGACGGCGCGGCGTGGGTCGGCTTTGTGCCGTTCGTGATGGAGAGCGTGCGCCCCGTGTGGCTACCCCCCATCCCGAAACTGCTCGACTTCCCCGAAGCGAACATCCGCACCTATGTACGCTACGGCGAGCAGCGCGGGGTGTGGTTTTTCAGCCTTGACGCGGCGCATCGGCTGGGCGTGTGGGTCGCGCGACGCCTCTGGAAGTTGCCGTACTACTATGCCCGTATGTGGTGGGAGATGCCCGCGCCCAACGAAATCGCTTACAGCACGACCCGTAAGACGCGCCCGCGTCCGTATGCCCGCGTGCGCTACCAATTCAGCGGCGAGCCCCGCGAGACGGAGCCGAACACGCTGGAGCATTTTCTGGTGGAGCGGTACGCGCTGTTCACTGCCTGTCGTGGCGAACTCTATCGCGGCGAGGTGGCGCACTTGCCCTACGCGATTCAGCCCGCGACGCTGCTGGAGTTGGAGCAGACCCTGACCGACGCGGTGGGCGTCTCGGTGTCGGGCGCGCCCGACTCGGTGTTCTACGCGCCTGGCTTCGGCGTGCTGGCGTCCGCGCTGCAGCCGTTGCACATCGCCAACGCCACAGGGCGCGCGGGGTAGCCGATGGGGTTTAATACGACGATGCGCGTTCGCTTGGGTCTGCTGACTATTCTGCTATTGGTGTTCGTGGGCTGTAGTGCGCCGCCGAAGCGCACGGCGACTGCGCCCGCTGCGCCTGCACCAACAACCGCGCTGGAACCTGCCCCGCAAGGCGTGCAGCAGGTCGCGTTTTTGGATGTCGGGCAGGGCGACAGCGCACTGATTACCTTCCCCAACGGCAAGACGATGCTCATCGACGGCGGGGAGACCAGCGAAGGCGTCGCGCTGGTCGGCAAACTGCGTCGGCTGGGCGTACAGCAGATTGACTGGCTTGTGGCGACGCACCCGCACAGCGACCACATCGGCGGGCTGATTCAGGTTTTGAAGACCTTCCCCGTCGCGGAAGTGTGGGACATCGGCATGCCGTTCGAATCGCCCGTGTACCGCGATTTTCTGCTGGCGGTGCGGAGCGCTCGGTCGCCCAACGGTGCGCGTCCCAAGTTCCGCGTCGTGCGGCGCGGGCTGACGCTGGAACCTGCGCCGAATGTGCGCGTCAGCGTGCTAGCGCCGAGCGAGCCGCTGCTAAAAGGCACGCGCTCCGACCCGAACAATAACAGTATCGTGCTACGCATCGACGCAGCGGGTGGCAGCTTCCTGTTCACAGGCGACTTGGAGCGCGAGGGGCGCGTGCGGCTTTACACGACGCGCCCGAACCTCCGCGCCGATGTGCTGAAAGTCGCCCACCACGGCGCAGAGAACGGCACCGACCGCGCGTTCCTGAATCGCGTGAACCCGACCGTCGCGGTGATTCCTGTCGGCGCGGGCAACCGCTACGGACATCCCCATCGCGAGACGCTCGCGCTGCTGCAGGGCAGGCACGTGTACCGCACCGACCTGCACGGCGACATCGTGATGCGGCTTGGCGCGGACAAGAAACTGCAGATTGCGACCACGCGCGCCGCGCCGACGCAGCCGACTGCCCAAACGAAGCCCGCACCCATCGTCGGCATGGTCATCGGCAACCGCAACAGCAAGGTGTATCACCGACCCGACTGCCGCAGCCTGCCCAAGCCAGAGAATCAGGCGCGCTTCCGCTCGGCGCAGGAGGCAGAGCGTGCAGGCTACCGCCCGCATACTTGCGTACTGGGCGAGTAGCCCCCTATCTGACCGTCACATACGGGCGCATGCTCTCCAGCCGCTTCGGTCCAATCCCGCGCACCTCCAGCAGTTCGTCGACCGATTGGAACCTGCCGCGCGTCTGGCGGTACTCGATAATCCGCTGCGCCAGCACGGGACCGATGCCTGGGATGGATTCCAGTTGCTCGGCGGTGGCGGTGTTGAGGTTGATGGGGAACTGCGTGGCGGCGACAGCGGCTTGTGGCGCGCTCCGAGGCGTTCGCGACGATACGACGCTTGCGACGGTAGGCAGGCTGACCTCACCCTTGCGCGGCACATGAATTTTCTGCCCGTCCTGCAGCGGTTCGGCGAGGTTGAGCGCGTCGAGGTCGGCGTATTCGGTTGCGCCGCCTGCCTGCTCGATGGCGTCGGCGACTCGGCTGTCGGGCGCGAGGCGATAGACCCCTGCTCGCTTCACTGCGCCCGACACATGCACGACCACCTCTGCACTGGGCGTCGGCTCAGTCGGCGCGGTTGGCTCGGTCGGCGCAGACTCGGGCTTGGGCGGCTCGCTAAGATCAATCACCTCCACACTGCCTTGCGTGCCGACGCCTGCCGTGTGCATCGGGTTGCTCGCGCTGCTGCTGCGTCCCCAGCCGTAGCCCAGCGTCCACACCAGCGCGAGCGACGCCGC